>JAYVNL010000189.1:0-4244 GCA_043758495.1 Rhizobacter sp.
GGCGATGGACCTGCCTTTTATCGAGATGAGCCGCGAGATCGAGAAGGCGGCCGGCTGCAGCATCCGCGAGATCCACGATCTCTACGGCAGCAACGCCTACCGCCGCTACGAACGCCGCGCGCTCGACGAGACGCTCGGCCTGCACGCCGAAGCGGTGATCGCCACGCCGGGCGGCATCGTCTCCGAGCCGGCGACCTTCAACGTGCTGCTCTCGCGCTGCACCACGGTCTGGCTTCAGGCCGCGCCCGAAGAGCACATGGCGCGCGTGGCCGCGCAGGGCGACACGCGGCCGATGGCGGCGAGCCGCGAGGCGATGGAAGACCTGCGGCGCATCCTGGCCGGCCGCGAAGACTTCTACGCCAAGGCCGACTACACGCTGAACACCAGCGGCGAGAGCGTGTCCAGGAGCGTTGAGCGTCTGCGCAAGATGGTCGCCGGGCCGCAAAAGCCCGCCGCCGCCTGAAGTCGGTAAGTGCATAAAAATGCATATTGAAGATTGACGGTCCGGCAATGCAAGCACTATGATGCAGCTGCACTCGGAAGCAACCCCGATGGAAACGACCTCTCCGCCGCGCGTCGACTACCGCACCGACCCGTCGCAGTACCGCCACTGGAAGCTCGGCGTCGAAGGCACGCTCGCCACGCTGCACCTCGACATCGCCGAAGCCGGCGGCATACGCCCCGGCTACACGCTCAAGCTCAACAGCTACGACCTCGGCGTCGACATCGAGCTGGCCGATGCGCTGAACCGCATCCGCTTCGAGCATCCGCAAGTGCGCGCGGTGATCGTCACCAGCGCGAAGGATCGGGTGTTCTGCTCGGGCGCCCACATCTTCATGCTCGGCGTCTCGAGCCACGCGTGGAAGGTGAACTTCTGCAAGTTCACCAATGAGACGCGCAACGGCATCGAAGACACGTCGGCGCATTCCGGCATCAAGTTCCTCGCGGCCGTGAATGGCGCCTGCGCGGGCGGCGGCTACGAGCTGGCGCTGGCCTGCGACGAGATCGTGCTCGTCGACGACCGGTCATCGTCGGTGTCCCTGCCCGAGGTGCCCTTGCTCGGCGTGCTGCCCGGCACCGGCGGCCTGACGCGCGTGACCGACAAGCGCAAGGTTCGTCACGATCTGGCCGACATCTTCTGCACCTCGGTCGAGGGCGTGCGCGGGCAGCGCGCCGTCGACTGGCGGCTGGTCGATGCGGTCGCCAAGCCGGCGCAGTTCGCGGCCGTGGTGCACGAGCGTGCAGCCCGGCTCGGTGCCACCAGCGCGCGGCCGGCCGGCGCGAACGGCGTGACGCTCATGCGCGTCGAGCGCACCGAAAGCGCCGACGCGCTCGACTACCTGCATGTGGGCGTGGCCATCGATCGGCTGCGTCGTACCGCCACCATCACGGTACGTGCGCCGGCAGGCGAGCCGCCCGCGGGAGGCATCGACGGCATCCTCGCGCACGGCAGCGCGTTCTGGCCGGTGGCCATGGCACGCCAGCTCGACGACGCGATCCTGCACCTGCGCACCAACGAGCCGGAGATGGGTACCTGGATCCTGAAGACCGAGGGCAATGCGGCCAACGTGCTGCTCGCCGACCGCTGGCTGATGCAGCACCGCGAGCACTGGTTCATACGCGAGGCGATCGGCCTGCTGCGCCGCACCTTCGCCCGGCTCGACGTTTCCCCGCGCACGCTGTTCGCCTTCGTCGAGCCCGGCTCGTGCTTTGCCGGCTCGCTTGCCGAGCTCGCCTTCGCCGCCGACCGCACCTACATGCTGGCGCTGCCCGACGAACCCGGGCGCGCACCCAAGCTCATGCTGAGCGAGATGAATTTCGGCGTGCTGCCGATGGTCACCGATCAGTCGCGACTCGCGCGCCGCTTCTACGAGGAAGAGGCGCCACTGGCCGCTGCCCGTGCGTCGATCGGCAGCGCGCTCGACGCCGACGAGGCGATGAAGCTTGGCCTGGTGACCGCCGCGCCCGACGACATCGACTGGGACGACGAGATCCGCACCGCGCTCGAGGAGCGTGCCGCGATGAGCCCCGACGCGCTCACCGGCCTCGAGGCCAACCTGCGCTTCGCCGGCAAGGAGAACATGGCCACGCGCATCTTCGGCCGCCTCACGGCGTGGCAGAACTGGATCTTCCAGCGCCCGAACGCCGTGGGCCCGAAAGGGGCGCTCAAGGTCTACGGCACCGGCGAGAAGGCCGGCTTCGATTTCAACCGCGTCTGAGATTTGACAAGCATCGAGAACAGCATCATGTCCATCGACTACTCGCAGAAGATCCCCAACAACGTCAACCTCGCCGACGACCGCACGCTGCAGCGCGCGCTCGAGCAGTGGCAGCCCAACTTCATCAACTGGTGGGACGACGTGGGCCCCGAAGGTTCGACCAACCACGACGTGTATCTGCGCACCGCCACGAGCGTGGATCCGCAGGGCTGGGCCCACTTCGACTACGTGAAGATGCGCGACTACCGCTGGGGCATCTTCCTGCAGCCGGGCAACGCGGAACGGCAGATCAACTTCGGCGACCACAAGGGCGAGAAGGCCTGGCAAGACGTGCCCGGCGAGCATCGCGCCAACCTGCGCCGCATCATCGTCACGCAGGGAGACACCGAGCCGGCCTCGGTCGAGCAGCAGCGCCACCTCGGCCTCACCGCGCCGAGCCTCTACGACCTGCGCAACCTGTTCCAGATCAACGTCGAAGAAGGTCGCCACCTGTGGGCGATGGTCTACCTGCTGCAGAAGTTCTTCGGCCGCGACGGTCGCGAGGAAGCCGGCGCGCTGCTCGAGCGCACGTCGGGCGACGAGAACAACCCGCGCATCCTCGGCGCCTTCAACGAGAAGACGCCCGACTGGCTCGCCTTCTTCATGTTCACCTACTTCACCGACCGCGACGGCAAGTTCCAGCTCTCGGCGCTGGCCGAGAGCGCGTTCGATCCGCTGGCGCGCACGACGAAGTTCATGCTCACCGAAGAAGCGCACCACATGTTCGTGGGCGAGAGCGGCGTCTCGCGCACCATCCAGCGCACGGCGCAGGTGATGAACGAGCTCAAGACCGACGACGCGGCGCTCGTGCGTGCGGGGGGCGCGATCGATCTAGGTACCGTCCAGCGCTATCTCAATTTCCACTACTCGGTGACGATCGACCTGTTCGGTGCCGACCAGTCGAGCAACGCGGCCACCTTCTATTCGTCGGGCCTGAAGGGCCGCTACGAAGAAGGCAAGCGCGTCGACGACCACGTGCTGAAAGGCCAGACCTACAAGGTGCTCGAGGTGCAGAACGGCCAGCTCGGCGAGAAGGAAGTGCCGATGCTCAACGCGCTCAACGAGGTGCTGCGAGACGACTTCATCAAGGACTCGGTGGCCGGCGTCGGCCGCTGGAACCGGGTGCTCGAGAAGGCCGGTCTGAGCGCGCGGCTGTTGGTGCCGCACAAGGCGTTCAACCGCAAGATCGGCGCGCTCGCCGGCATCCGCATGTCACCCGAAGGGCGCGTCGTGAACGATGACGAATGGAAGCTGCGCGAGGCCGAGTGGCTGCCCTCCGCGGCCGACCGCGCCTTCGTCGCCTCGCTCATGGGGCCGGTGGTCGAACCGGGCAAGTACGCCGGCTGGATCGCGCCGCCGGTGGTGGGCGTGAACAAGCAGCCGATCGACTTCGAATACGTGCGCTTCGGCTGAAGCCGCCCTGATGGAGACGGTCGCCCTTGCCTCGCCTGCCGAGGTCATCCAGCAGCATCTGATCGATCCCGAGATCTGCATACGCTGCAATACCTGCGAGGCGACGTGCCCGGTGGGCGCCATCACGCACGACGACCGCAACTACGTCGTGCGGGCCGACGTTTGCAACCTGTGCATGGCCTGCATCTCGCCGTGCCCCACCGGCTCGATCGACAACTGGCGCACGGTGCCCAGAGTGCTGGCCTACGCCATCGAAGATCAGCTCACTTGGGACGAATTGCCGGCCCGGCTCACGCCCGAGCAACTGGCCGCGGAGGGCGTTTCCGAGGGGGCCGTGGCCGCGGCTGCTTCGGCCACCGCGCCGGCGACGTCAATCGATGTGGTGGCGGCTGCAGGCGGGACGCCATTCAACTCGGCCGGCTTCGGCTCCACCGTCGCACCGGCATCGGCCGAGAAGCCCGTCACCAACGCGTACACGCCGAAGGCTCCGGCGAGCGCGACGGTCGCCGGCAACGTCGACTGCACCGAAGACGGCTTCGCCAGCCACACCCATCACATCGTGCTCGACTTCGG
>JAYVNL010000190.1:0-4243 GCA_043758495.1 Rhizobacter sp.
GCACCACCAAAGCCGCCATCGGCTTCGCTGAACAGTGCGCCGATGACGCCCAGATCGGCGAACTGCCGCCACAGCTCAGTGCTGTAGCCTTGCGCCGACTTCGAGATTCTGTCGCGTGTCTCGAAGCCGTATTGTTCCTTGACGAAGCGGCCCAGCGTGTCCGCCAGCATGCGGCGGTCTTCGGTATGTTCGAAGTTCATCTCGCGTTCCTCACAGGCCCAGGATCATCTTGGAGATGATGTTTCTCTGAATCTCGTTGGAGCCGCCGAAGATCGACAGCTTGCGGTTATTGAAGTATTGCGTGGCCGCGGGAGCCGCCTCGCGGGGCCCGATCGACAGCCCCTCAAAGCCTTCTTCCAGCGCCTCGGCGACGAAGGGCTGCGCGTACGGTCCCATCGCACGCCGCGCCAGCGAGGAGATCTCCTGCCGAATCTGCGTGCCGCGTATCTTGAGCATGGAGCTTTCCGCCCCGGGCACGCCGCCGCCGGCCACGGCGGCGATGACGCGCAAATTGGTGGTCTTCATGTTCTCTAGCTCGATCTCGACGCGCGCGAGGCGGGCTGCGAAAGCCGGGTCCTCGGCGAGCGGCCGGCCGCTCTTGTTCTGCGTGGCGGCCACCTTCTTCAGCCGCTCCAGAGCCGCGACCGAAAAGCCGACGCCTGCGATGTTGGTCCGCTCGTAGGTCAGCAGGTACTTGGCACAGGTCCAGCCCTTGTTCTCCTCGCCGACCAGGTTCTCGGCCGGCACGCGCACGTCGGTGAGGAAGACTTCGTTGACCTCGTGCTCGCCGTCGAGCGTGATGATCGGCCGCAGCTCGACGCCAGGCGATGTCATGTCGATCAGCAGAAAGCCGATGCCCTCCTGCTTCTTCGCCTCGCGGTTCGTGCGCACGAGGCAGAAGATCATGTTCGCGTGCTGGCCGAGCGTGGTCCAGGTCTTCTGGCCGTTGACCACGTAGCAGTCGCCCTCCCGCACCGCCGTGGTCTTCACCGCGGCGAGGTCCGAGCCCGCGCCAGGCTCTGAATAGCCCTGACACCACCAGTCGGAACCATCGAGGATGCGCGGCAGCCAATGATGTTTCTGCGCCTCGTTGCCAAATTTGATCAGCACCGGCCCGAGCATGTTGACCCCGAACGGCACGATGCGAGGCGCATGCGCCAGCGCGGTCTCGTGCTCGAAGATGAACTTCTGCACCGCGTTCCAGCCTGGCCCGCCGTACTGTTCGGGCCAGTGGTTGGCCAGCCAGCCGCGCGCGTTCAGGATGGCATGCCACTCTTGCATGTCGGACTTCGTCAGGTGCACGCCGGTGCGCACCTTGTCTGCCAGTCGCGCTGGCAGCTTGTCGGCAAGAAACGCCTGCACCTCGGCGCGAAACGTCTCTTCTTCGGGAGTGAAATTCACGTCCATGGGGCAACCCTCAGTAAATCTCGAACAAGCCGGCAGCGCCCATGCCGCCGGCGATGCACATCGTGACGACGGCGTACTTCGCACCACGCCGCCTGCCTTCGATCAGAACGTGGCCCGCGAGCCTGGATCCAGTCATACCGAACGGATGGCCGATCGAGATCGCGCCCCCGTTGACGTTGAGCCGCTCGTCGGGGATGCCGAGCTTGTCCCTGCAGTAGATCGACTGCGACGCGAAGGCCTCGTTGAGCTCCCACAGATCGATGTCGTCCACCTTCAGGCCATGGCGCGCAAGCAGCTTGGGCACTGCGAATACCGGACCGATGCCCATCTCGTCGGGCTCGCAGCCGGCCACGGCCAAGCCGCGAAAAGCTCCCATCGGTGCGATACCGGCGCGCGTAGCTTCGCCGGCCTCCATCAGCACGCAGGCCGACGCGCCGTCGGAAAGCTGCGAGGCATTGCCGGCGGTGACGAACTTGCCTGCTCCCATTACCGGCTCGAGCTTGGCGAGCGCTTCGTAGGTCGTGCCACGGCGGTTGCAGGTGTCAATTTCGGCGGTGACCTCGCGCCGGGTCACCGCCTTGGTCTCCTTGTCGGTCACCGCCATCGTGGTCGTGCAGGCGACGATCTCGTCGCGGTAGCGGCCGGCGAGCTGGGCTTCCTCGGTCTTGCGCTGGCTCTCGGCCGAGAAGCGGTCCTGCGCCTCCCGGCTGATGCCGTAGCGCTCGGCGACGATGTCGGCGGTCTCGATCATCGACATGTACAACGCAGGCTTCGCGTCGACGATCCACGGATCGATCCCGCTGTCGCCGCTGTCGGTGGCGCTGCGGGTGCGGATCTGCGAGATGCTTTCGACGCCGCCGGCGATCATCGCCGGCACGCCCTCGACGACGATGCGGCCCGCGGCCATCGCGATCGCCTGCAGGCCTGAGGCACAGAAGCGGTTGACGGTTATGCCCGCGACGCCGATCGGCAAGCCGGCCCGCACGACCGTCTGGCGCGCGACATTGCGGCCGGTCGTGCCCTCCGGGTAGCCGCAGCCGAGAATCATGTCCTCGATCAGCGCCGCATCGATGCCAGCGCGGTCGACGGCGGCGCGCACTGCGAAAGACGCCAGTGTCGGTCCTGGAGTGACGTTGAATTCGCCACGATGCGCCTTGGTCAGCGGGGTGCGGGCGGTGGAGACGATGACGGCTTCACGCATGGCGTGCGCTCCCTGAGGAATGATTGAGGCTGTCGAAGCTGGCGCCGCGCTCGACCAGATCGATCAGCAGAGGCGACGGTTGCCAGAAGAGAGGGTCCTGCCGGGCAAACTCCCGGATGTCGGCCAGCATCCGGGGCAGGCCGACCATGTCGGCGTACTTCATCGGCCCGCCGCGGTAACGGGGGAACCCGTAGCCGGACAGGAACACCACGTCGACGTCGAGCGGCCGCAGCGCGATGCCCTCGTGCACAACGTTGGCACCCTCGTTGACCATCGCGGCCATGTAGCGGCGGATGATTTCTTCATCGGTGAAGTTGCGCGGGGTGACGCCGGCTTTCGCGCGCTCGGCGTCGACGATGGCGAGCACTTCGGGGTCTTGCCTGCCGGTGCGAGCACCCTCGGGATAGAAATACCAGCCACGGCCAGTCTTCTGCCCGAACCAACCGTGCTCGCAGAGGCGGTCGGCAATGTGCACGTAGCGGGCGTGCGGGTCGCGCGTGGCCGCCTTGCGCTTGCGGGTGGCCCAGCCGATGTCGCCGCCGGCGAGATCCGACACCTGGAAGGGACCCATCGGATAACCGAACTCGCGCACGGCCTGGTCGATCTCGTACGGCGACGCGCCGTCTTCCAGCATGTGGTCAGCCGCTTGCCGATAGACCGCCAGGATGCGATTGCCGATGAAGCCGTCGCAGACGCCGGCGCGCACGGCCACTTTTTTAAGCTTGCCTGCCAGCTCGAAGCCGGTCGCAACCACGTCGGCCGAGACCTTCGCCGGCACGACGATCTCGAGCAGCTTCATGATGTTGGCTGGCGAGAAGAAGTGCAGGCCCAGGACGTCCTGCGGCCGCGAGGTGCTCGCGGCGATCTCATCGATGTCGAGGTACGAGGTATTGGTGGCAAGCACCGCACCGTGCTTGCAGACACGGTCGAGTTCGGCAAAAACCGCCTTCTTGACCGCCATGTCCTCGAACACCGCCTCGACGACGAGATCGACGTCAGCGAAAGCGTCGTATGACGTCGAGCCGCTGTAGCGCACCATCACCGCTGCCTTCGCGTCGGCGCTCATGCGGCCCTTGGCGACAAGGGCGTCGTAGACCTTCTCGACGTTGGCGCGGCCGCGCGCGAGGCTCTCGGCGTCGCGTTCGACCATCGTCACCGCCAGCCCGGCGTCGAGCATCGCAATCGCAATGCCAGCGCCCATGGTGCCACCGCCGACGATGCCTGCGCTGGCGAGGAAGCGCGGCATCGCGTCGCGCGTCCCGGGCGCCTTGACGGCTTCGCGCTCGGCGAAGAAGGCGTGGATCAAGCCCTGGCGCTGCGGGCTGTCGAGGCACTGCGCGAAGAACTCGCGCTCGAGACGCAGGCCGTCGTCGAACGAGCGCTCGAACGAGGCCTCGACCGCCTCGATGATCTTGAACGGCGAAAATAGGCCTCGCGCCTTCTTCGCGGTCTCCGCTCGCGCCGCTTCGAGCGCGGTGCGGTTGACAGCCGGATCGGCGAGTGCCGTGCTGACTTCGCGGGTGCGGCGCACCGGCGCCCCCGATTCCACCAGCTCCTGCGCGTAGGCCAGGCCCGCAGCGGTGGCGTCGCCACCTGCACCGAGGCGATCGACCAGACCGAGCTTCAGGGCCTCCT
>JAYVNL010000191.1:0-4226 GCA_043758495.1 Rhizobacter sp.
GCCAGGCTCGACCTGCAAGGCATCTACGACCTCGTCGGCGACAAGATCCGCGACATCTTCGACGCCCAGTCCGTGCTGGTCGCGAGCTTCGACCACGACCGCGGCGTCGAGAAGTTCAACTACAACTTCGAGAAGGGCCGACGCTTCCATTCAGCCGATCGCGCCATCAACGAGACCCGCCGCGAGCTGATCGAGAAGCGGCAACCGATCTTCTTCAATCGCCTGACGCCCGAGATGATCACCGAGCGGGGCAGCTCGACGATCGAAGGCACCGAGCCGCCGAAGTCGGTGGTATTCGCTCCGATGATCGTGGGCGACGTCGTCAAGGGCTACATCAGCATCCAGAACGTCGATCGCTTCGACGCTTTCGACGAGGCCGACGTCCGCCTGCTGCAGACGCTGGCCAGCAGCATGAGCGTGGCGCTCGAGAGCGCACGCCTGTTCGCCGAGACCCAGCAGCGCGCTGCCGAGCTCGACACCGTCAACCGAGTCTCGCAGCGCCTGTCGGGCAAGCTCGACCTCGGCGCCCTGATCGAGCTGGTGGGCGAGCAGGTGCGCATGGTGTTCAAGGCCGACATGGCGTACGTCGCGCTGCTCGACCGCGCCACCGGGATGATCGATTTTCCGTACCGGCACGGCGAGGAGAACGCGCCGATTGCCTTCGGCGAAGGCCTGACCAGCAAGATCATCGAGAGCGGCGAGGCGCTCATCCTCAACTCGGATATCGATCGGCGCAGCCAGGAGATGGGCGCCACCATCGTCGGCCGCCAGGCACGTTCATACCTCGGCGTGCCGATCGTGGTCGACGGCGTCAGCCAAGGCGTGATCAGTGTCCAGAACGCGGAGCGCGAGGGCGCCTACGAAGCGCGCGACCAGAGGCTGCTGGAGACCATCGCCGCCAACGTCGCGGTGGCGCTGCAGAACGCCCGGCTGTTCAACGAAACCCAGGAGTCGCTGGCCCGGCAGACGGCCACCTCGGACGTGCTTCGCGTGATCAGCGAATCGCCGACCGACGTGCAGCCGGTGCTCGAAGCGGTGGCGCAGCGGGCGGGGGTGCTGTGCCGTGCCGACCTGGCGCGCGTCTGGCTGCTCCAGGGCGGCGAGCTGCACGCCGCGACCGGCTACGGTCCCGGCGCCGACCGCTCGCAAACCGACGTGCTGCCGGTCCGGGTCACCTCCATCGCCGGCCGCGCGATGCTGACCCGGAGCACCATCCACGTCGACGACGTGGTGCCGCTGCTGGACACCGAGTACCCCGACGTGCGAGAGATCCAGGCGCGCATCGGCTTTCGCACCGCGCTCAACGTGCCGCTGCTGCGCGACGGTGAGGCCATCGGCGTCATCTCGCTGGCGCGCGGCGAGGTGCGGGCATTCGTTCCGGCAGAGGTCGCACTCGTGCAGACCTTCGCCGACCAGGCCGTGATCGCGATCCAGAACGCGCGCCTCTTCAACGACACGAAAGAAGCGCTCGAGCAGCAGCGCGCGTCGGCCGAGGTGCTGAGCGTCATCAGCAACTCCGTCGCCGACAGCGCGCCGGTGTTCGAGGCCATCGTCCAGGCCTGCCAGCGGCTATTCGCCAGCGGCAACGCCATCATCTCGCTCGTCGACGAGCGCGGATGGGTTCGCCACGAGGCCATCTCCGTGGGCCAGGCGCATCAGAACGGCATTGCGGCCGAGGAGGCGCGGCGCTTTCTGGACCGCGGCTACCCGAGACCGCTGGCGCAGTCGTACCAGGCCTACCCCATCCGCAAGCGCCGGGTCGTGCACTACCCCGACATGGTGAACGGACCGTCGGTGCCCGAGTCGATGCGCCAGATGGGCCGAGACGTCGGCAATTTTTCGATGCTGATCGCGCCGATGCTGTGGGAAGGCAAGGGCATCGGCACGATCCACGTCACCCGCTTGCCGCCGGTGCCGTTCACGGCGAAGGAATTCGACCTGCTGCGAACCTTCGCCGACCAGGCCGTGATCGCGATCCAGAACGCGCGCTTGTTCAACGAGACGAAGGAGGCGCTGGAGCAGCAGACCGCGACCGCCGAGGTGTTGCAGGTCATCAGCAGCTCGGTCGCCGACACGCAGCCCGTGTTCGACAAGATTCTCGACAGCTGCGAGCGACTGTTTTCCGCAAGCGGGCTTGCCCTCTACCTGGTCGACGAGTCCGGTCTGTTGCGCTCGGGCGGTTTTCGTGCCCGGACGGCCGAAACCGCGGCCATGATCCGCTCCGCGACGGGCGAGTTCGGTCGCCGCATCGAAGGCACGGCGACCGAACTCGCGATCATCGAGAAGCGCGTCATGCACTATCCCGACGTCCTCGCCGACGCCGACGCCCCGGTGCCGCTGCGTCGCGTCGCGTCAACCATCGGCAACTTCTCGATCGCCTTCGCGCCGATGCTGTGGGAAGGGCGCGGCGTGGGTGCGATCCAGGTCTCGAGGGCACCGCCGCAAGCCTTCAGCGACAAGGAGCTCGCGCTTCTGAAGACCTTCGCCGACCAGGCCGTGATCGCGATCCAGAACGCGCGGCTGTTCAGGCAAGCGCAGGAGGCGCGTGCCGCAGCGGAAGCCGCCAACGACGCCAAGAGCGCGTTCCTCGCGACCATGAGCCACGAAATCCGCACGCCCATGAACGCGGTGATCGGCATGAGCGGCCTCCTGCTCGACACGACCCTCGACGAGGAACAGCGCGACTACGCCGGCACCATCCGCGACAGCGGTGACGCCCTCCTGACGATCATCAACGACATCCTCGATTTCTCGAAGATCGAGGCCGGCCGGATGGACATCGAGTCTCATCCGTTCGACCTGCGCGAGTGCGTGGAGTCGGCGATGGATCTGGTCGGCCCGCGCGCGGCCGAGAAACACCTCGACGTGGCCTACCTGCTCGATGCCGACGTGCCCGCGGCCATCGGCGGCGACGTGACGCGGCTGCGCCAGGTGCTGCTCAACCTGCTCTCGAACGCCGTGAAGTTCACCGAGCAGGGCGAGGTCGTACTCACCGTCGCGGCCAAACTGGTGAAAGAAGGTGCCGCGACCGAGCTGACCTTCGCCGTGCGCGACACCGGCATCGGCCTGGCCGCTGTGTCGATCGAGCGGCTGTTCCAGTCGTTCTCGCAGGCCGATTCATCGACGACGCGACGCTACGGTGGCACCGGCCTCGGGCTGGCCATCAGCAAGAAGCTGGCTGAATTGATGGGCGGAACGATGTGGGTCGAGAGCCCTGGCCTCGACCAGGGCTCGACCTTCTTCTTCACCCTCACGGCGTCCGCCGCCGCATTGCCTCTCGCGGCCCGCCGCGAGCTGACCGGGCGGCAGCCCGCGCTGGCCGGCAAGCGTGTTCTGGTGGTCGACGACAACGCCACCAACCACAAGGTGCTCGC
Organism: Rhizobacter sp.; assembly: GCA_043758495.1. Taxonomy (GTDB): domain Bacteria; phylum Pseudomonadota; class Gammaproteobacteria; order Burkholderiales; family Burkholderiaceae_C; genus Schlegelella_A. The sequence continues at coordinate 3,375 of JAYVNL010000191.1, forward strand.
CCTGCAGACCGGCAAATGGGGCATGGCTTCGCGCGCCACCGGGTCGCCGAACGAAGCGCTGCGCTGGCTCCACGCCGGCGAGCTGTTCGACATCGCCGTGCTCGACATGCACATGCCCGAGATGGACGGTCTCGCGCTCGCCGCCGAAGTGCATCGCCTGCGGCCGGTCCTGCCGCTCGTGCTCTTCAGCTCGCTCGGCCGGCGCGAGGCGGGCGACACCCAGGGCCTCTTCAAGGCCTACCTCGGCAAGCCACTGCGCCAGTCGCACCTGTTCGACACGCTGGTCGGCCTGCTCGGTGAAGACACGGCACCGATCGTCGCGTCGCCGCGCGGCAAGGCCACGATCGACCCCGGCATGGCCGCACGCCACCCGCTGCGCATCCTGCTCGCCGAAGACAACGTCGTGAACCAGAAGCTGGCGCTGCGGCTGCTGCAGCAGATGGGCTACCGCGCCGATCTGGCGAGCAACGGTATCGAGGCTGTGGAGTCGGTGGAGCGGCAGCGCTACGACGTGGTGCTGATGGACGTGCAGATGCCCGAGATGGACGGCCTCGAGGCGACCCGCCGAATCGTCGCTCGCTGGCCGCGCGCCGACCGGCCGCGCATCGTCGCCATGACCGCCAACGCGATGCAGGGCGACCGCGAGGCCTGCCTGGCCGCCGGCATGGACGACTACATCACCAAGCCGATCCGCGTCGAGGCGCTGGTCGAGGCCTTGCTCGCAGCGGCACCGCGTCAGGCGCGCTGATGCGATGACCGAATCACAGGCTCGACCACGGCATCACGTCGACGCCGTCGCGCGTGAAGTGGGCGTCACCGCCGTACCCGAGGGCGGGATGGATGGCGCCGAAG
>JAYVNL010000192.1:0-12776 GCA_043758495.1 Rhizobacter sp.
TGGCGCCGGGCGCGACCGCCACCGGGGGCAACGGCACCTCTTCGCCTTCGAGCGCGAGGAAGGACTTGCCGCCGCGCTGCCGGGCGGCGAGGTCGGCCGCGGTCGCGAGCAGGCCGAAGCCGCCGGTGCCGGCGAGCAGCAGGAGGTCGGTCGGCGCGCCGGCCACGTAGTGCGCTGCCTGCGAGCCCGGTTCGAGATCGATGAGCGACGCGATCGGCTGGCCATCGCCGCGGCCGCTCGGCAAGGCTGCGACGGCGACGGTGTAGACGCGGCCGTTGCTGCCGAAGACGAGCAGCGCGCCGGTGCTGCGACAGGCGAATGTGCCGTAGAGCGCGTCGCCGGCCTTGAAGGAAAGCTGCGCCGCCTGGGTGTCGTGGCCCTTCAGCGCCCGCACCCAGCCGTTCAGGCTCGCCACCACGGTGACCGGCTCATCGACGACGCGCACTTCGGCGACAGCGCGCTTCTGCTCTTCGATCAACGTGCGCCGCTCGTCGCCGTGCGCCTTGGCGTCGGCCTCGATCTCCTTGACGACGGTGCGGCGCAGCGCCGCCGGGCTGGCGAGGATGTCGTCGAGCTTGCCTGCCTCGCCGCGCAGGTCCTTGAGCTCCTGCTCGATCCGGATCGCCTCGAGTCGCGCCAGCTGGCGCAGGCGGATGTCGAGGATGTCGTCGGCCTGGCGCTCAGTGAGGGCGAAGCGCGCGACGAGAGCCGGCTTGGGTTCGTCGGCGGCGCGGATGATGGCGATCACCTCGTCGAGATGGAGCAACACAAGCTGCCGGCCTTCCAGGACGTGGATGCGCTCGGCGACGCGCGCCAGCCGATGGCGCGTGCGCTTCTCGACGGTGGCGGTGCGAAAGCGTGTCCACTCGCCGAGCAGCTGGCGCAGGCTCTTCTGTGTCGGCCGGCCGTCGGCGCCGACCATCGTCAGGTTGATCGGCGACGAGCTCTCGAGGCTGGTGTGCGCGAGCAGCGTCGTCACGAGTTCCTGCTGACCGGTGTTGCGGCTCTGCGGCTCGAAGACGAGGCGGACCGGCGCGTTCTTGTTGGACTCGTCGCGAACCTTGTCGAGGACGCCGAAGATCGTTGCCTTCAACTGCGTCTGCTCCGGCGCGAGGGTCTTCTTGCCGGCCTTGACCTTCGGGTTGGTGAGCTCCTCGATCTCCTCGAGCACCTTCTGCGCGCTGGCGCCGGGCGGCAGCTCGATGACGACGAGCTGCCACTGGCCGCGGGCCAGGTCCTCGATCTTCCAGCGCGCTCGCACCTTGAGCGAGCCGCGGCCCGAAGCGTAGGCGGCGCGGATGTCGTCGGCCGAGCTGATGATCTGGCCACCGCCCGGATAGTCGGGGCCGGGCAGCAGGCGGGCGAGCTCGTCGTCGGAGAGCGCGTCGTCCTTCAGCAGCGCGATCGCGGCGGCCGCGACCTCGCGAAGGTTGTGGCTCGGGATTTCCGTCGCAAGGCCGACGGCGATGCCGCTGGCGCCGTTGAGCAGCACGAATGGCAACCGCGCCGGCAACAGGCGCGGCTCTTCGGTCGAACCGTCGTAGTTGGGGATGAACTCGACTGTGCCCTCGTCGATCTCGTCGAGCAGCAGCCGCGAGATCGGCGCCAACCGGGCTTCGGTGTAGCGCATGGCGGCGGCGCCGTCGCCGTCGCGCGAGCCGAAGTTGCCCTGGCCGTCGATCAGCGGATAGCGCTGCGCGAAGCCTTGCGCCATGCGCACGAGGGCGTCGTAGGCGGCCTGGTCGCCGTGCGGGTGGAAGCGCCCGAGCACGTCGCCAACGACGCGCGCGCTCTTCACCGCCTTCGGGCCGGCCGCCGTGGTGAAGGCCAGGCCCATGCGGGCCATCGCATAGAGGATGCGGCGCTGCACCGGCTTCTGGCCGTCGCAGACATCCGGCAGGGCACGGCCCTTGACGACCGAAAGCGCGTATTCGAGGTAGGCGCGCTCGGCGTACTCGGAAAGCGCGACGGTGCCCTCGGCGGACACCGCGTCGGTGAAGTCGAACAGGTCGTTCATTCAGACGAGGGTCACGGAGGCGCCGTAGGCAGCGAGCTGGCGGTTGTGGGTGACCAGATGAAGCGGCTCGCTGACGGCCTGGGCGACGAGCATCCGGTCGAAAGGATCGCGATGAATCGCCGGCAAGCCGCCGAGCGCGAGGGCGTGGGTCCAGGTCACAGGGAGGGGCTTGAAGCCGGCCGCCGCCGCTTCCAGTGCGAGTCGAGTCGGCTCGGTCGAGAGCTTGCCGACGGCGGCCTTGATCGAAACCTCCCAGACCGACACGCTGCTGACGAACACCGCCTCCGCCTGCAGGATCATCGACCGGCAGGCCGGGGTCAGCTCACGCGCATCCCTCAACACCCAGAGCAGGATGTGCGTATCGAGAAGCAGCCTCAACCTGCCGCCTTGCCTTCGAACAGATCGAGCAGCTCGTCCGGCAAGGGATCGTCGAAGTCATTCGACTCGACGAATTCACCCTTCATCGTGCCGAACTTGATCTTCTGCTTCGGCTGATCGGTCAGCGGCACCAGCTTGGCGATCGGCGTTCCCGATTTGGCGATGATGATGGTCTCGCCGCGGCCGGCCTGCTCGACCAGCTCGGAAAGCCGAGTCTTCGCTTCGTAGATGTTGACTTGCATGGTGTTGACCAAGGTTGGTCAAGTATAGGCCGGCCGCTCAGGCCGGAAACCGCTCCCTCAGCTTCAGCTTCCAGAACTTGCCGGTCGAGGTGCGCGGCACCGTGTCGATGATCTCGTAGCGCTCAGGCAGTTGCCATTTCGCGAAGCCGTGACCGAGCAGGTGTTCGGCGAGGCCGGCGGCCAGCAGTTGGCTGTCTCTGGCCTGCCCCGCCTTCAGGACGATGCAGGCCAGCGGCCGCTCGCTCCACTTCGGGTCGGGAATGGCGATGACCGCGGCCTCGGCGATCGCCGGGTGGGCCATCAGCGCGTTCTCGAGGTCGACCGACGAGATCCACTCGCCGCCCGACTTGATGAGGTCCTTGGTGCGGTCGGTGATTCGCACGAAGCCGAGCGCGTCGATGGCGGCGACGTCACCGGTGCGCAGCCAGCCATCGGCGGTGAACTTGTCGTCGGCGGCCACGGCGCCGTTCGCCGCGGTCGCGCCGCGGTGGTACGCGCCGGTGATGAACGGGCCGCGGCACTGGATCTCGCCGACCGACTTGCCGTCGCGCGGCGCGTCTTTGCCGTCGTCGGAACGGATGCGCACGTCGACGAGCGGCACCGGCACGCCGGCCATGGCGGCGCGGCGGAACATCTCGGCATCACCCTGGTCGCGAAGCGGCGTCGACACCGTGGCCAGCGGCGAGGTCTCGGTCATGCCCCAGCCCTGCAGGATCCAGACGCCGTGCTTCGCATAGGCGCGGATCAGCGACTCCGGAACGGCGGCGCCGCCGACCATCGAACGCATGCCACCAGGCAGACGCCAGCGGCCGGGCTCCTCGGCATCGGCGCGCTCGAGGCGCTGGATCAGGCCGAGCCAGATCGTCGGCACGCCGAGGGCGAGCGTCGGCGGCTGGTCGCGGATGAGGTCGAGCAGGTCGTCGGGGTGCAGGTGCGGGCCGGGGAAGACGATCTTCGTGCCGGTCATCACCGCGCCGTACGGCACGCCCCAGCAATTGGCGTGGAACATCGGCGTCACCGGCAGCAACACGTCGGACGCCTTCAAAGCCCAGTTGTCACCCATGCAGCCGACCAGCGAATGCAGCACCGTCGAGCGATGCGAATAGACAACGCCCTTCGGCCTGCCGGTGGTGCCCGACGTGTAGCACATGGCGACGGCATCGTTCTCGTCGTGCGCCGCGTACTCGAAGCCTGCGTTGTCGCTGCCGGCGAGCAGCGCTTCGTAGTCGACGAGGCCGGCGGCGGTGTCGACCGGCGCGCCGGAGAACGGAAAGACGATCACCTTCTCGAAGGCATGCAGGCCGGCGAACTGGCGCCAGAGCGGCAGCAGGATGTCGTCGACGACGAGGAAACGGTCTTCGGCGTCGGCCGCGATCCAACCGATCTCGTCGGCCGCCAGGCGCAGGTTGAGCGTGTGCATCACGCCGCCCGCGGCCGGGATGCCGAAGTAGCACTCGAGATGCGCGTGATGGTTCCAGCTCAGCGTGGCGACGCGCTCGCCCTTCTTCAGACCGAGCCCCTTCAGCGCCGCCGCGAGCTGGCGGCTGCGGCGATGGAACTCGGCATAGGTGTGCGTGCGCAGCGACTTGTCGGGCAGGCGCGAGACGATTTGCTGGCCCGCGAACAGCGTGCCTGCGCGCTCCAGCAAATGGTCGAGCGACAGCGGCACGTTCATCATGGTCGACTGCATCTCTTCTCCTTCCGGCTCAGTTGATTCAGGCGGCGCCGGCGACGGCCGCGTCGCGCGCTTCCACGAGCGCTTCATGCTCGCTCGCCAGTATCGACATCACGATCAGTGAATCGAAGCCGCTGCCGCTGCGCACGCTCTCGCGCAGCCGCCCTTCCTCCACAAAACCTTCGCTGCGGTAGAGCGCCAGCGCCCGCGTGTTTTCGCTCTTCACGTCGAGCCAGAAGCGATGGGCGCCGAGGTCGCGAAAGGCGATGTCGGCGAGCAGCCGGACGCAGGCGCGGCCGTGGCCCTGGTCGTGACTGCTCGCCTGCAGCACCAGCCGCTTCAGCTCGACCGAGCCGTGCGGGTTTCGGCAGCCCTGCAGGATGACGAAGCCGGCCGAAGGGTAGCCCGGCCCGGCCTCGACGATGAAGTGGCGGAAGTCGGGAAAGCGGACCGCGCCTTCGTGCTGGACACGCTCCCACGGCGTGATGAACGGCCGGTTCGCCGGGTCGTCTTCCACCGAGCCGACGAAGTCGAGGTCCGACAGCATCGTCGGTCGCAGGCGAAGCGGCAACGGCACCTTCACACGTCGACCTCGACGGCATCGCCGCGCAGCTCCATCAGGTCGCGCCGCGCCTGCGCCTCGCCCTTGCCCATGAGGCGCGTCAGCGACGCCACCGTCGCCGCCATGCCCACGCCAGCGAAGCTCATCGGCAGGAGTCGACGCGTCTCCGGATTGAGCGTCGTGTCCCAGAGCTGCTCGGCGTTCATCTCGCCCAGGCCCTTGAAGCGGCTCACGCTCCACGAGCCGTCGCGGGCGCCTTCCTTCCGCAAGCGATCGGTGATGGCGTGCAGCTCGCCGTCGTCGAGCGCGTAGATCTTGGCCGCCGGCTTCTTGCCGCGCGCCGGCGCGTCGACGCGAAAGAGCGGCGGCTTGGCGACGTAGACATGACCGCGCTCGATCAGTTTCGGGAAGTGGCGCAGGAAGAGCGTCAGCAGCAGCACCTGAATGTGCGAGCCGTCGACATCGGCGTCGCTCAGGATGCAGACCTTGCCGTAGCGCAAACCGGAGAGATCGGGTGCGTCGTCGGGTCCGTGCGGGTCGACGCCGATGGCGACGGCGATGTCGTGGATCTCGTTGTTGGCGAACAGGCGATCGCGCTCGACCTCCCACGAATTCAGGACCTTGCCGCGCAAAGGCAGGATCGCCTGCGTCTCCTTGTCGCGGCCCATCTTGGCGCTGCCGCCGGCGGAATCGCCCTCGACGAGGAAGAGCTCGTTCAATGCCAGGTCGCGGCTCTCGCAATCGGTGAGCTTGCCCGGCAGCACGGCGACGCCGGAGCCGCGGCGCTTTTCGACCTTCTGCGAAGCGCGCTGGCGCGTCTGCGCCTGGCGGATGACAAGCTCGGCGAGCTTCTTGCCCTGGTCGACGTGCTGGTTGAGCCAGAGGTCGAGCGCCGGCTTGACGCAGTTCGAGACCAGCCGCAGCGCGTCGCGGCTGTTCAGGCGCTCCTTGATCTGGCCCTGGAACTGCGGGTCGAGCACCTTCGCCGAGAGCACGAAGCTGGCGCGCGAGAAGACATCGTCGGGCATCAGCTTGACGCCCTTGGGCAGCAGGCCGTGGACATCGATGAAGCCCTTCACCGCGCCGAACAGGCCGTCTTTCAGGCCCGACTCGTGGGTGCCGCCGGCGACCGTCGGGATCAGGTTGACGTAGCTCTCGCGAACGGCGTTGCCTTCTTCGGTGAAGGCAACGCACCAGGCCGCGCCCTCGCCTTCGGCGACATCTTCGCTCTCCTTGCCGTCGGCGTGGTGGGCGCCTTCGAAGAGCGGGATGACCGGGTCGGCGGCGAGCGACTGCATCAGATAGTCGGCCAGGCCCGCTGCGTACAGCCAGTCCTGGCGTTCGGGCTCGTTGCGGCCGGGCTTCTCCGTCGTGAGCGACACCTTCACGCCAGGCATGAGCACGGCCTTGCTGCGCAGCAGATGCGTGAGGTCGGCGCGCGGCAGGTCGGCGCTCTCGAAGTAGCGGGCGTCGGGCCAGACGCGGATGCGAGTGCCGCCTTTGCGCTCGCCGGCCGAGGCCTTGCGCAGCACGAGCTGCTCGACCACGTCGCCGCCGGAGAAGGCGATGCTCGCAACCTGGCCGGCGCGCCAGACCGTGACCTCGAGCCGCTGGCTAAGCGCATTGGTGACGCTGACACCGACGCCGTGCAGCCCACCCGAGAAGCTGTAGGCAGCGCCGCCGCCCTTGTCGAACTTGCCGCCGGCGTGCAGGCGCGTGAACACGATCTCGACGACGCTGACGTGCTCCTCGGGATGCATGCCGAACGGGATGCCGCGGCCGTCGTCGTCGACGCTGACCGAGCCGTCGCCGTGCAGCGTCACGTCGATCGCGGTGCCGTGGCCGCCGAGCGCTTCGTCGGCGGCGTTGTCGATCACTTCCTGCACGATGTGCAGCGGGCTCTCGGTGCGCGTGTACATGCCCGGCCGCTGCTTGACGGGCTCGAGGCCCTTGAGGACGCGGATCGACGCCTCGCCGTAGATGCCCTTGGGTGTCGTCTTCGCTGCGGTCGCCATGGCGGCGGATCATAGGTCGACCCTGCAACAATCGATCGTGGTCACCGCTTCCCCGCCCCGCCCGCTTTCGATGACGCAGGTGCTGCTCTGCGGCGCCGCGATCGTCATGATCTCGATGGGCATCCGCCACGGCTTCGGTCTCTGGCTGGCGCCGATCACGACCGAGCGAGGCTGGAGCCGCGAGACCTTCTCGTTCGCGATCGCGGTGCAGAACATCGCCTGGGGCCTCGCCGGCCCGTTCGTCGGCGCGATTTCGGATCGCTGGGGCGCCTTTCGCGTTCTCGTCGTCGGCAGCCTGCTCTATGCGGCCGGGCTCGTGGCGATGGGCATCGCGACCACCGGCTACGGCTTTCTCGGCGGCGCCGGCCTGCTGATCGGCCTGTCGCAGGCCGGCACGACCTACGCCGTCGTCTACGGCGTCATCGGCCGCAACGTCGCGCCCGAGCGGCGCAGCTGGGCGATGGGCGTGACGGCCGCTGCCGGCTCGTTCGGCCAGTTCCTGATGGTGCCGGTCGAAGGCGGCCTGATCGGCGGCATCGGCTGGCAAAGCGCGCTCTTTGTCCTCGGTGGAGTCGTGCTGGTGATCGCGCCGCTCGCCTTCGGCCTGCGCGAGAAGCACGCAGCCCTGGCGACGACGGCGAGCCAGCAGAGCATCGGCGCTGCGGTCCGCGAAGCGCTCGGTCACCGCAGCTTCCAGCTCCTCACCGCGGGCTACTTCGTGTGCGGCTTCCAGGTCGTGTTCATCGGCATCCACATGCCGAGCTACCTGAAGGACCACGGCCTCACCCCCGACGTCGCCACCACCTCGCTCGCCCTCATCGGCCTGTTCAACGTCTTCGGCACCTACGCGGCAGGCTCGCTCGGCGGCCGCCTGCCGAAGGCGTACCTGCTCTCGGGCATCTACGCGCTGCGCTCGCTGGTGATCGCGGCTTTCGTGCTGGCGCCGCTGTCGGCCTGGAGCGTGTATGCGTTCTCCTGCGCGATCGGGTTCCTCTGGTTGTCGACGATTCCGCTCACCAACGGCATCGTCGCAACCATCTTCGGCGTGCGCTACCTGTCGATGCTCGGCGGCTTCGTTTTCCTGAGCCACCAGGTCGGCAGCTTCCTCGGCGTCTGGCTCGGCGGCAAGCTGTACGACGCGACCGGCAGCTACGACATCGTCTGGGGGATCGCGGTCGCGCTCGGCGTCTTCGCCGCTGTCGTGAATCTGCCGGTCAGCGAAAAGCCGCTGCTGCGGCCGGCCCTGGCATGACGCTGCGTCGCGCCCTTGCCTGGGCTGTGGCCGTCGCAGTCCTCGGCTGTGTGTTCGCGGCCTATCGCCGGCCCGAGCTCGCAGTCGACCTCGCGAGCCGCCTCTGGAGCTGCTTCTGATCGCAGCACCGCAGCGATGCAGTCGGCCGTGAACGAGGCCTCGGCCTGGATCAGGCGCTGGGCCCACCTCGTCGCGCCCGGCGGCACCGTGCTCGATGTCGCTGCCGGCAGCGGCCGCCACAGCACCTTCTTCGCGGCCCGCGGCCACGCCGTCACCGCCGTCGATCGCGATGCAGCGGCACTGCAGTCGATCGCCGCCGTAGCCACCACGATCGTCGCCGACCTCGAGGCCGCACCATGGCCGCTACCGGGTCGCCGCTTTGACGCCGTCGTCGTCACGAACTATCTGTGGCGGCCGTTGCTGCCCGATATCGTCGATGCCGTGGCGCCGGGCGGCGTGCTGCTTTACGAAACCTTCGCCACCGGCAACGAGACCGTCGGCCGGCCGGTGCGCGCCGACTATCTGCTCGCCCGCGCTGAACTTCTCGGCGTCGCCGCGGGTCTGCACGTCGTGGCATATGAAGACGGCTTCCTCACCGACCCGGAGCGATTCGTGCAGCGCATCGCCGCGGTTCGCGAAGCCGGAGCGGGACCGCTGGACCGCTACGCGCTCGACGCGAGGACCGCCGAACCACGGTCGCTAGAATCCACCGGCTCAGGAAAAAGCGAATGAAAAGCATCTCAGGCAGCATCGTCGCGCTCGTCACGCCGATGCAAGAGGACGGTCGCATCGACTTCGATGCGCTGCGCCGCCTGCTCGACTGGCACATCGCCGAAGGCACGCAGTGCATCTGTGTCGTCGGCACGACCGGCGAGTCGCCGACGGTGTCGATCGAAGAGCACGGCGAGATCATCCGCGTCGCTGTAGAGCACGTACGCGGCCGCATCCCGGTGATGGCCGGTGCCGGCGCCAATTCGACCGCAGAAGCGATCGAGCTGTCGCGGCATGCACACAAGGTCGGCGCCGATTGCACGCTCTCGGTCGTGCCCTACTACAACAAGCCTTCTCAGGAAGGCATTTACCGCCACTTCAAGGCGATCGCCGAAGCCGTCGACATTCCGATGGTGCTCTACAACGTGCCGTCGCGAACCGTTGCAGACATGTCGGTCGAGACCACGATGCGGCTGGCGCAGGTGCCCGGCGTCGTCGGCATCAAAGACGCGTCGAACAGCATCGAGCGGGCCTGCTGGCTGATCAAGCGCGCCCCGGTGGGCTTCTCCGTTTATTCGGGCGACGACGGCACTGCAGTCGCGCTCATGCTGCTCGGCGGCCACGGCCACGTCAGCGTCACTGCCAACGTTGCGCCGCGGGCGATGCAGTCGCTCTGCGCCGCAGCGCTGGCCGGCGATGCCCGCGAGGCTGCCCGGGTGCAGATGCAGTTGCTGCCGCTGCATCTGGCCTTGTTCACGGAGCCGAGCCCGGCGCCGGCCAAATGGGCGCTGCAGCGGCTCGGCCATTGCGGCGCCGCTGCTCGCCTGCCCATCACACCGCTCAGCGACGCCGGCCAGTCCGTCGTCGCGGCGGCCATGCGAGAAGCCGGCCTGGCGTGAATCGGCCCGGCCCTGTCGTGAGCGGCCTGCGGGCCCCCATGGAGAACCGTTAAAAGTGATTTCTGCCTCCCCCCGTGCCGCGACCCTTGTCGGCCTTGTCTGTCTCGCCACACTCGCCGGCTGCTCGACCATCGGCGACCTTTTCGCCGGCGACAAGGTCGACTACCGATCCACTTCGGCCACCCGTGCCAACGGCCTCGAGATACCGCCCGACCTGACGCAGCTCGCACGCGAGTCGCGTTACTCGCAGCCGAGCGGCACCGTGAGCGCCTCGACGTTCCAGGCCGTCGGAAGCGCCGGCACTGCCAGTCCCGTGGTGCCGGTGGTGGCGCCGCAAGCGGTCGGCGCGTTCAAGATCGAACGGCTCGGCAACGATCGCTGGTTGAGCACGACGCTGTCGCCGGAGGAAGTCTTCCCGCAGCTGCGCTCGTTCTGGAAGGACAACGGCTTCGCGCTTGCCCAGGACCGTGCCGATGCCGGCGTTCTCGAGACCGACTGGGCCGAGAACCGCGCCAAGCTGCCGAACGACATCATCCGCAACACCATCAGCAAGGTGTTCGATTCCGCGTTCTCGACCAGCGAGCTCGACAAGTACCGCACCCGCGTCGAGCGCACGGCGACGGGCAGCGACATCTACATCACGCATCGCGGCATGGCCGAGATCTACACCGGCGAACGCAAGGAAAGCACGGTCTGGCAACCGAGGCCGAGCGATCCGCAGCTCGAGGCCGCCTTCCTCTCGCGACTGATGGTCAAGCTCGGCACCAAGGAAGAGACCGCTCGCGCCATCGTCGCAACGGGCAGTGCGCCAGGCCCGACCCGCGCCCGTGCGCTCGACGGTCGCCCCGGCCCGACGCTGCAGATCGACGACGGCTTCGACCGCGCCTGGCGCCGCGTCGGCATCGCGCTCGACCGCAGCGGCTTCACGGTCGAGGATCGCGACCGCACCCAGGGCCTGTACTACGTTCGCTACGTCGATCCCAAGTTCGCCGGCCGCGAGGAGCCGAATTTCTTCTCCAGGCTGTTCAGCTTCGGCCGCAAGAAGGACGACGAGGGCGGGCTGGCGAAATACCGCGTGAAGGTCGCCGCCGAAGGGGCCGGCAGCACGGTCTCGGTGCTCGACTCGCAGGGCAAGCCCGAAAACGGCGAGGCCGGCAAGCGCATCGTCACGTTGCTCCTGGAAGACTTGAAGTAGTGCCCGCGTTCCGCATCCCGGCGGGGTGCGACGGCCGAAAGCGAAGGCGGCGAACGACGTGATCCGTTTCTGCAGCCTCGGCAGCGGCAGCAGCGGCAATGCCACCCTCGTCGAGGCCACCAGCGGCATCACGACAACCCGCCTGCTCGTCGATGCCGGCTTTTCGCTCCGGGAAGTCGAGGCGCGGCTGCAGCGCGTCGGCCTGCTCCCCAACGACCTCGACGCGATCTTCGTGACCCACGAGCATGGCGACCACATCGGCTGCGCCCTGGCGCTGGCCGAGCGTTACGGGCTCGCTGTGTGGATGAGCCGCGGCACGTGGCGCGCCATCGGGCCGGCCGCGGCGCCGGCGCGGCTGGCCTTCGCCCGCGACGGCGAATGCATCGCCATCGGCGACATCCAGGTCACGCCGTTCACAGTCGCACATGACGCCGCCGAGCCTTTGCAGCTTCGCTGCAGCGACGGCAGTGCGAACCTCGGCGTGCTTACCGATCTCGGCTCCATCACTGCCCACATGCTGGAGAACATCGCCGGTTGCGACGCGCTCGTGCTCGAGTGCAACCACGACGGCGACCTCTTGGCCGCTTCGCGCTACCCGGCCTCATTGAAGGCGCGCATCGGCGGTCGCTTCGGCCACCTCAGCAACGCGACGGCGGCCGAGATCCTGGCACGCACCACGGGTGGCCGCATCACCCACCTCGTCGCCGCTCATCTCAGCCGCGAGAACAACAGCCCCGAGCTGGTGAGGGCGGCGCTGGCGTCGCAGCGCGGCCGGCATGCCGACGATCTGGTGATCGCCGACCCCGCGACGGGCTTCGGCTGGCTGGCACTCGGCTGATGCTCTGAGGGCCGGCCGCATGGCGCCACGCCGACCCGGCCTACGAAGCAAAAAGCCGCCCGGAGGCGGCTTTCGGCGGTTCTTTCAAACCGGTTTACTTCATCGTGCCCGACGCAGCGTTCATGGCTGACGAGGCAGCCATCGTCGCCGACGAGGCAGCATCCATCGCCGAAGTGGCAGCCGCCGTGGCAGCCGTGCCAGCCGACATCGCCGATGAAGCCGACGTGTCGGGGGTCGTGACGATCGTGGTGGTCGATGTCGACGGCGTCGTCGACATCGTCGCCGGCGGAGTGATCGTCGTGGTGGTCTCGTCCTTCTTGCTGCAGGCAGCGAACGAAACGGCGGCAGCGAGCGTGACCATCAACAGAGCTGTTTTCATATTTCTCCTCGGGGGTTTTTAAGGGTTCAACGAAGACCGGCAATTCCGGGACCCGTCTGTCGAAGAGCCCCCTCATCAAAAGACATGGAACGCTGAAGTTTCCATTGCCTAACCCTCGATTATAGACGCCTTAAGGGCTTTCCCTAGAGACCCAAGGTCGTTACTGGAAAGGCCTCGACCGAACGTTGCAAAAGCGCGTCAATCGACTCTCGACATTCGGCGAGATCGATCGCTCGCGCCGACACCGTGCCGCGGCAGCGAACGCGATCGAGCAGGCGCACGCAGACGATGCCAGGCACGAGCAGGAGGGTCGGAATCTGCTCCGACTCGAGCTCGTCGTCGTGCCGGCAATGCACCACGTGCGACCACTGCCGGCGCCATTCGACGAAGCGGATCTGGCGCCGCGCCATCTCGTCGAAGCTGTAAGCCATCAGCGTCAGTCGGCGTCGCGAATCGACCCAGCGCGTCAGCGCGTCGACGACGCCGATCTCGCCGAGCGGCCAGTCGGCAAAGGTCGCGTCGACTAGGAAGATGTCGGGCGCGCCGAGTTCGGCGGCCTGGGCCAGGGCGGCGCGGATCGCGGCCTGGAAGTCGGCGCGCGTCGCGATCGGCG
>JAYVNL010000193.1:0-4186 GCA_043758495.1 Rhizobacter sp.
ATTCGCCGCACCCGCACTGGCCGCCGTCGGCTCGGCGCCGAACAGCACGGCGCGAGCGATCGCGTTGAGCCGCGTGCCTTCGCAAGTCGGGCACGCCACATCGCCCACGTCTTCGGCCTCCGGCTCGGCGAAGGTCTGCTCACGCCCCTTTTGATCGGCGGCCAGCACCGAGTCGTCGAACACCTTGCGCTGGTCCTTGTTCAGCTTCACGCCGGTACCCACGCAATCGGGACACCAGCCGTGCTTGCTGTTGTACGAGAAGAGCCGCGGATCGAGTTCGGCGTAGCTGGTACTGCAGATCGGACAGGCCCGCAGCGTCGAGAACACATGCACCTGGCCGATGTCTTGGGTCGGTGCGTCGGCCATCATCGCGGCGCGCAGGCCGGAGAGATCACTCAGCACGTGCACGACACCCTTGCCATGCTCGAGCGCTCGTCGCAGCGCATCGCGCAGATCGACTTCGTTTTGCGGCAGCACATCGAAGCTCGCCACCGGCAGTTCGATGCTGTGTTCCTTGAAGCGGTCGATCCGCGGAAAGCCGGTTGTCGGCAAGAACGCGCCATCGACGCGCAAGTGCGTAAAGCCACGAGGCCGAGCCCAATCGGCCAGTTCCGTATAAATGCCCTTGCGGTTGCTCACCAGCGGTGCCAGCAAGCCGATGTGCTGCCTGCGAAAATTCTTCAGTAGTTGCGCCGCGATACTTTCAGGCGTTTGCGGCTGCACTGCCGCTCCGTCGTGGATGCAGTGCTGGATGCCGAGCTTGACGTACAGCAGCCGCAGAAAGTGCCAGACCTCGGTGGTCGTGCCGACGGTGCTCTTGCGGCCACCGCGCGACAGCCGCTGCTCGATCGCCACCGTCGGTGGAATACCGTACACCGCATCGACCTCGGGCCGACCGGCCGGTTGCACGATGCTGCGCGCATAGGCATTCAGCGATTCGAGATAACGGCGCTGGCCTTCGTTGAACAGGATGTCGAACGCGAGCGTCGACTTGCCGGAACCGCTCACGCCGGTCACCACGCTGAACTTGCCGCGCGGAATGTCGACGCTCAGGTTCTTCAGGTTGTGCTCACGCGCATTGACGATCTGGATCGCGTTGCGGCCCGGTGCAGACGATGGCCCGGTGCCAACATAGCGTCGCGCGGCACGCTCGGCGACCTTGTAGGCGTCCGGACCGATGGCCAGCTCGTAGTCGGCCAACGCGATGCCAGTGAACGACTTGCCGTCTTCGCGAATCGCTTCAGGCGTGCCGGTGAAGACCACCTGGCCACCGCCCTCGCCGCCCTCCGGCCCGAGGTCGATCAGCCAGTCGCTGGCGCGGATGACGTCGAGGTTGTGCTCGATCACGACCAGCGAATGGCCGGCATCGAGCAACTTGCGCAGTGCCCGCATCAGGCGCGCGATGTCGTCGAAGTGCAGGCCGGTCGTGGGTTCGTCGAACATGAACAGCGTGCCCTTGCGCGCGACCGCCTGCTTGCTCGACGTCGCGCTCTTGGCCGCTTCCGCCAGGAAACCGGCCAGCTTGAGCCGCTGCGCTTCACCGCCCGACAAGGTCGGCACCGGCTGGCCGAGCTTCACGTAATCGAGACCGACGTCGATGATGGGTTGCAGCACGCGCAGCACTTCGCGGTCGGCCGCGAACACCGACGCGGCCTCGGCGACAGTCAGGTCGAGCACGTCGGCCACGTTGTAGTTCTTGCCGCCGCGCTCGACCCGCACTTCGAGGATCTCGGGCCGATAGCGTTTGCCGTCGCAATCAGGGCAGCGCAGGTACACGTCGGACAGAAACTGCATCTCGACGTGCTCGAAGCCCGAGCCGCCGCAGGTCGGGCAGCGGCCGTTGCCGGCATTGAAGCTGAACATGCCGGCGGTGTAGCTGCGCTCGATGGCCAGCGGCGCCCAGGCAAACAGCTTGCGGATCTCGTCGAAAGCGCCGACGTAGCTGGCCGGGTTGCTGCGCGCCGTCTTGCCGATCGGCGACTGGTCGACAAACACCACCTCGTTCAACCAGTCCATGCCCAGCAGCGCCTCAAACGCGCCCGCGCCCTCGGTCGGCTTGCCAAAGTGGCGCAGCAGTGCCGGCACCAGCACGTCCTGGATCAGCGTGCTCTTGCCCGAGCCCGAGACACCGGTGATCACCGTCAAGCGCTGCAGCGGGAACACCACCTCCAGGTTTTTCAGGTTGTGCTCGTGCGCGCCCTGCAGGATCAGCTTGGGCGTGGACTCGGTGACAAAGCGCCGCAGGCCGATGCCCACATGCTTGCGCCCGCCCAGGTAGGCGCCGGTCAGGGTGTTGGCCTCGCGGGCCTTGTCGGGCGTGCCGTCAAAGACGATCTGGCCGCCGCGCTCGCCCGGGCCGGGGCCCATGTCGATCATGCGGTCGGCTGCCAGCATCACGGCAGGGTCATGCTCAACCACCACCAGGGTATTGCCGGCATCGCGCAGCCGCTTCATCGCCTCGGTGATGCGGTTCATGTCGCGCGGATGCAGGCCGATGCTCGGCTCGTCCAGCACGAACAGCGTGTTCACCAGCGAGGTGCCGAGCGCCGTCGTCAGGTTGATCCGCTGCACCTCGCCGCCGGAGAGCGTGCGGCTCTGCCGGTCGAGCGTCAGATAGCCGATGCCGACGTCGACCAGGTACCGCAAGCGCGTGGTGATTTCCTCGAACAGCAGTTTGAGGGCTTCCTCCTGACCCGTTCGGGCTGAGCCTGTCGAAGCCCCCTCGAGCCCGTCAACAGGCCTGTCCTGAGCTGCGTCGATGGGCTCAGGGCGAACGCTCATGCGATCGAAAAACTTCCTCAGCCTGTCGATCGGCATCAGCATCAGGTCGTGCAGGCAAAGCCCGGGCAGCGCCTCCAGCTGCTCGCGCGTCCAGTCCACCCCGGCCGGCAGGAAGCGCCGGGCCGGCTCGAGCACCGCATCGGCATCCTCCTTGCTGCCGATGCGCCACAGCAGGCTTTCGGTCTTGAGCCGCGCGCCGGCGCACACGTGACACGGCGTGTAGCTGCGGTATTTGGACAGCAGCACCCGGATGTGCATCTTGTACGCCTTGCTCTCCAGATAAACGAAGAAGCGCTTGATGCCATACCACTGCTTGTTCCAGTTGCCGTCCTTGAAGCCCGGCGTGCCGTCGATCACCCAGTGTTGCTGGTCCGGTGTGAGCTTGTACCAGGGCGTGTCGCGTGGAATGCCGGCGGCTTCGGCGTACTTCATCAGGTCGTCCTGCGCTTCCGACCAGGCGGGCGTTCCGATGGTCTTGATCGCCCCGGCGCGCAGCGTCAGCTTGTCGTTGGGAATGACCAGCCCATAGTCCACGCCGATCACCCGCCCGAAGCCGCGGCAGGTCTCGCACGCGCCGACGGCAGAGTTGAACGAGAACATCGACGGAATCGGGTCGGCGTAGCGAAGGTCGCTGTCGGCGCAATGCAGCCCGGTGGAGAACTTCCAGGTGAGGTCGTCCACGTACACACTCATCCGTCCCGCTCCGCGCTTGAGCGCCACCTCGATCGCCTCCAGCGCGCGGGCCCGTTCGGTGCCCTGGATGCGGAAGCGATCGGCCACCACGTCCAGCACCTTTCGCGGGCCGGTCGGCGTCGCGACCTCCCGCTGCGCCTGCACGCGGGTAAAGCCACTGGCGGCCAGCCACTGCTCGAGTTCTTCAGCCGTCGTGCCGGCGGGCAACTCCACCGGGAAGGTCACGACCAGCCGCGGATCGCTGCCGGCCGTCCGCGCCATCAACTCCGCATAGATCGATTCCGGCGAGTCGTGCCGCACGGCCGTGGCCGTCTTGCGGTCGAACAGGTCGGCCGCGCGGGCGAACAGCAGCTTCAGGTGGTCGTTCAACTCCGTCATCGTGCCGACGGTGGAGCGCGAGGAACGCACCGGATTGGTCTGGTCGATCGCGATCGCCGGCGGCACGCCGTCCACGCGATCAACCGCCGGCTTGTCCATGCGGTCCAGGAACTGGCGCGCGTAGGCCGAGAAGGTCTCGACGTAGCGCCGCTGGCCTTCCGCGTAAAGCGTGTCGAACACGAGACTCGATTTGCCCGAACCGCTGGGGCCGGTGACGACCGTCAATTCCCCGGTGCGCAGGTCGAGGTCGAGGTTCTTGAGGTTGTGCTGCCTGGCGCCGCGAATGCGGATCAGTCCCTGGGTCATTCAGTCGGTCTTTTCTTGGAGTAGGCCG
>JAYVNL010000194.1:0-12702 GCA_043758495.1 Rhizobacter sp.
GAGAAAACGTCGGCGTGACCCTGCAGCACGACTACGTGGTGCGCGACTACGCACCCGTCGCAGCGTGGGAGGCCCGAGCCGGCGCCGCAAAGACGCTGCAGTTCAGCCCCGCGAACCCAGCCGACGCAACGCACCCGCGGAGCGTGAACCTCGTCGTCGTCGACGCGGCCAGCGGCCGGCCGGTGCAGGCGATCAAGCTCGGTTGCTGAACGGCCGGCGTTTCAGCGCGCGCGCAAGGCGGCCTTCAATTCGTCGCCGATCTCGGGCCTGGCTGCGAACGGATCGGTCGGGTTGCGTGACTGCACGATGTCTTCGAGGCGCGTCTGCACGCTCGAAAGGGCATGCGGGTGGCTGTAGACGTAGAAGCGACCTTCGTCGACCGCGTCGAACACGAACTGAGCCACCTCGGCCGCCGTGAGCTTGCCGCGGCCCACGGCACGGTCGCTCATGGCCTGGCCGATGAGCTGGCTCTTCGTCGGCTTGCTCGCCGCCAGCTCGCCGGGTCGGTTGCGATGGCTCTGCGTGATGCCGGTCGGCACGAAGAACGGGCACAGCACCGACGCGCCGATGCGATCGGTAACGAGGCGCAGGTCCTGATAGAGCGTCTCGCTCATCGCCACGACGGCGTGCTTGCTGACGTTGTAGACGCCCATGTTCGGCGCGTTGATGAGGCCGGCCATCGACGCGGTGTTGACGACGTGGCCTTCGTAGCCAGGGTCCTTCTCGGCCGCCGCCAGCATCATCGGCGTGAACACGCGCAGGCCGTGGGCAACGCCCATGAGGTTGACGCCGATCACCCACTCCCAATCGGCGACGGTGTTCTCCCAGATCAGGCCGCCGGCGCCGACGCCGGCGTTGTTGAAGACCAGGTGCGGGGCGCCGAAGCGCTCTGCAGTGGCGCGGCCGAGCGCCTCGACCTCGGCCGCCTTCGAGACGTCGAGCCGATACGGCAAGACGGCGACGCCGGTGGCGGCGATCTCGGCCGCGGCCTTGTCCAGCGCGTCGGCCTGAACGTCGGCCATGACGACGTTCATGCCACGGCTCGCCGCGATCCGCGACGCTTCGAGCCCGAAGCCCGAACCGGCGCCGGTGATGACGGCCGTGCGCCCCTGGAAACTCTTCATGCTTGTTCCTTTTTGACGGCCTTGACATGGAAGCCGATGCGCGGGAAATGCACGTGCACTGCGCCGGCGCGCGGGTCGCTGCGGGCGATCGCGATCTCGTCGCGATCGAGGCCGACGATGGTTCCTGCGACCTCGTCGTGCGCGTAGTCGGCAGCCGCGACGGTGACGGCGTCGCCGGCTGCGAACGGCTCGCCGGCCGCGACATCCGCCGGCGCTTTTTGCCCCGCGGCGGCGACCGCGATCGCTTCCGCGCTGGTCATCGGCTGCGACTCGCCATGGCCGAATGCGGCAACGCGCTCGTACCAGGCGGCGACGCGGGCATGCAGCGACAGCCGCGCCGCGATCGGTGGTGCGCGGCGCATGAACCAGATCGACTGCGCCGCCGCGAAGTCGGCGATGCACGGCGCAGCGCCCAGCAGGAAGGCGCGGCCGTCGGCGAGCATCGCCTCGAAGCGAGCCACGTAGGCATCGACGGCGCTGCCGGCGTCGGCGAGCGGTGCCCGTCGCATCGTCGGATTCATGGCGGCGCGGTCGCCGCCGAACGCCTTCAGGAACTCCGGAGGGGCGCCTGCAAAGATGTGGGCGATGCCGGCCGGCTGCATCGTGAACGGCACCGCGGCCCAGAACAGCGATGCGTCGGCCCACTGGGCAACGATGTCGGCCAGGCCGGCAAACTGCGGCGGATAGAGCGTCGGCTGCGGTGTCAGCCGGTCGATCACGCGGCACATCAGTGCCGAGTCGCAATAGACGTCGGCGCCGATCTGCAGGAAGGGCGTTCGCCGGTAGCCGCCCGTAAGCGCCAGGGCGTCGGGCTTGGGCATCATCACCGGCACGATCACCGACCTCCAGGCCAGGCCCTTCATGCCGAGCACGAGCCGAACCTTCTCCGAAAACGGCGAGCCCTGATAGTGATGGAGGATCAGTTCCGCGGCCATGGTCAGTTCACCTTCACGAGCTGCTTGCCGAAGTTGCGGCCCTTGAGCAGGCCGAGGAAGGCTTCGGGCGCCGACTCGATGCCCTGAGCCACGGTCTCGCGGTACTTCAGCTTGCCGGCGGCGACGAGGCCACCGAGTTCCTTCAGCGCTTCCGGCCAGACCTCCATGTGCTCGCTGACGATGAAGCCTTCGAGCGTGAGGCGTGACTGCAACAGCAGCGACGGCTGCAGCAGCGGGATCGGGGCGCCGTCGTAGCCGCTGATCATTCCGCACAGGGCGATGCGGCCGAACGCGTTCATCCGCGCCAGCGTCGCATCGAGCACGGCGCCGCCGACGTTCTCGAAGCAGCCGTCGACGCCCTCGGGCGTCGCTGCCTTGAGCGCCTGGTAGAGCGACTTCGGATCGGGATGCGCCTTGTAGTCGACGCAGGCGTCGAAGCCGAGCTCGCCGGTGACGTAGGCGCACTTGTCGGCACCGCCGGCGATGCCGACGGCGTGGCAGCCGCGCGTCTTCGCGAGCTGGCCAACGGCGCTGCCGACGGCGCCGCTGGCAGCGCTCACGACGATCGTGCCGCCGGCCTTCGGCTGGCAGATCTTCATGAGCCCGTACCACGCCGTCACCCCCGGCATGCCGACGGCGCCGAGGTAGGCCGACAGCGGCACGTGCTGGGTGTCGACCTTGCGCAGCGTGCCGACGGCATGACCGTCGACGAGCGTGTACTGCTGCCAGCCGCCGAAAGCGACGACGGTGTCGCCGACCTGGTAGCGCTCGTTCCTCGACGCCACCACCTCGCCGGCGGTGCCGCCCTGCATCACCTGGCCGAGCGGCTGCGGCTGGGCGTAGCTCTTGGCGTCGTTCATGCGGCCGCGCATGTACGGATCGAGGCTCAGGAAGTGGTTGCGGATCAGCACCTGGCCGTCGCCGGGTTCGGTGATCGGCGCCTCGACGAGACGGAAGTTCGCGGCCATCGCCTCGCCCTCGGGGCGAGAGACGAGATGGATCTGCTTGTTGATGTCGGCCATGGCGTGAGCCCTCAGTCGGAAGCGTTGATACGCCGGATGCGCTTGCCGCCCGCCGGCAGGCCTTTCAGATACTTGAAGGTACCGGTGGCGTGAGCGACGAGCATGCCCGCGGCGTTGTGCAGCGAAGCTTCGCAGAATGCCATCGACGCGGTGCGGTGCAGCCGCCGGCCGCTGCCGACCAGGCGGCCGAGGCCAGGCCGCATGAAGCTCGTCTTCATCTCGACCGTGACCACGCCCGACGACTCGGCGACGCCGGTCTCGTCGGGGCTGCGCGCGGCGTGCGCCATGACGACATCGAGCAGCGTCATCGTCACGCCGCCGTGGGCCACGCCCCAGGAGTTGGTGAGCTCGTCGCGCAGCTCGACGGCGATCTCTGCCTCGCCCTTCTCGAAGCGCAGCAGCTCGAAGCCGAGATGCTCGACGAACGGGATGTGGACGAGGAAATTCAAGCCGCCATGACGGCAGAGACGCCGCCGTCGACGGGGAGGATCTGCCCGGTGATGTGCTTGCCGGCCTGCGACGCGAACAGCAGCGTCGCGCCCTTCAGGTCATCGTCGTCGCCGAGGCGGCGCAGCGGAGCGTGGGCGGCCATCGCATCGGCGCCGTACTGAGCCAGCAGGCCTTTCGTCATCCGGCTCGGGAAGAAGCCCGGAGCGAGCGCATTCACGTTGATGCCGTACTTGCCCCACTCGCCGGCGAGCGAGCGCGTGAAGTTGATGACCGCCGCCTTGCTGGTGTGATACGCCACCATCGCCAGGTCGTTGCTTCCGGCCAGGCCCGCGATCGAGGCGACGTTGATGACCTTGCCGCTCTTCCTCGGGATCATGCTGTGCTTGCCGATCGCCTGGCTCATCAGGAAGATCGAGCGGATGTTGAGGTTCATCACCTTGTCCCAGGCCTCGAGCGGATGATCTTCCGCAGCGGCTCCCCAGGTCGCACCGGCGTTGTTGACGAGGATGTCGACATGGCCGAGGCGCGCGATCGCGTCTTCCGACACGCGCACGATCTCGCTCGGCTGGCTGGCGTCGGCAGCGATCCAGATCGCGTCGATGCCTTTCGCCTTCAGATGGCCAGCCGCCTCCTCGAGGTCGCCGGCCTTGCGCGAGGTCAGCATCACGCGGGCGCCGGCCTCGCCGAGCGCTTCGGCGATCTGCAGGCCGAGGCCGCGCGAGCCGCCGGTCACGAGTGCGGTCTTGCCGTGCAGGTCGAACAGTTGCGAGATGGGCGTGCTCATTCAAGCGTCTCCGGTTTGATCGATGGCGAAGGCGGGCCGTCGGGCAGGCGCGAACGGACCCAGACGAGGACGATGCCGGCGACGATGGCGCACAGGCCGGCCACGACCAGTGCCCAGCCGATCGCGTCGCGCTCGCGCTGCAGCGCGAAGCCGAGCGAGCCGACCAGCATGCCCCCGAAGATCAGCGGCCAGATGGAGGCCTCGATGCGTGCTGCGGTCGTTTTCAAAACGACGCCTCGGCCATCGAGCGGCAGGTGTCGTCGCGGCTCTCGACGACGCCGAGCCAGGCGCCGATGCGCGGCAGCTCGTAGTGGAAGAAGAAGCGGCAGGCGGCGAGCTTGCCGCGCATTCCGTCGTCGGCCGGACGGGCCGCGGCGGCGATGGCGACATCGAGCCACATCCAGGCCAGCACGGTGTGGCCGAAGGCCTGCAGGAAAGGCGTCGCGTTGGCCAGCGCTTCTTCCGGCGAGCCGGTCGCCCAGGCCGCCTTCGTGGCCGAAGCGACATGCGCGATCGCATCGCCGAGCGCGTTCGCGTGCGCCGCCAGCGCATCGATGCCGCGCGCGCGCACGATGGTCTCGTCGACGGCAGCGCGCACGGCGTCGAGACCGGCACCGCCGTCCATCACGACCTTGCGGCCGAGCAGGTCGAGCGCCTGGATGCCGTGCGTGCCTTCGTGGATCATGTTGAGGCGGTTGTCGCGCCAGTACTGCTCGACCGGAAAGTCGCGCGTGTAGCCATAGCCGCCGAGGACCTGGATCGCGAGGCTGTTGGCCTCGAGACACCACTCGCTCGGCCAGCTCTTGGCGACGGGCGTGAGCACTTCGAGAAGTAGATGCGCGCGTGCCCTCGCCGCCTCGTCGCCAGCGGTGTGCAGCTCGTCGACGAGCCGCGCGCAATAGAGCTCGAGCGCCAGCGCGCCTTCGCAGTAGCTCTTCTGCGCGAGCAGCATCCGCTTCACATCGGCGTGCTCGATGATGCGGACCGGCGGCCGCGATGCGTCCTTGCCGCCGACGCCGATCGGCCGGCCCTGTGGCCGCTGCTTCGCGTACGCGAGCGACGCTTCGTAGCCGGCGAAGCCGAGCATCGTGGCGCCGAGGCCGACGGCGATGCGCGCCTCGTTCATCATGTGGAACATGCAGCGCAGGCCTTCGCCGGGCTTGCCGACGAGATGACCAATGGCACCGGCCTGGCCACCGGGACGGAACCTGCCTTCGCCGAAATTCAGCAGCGTGTTCGGGATGCCGCGGTAGCCGAGCTTGTGGTTGAGGCCGGCGAGCGACACGTCGTTGCGCTCGCCGGTGAGCTGGCCGTTCACGTCGACCAGCTTTTTCGCGACGACGAAGAGCGAGATGCCGCGCGTACCGGCGACGAGCCTGCCATCGTCGCCCGGGATCTTGGCGAGCACGAGGTGAACGATGTTCTCGGTGAGCTCGTGCTCGCCGTTCGAGATCCACATCTTGTTGCCGCGCAAGCGATAGCGCGGCCCGAGCGGATCGCTCGAGAAGTCGTTGCCGTCGGGGGTGGCGCGGGTCGCGATGTCGGAAAGGCTCGAGCCGGCCTGCGGCTCGGAGAGGCACATCGTTCCCGAAAAGCGCCCCGAGAACTCGTTGCGGGCGAAGACCTCCTGCTGCATCGGCGTGCCGTGCGCCATGAGCAGGTTGGCGTTGCCGCTGGTCAGCATGCCGCCGCCGCCGAGGCCGATGCCGGCCATCGAGAAAAAGGTGTTCGCGGCCATCTCGACGACGCACGGAAGCTGCATGCCGCCCAGTTCGTAGTCCTGCGCCGCCGCCAGCATGCCGGTCGCCGCATAGGCAGCGGCGGCGTCGTGGCTGGCTTGCGGCAGGTGGACCTTGTCGCCGTCGAACCAGGGCTCTTCGGTATCGGCGAGCCGGTTGAAGGGCGCGAACTTGTCGCGGGCGATGCGCTCGCAGGTGTCGAGCACCGAATCGAAGGTCTCGCGCGAATGGTCGGCGAAGCGCGGCCGCGATCGCAGCGACTCGACGGCGAGCCAGTCGTGGAGGAGGAAGTCGACGGTCGAGCGAAACGTCATGGTGATGGCCCGACTCGGCCGGGGTTCGGCGTCGAACGCTCCAGCGGTGCCAGCAGGCCGGCGATCCGTGGCCCTGCCCGTTCGGCGAGATTCGGGTTCTGGAGCCACATCTGGATGAAGAACGATCGGTTGTCTTCGAATGCTTGCAGACGGCGGCGCAGGAGCTGCTCGTCGAGGCGGGGAGATTCAAACATTGGGGTCTTCCCCGCGCTGAATCTTCGGTAGCGCCGCGATCGAAACGACTCGATCGCGACCGGGATCACCGGTGTCAAGCCAAGACCTTTCGCCACGCCAATGAAGCGCGACAGGTTGTCGCCGTTCATGGCCAGGACCGG
This sequence comes from Rhizobacter sp., assembly GCA_043758495.1. GTDB lineage: Bacteria > Pseudomonadota > Gammaproteobacteria > Burkholderiales > Burkholderiaceae_C > Schlegelella_A. Next base: position 6,704 of record JAYVNL010000194.1, read on the forward strand.
ATCGATGTCGAACGTCGACCGCTGGAAGCCATGGAGCTGCACCGCCAGGCCGCCGACAAGCACGTAGTCGACGCCAGCACTGCCGAGAGCCTGCAGAAACCGGGTGACATCACAGTCTCAAAGCACCTCGAACACGCCCGCCGCGCCCATGCCGCCGCCGATGCACATCGTCACGAGCACCTTCTTCGCGCCGCGCCGCTTGCCTTCGATCAACGCATGGCCGGTGAGGCGCTGACCGCTGACGCCGTACGGGTGGCCGACGGCGATGGCGCCGCCGTCGACGTTGAGGCGGTCCATCGGGATGCCGAGCTTGTCGGCGCAGTACAGCACCTGCACGGCGAAGGCTTCGTTGAGCTCCCAGAGGTCGATGTCGGCGACGGTGAGGCCGAGGCGCTTGAGCAGCTTGGGCACCGCGAACACCGGGCCGATGCCCATCTCGTCAGGCTCGCAGCCAGCGACGGCGAAGCCGAGGAAGCGGCCGAGCGGCTTGAGGCCGCGCTGCTCGGCCAGCTTCTCGTTCATGACGACCACCGCACCGGCGCCGTCGCTGAACTGGCTGGCATTGCCGGCGGAGATGACACCGCCCGGAATCGCCGGCTTGATGTCCTTGATGCCTTCGTAGGTCGTGCCGGCGCGGATGCCTTCGTCGGCGCTGATCGTCACTTCCTTCGTGCGCAGGCCCATCACGGCGTCGGCGACACCGGCGGTCACCGTCACCGGCACGATCTCGTCGACGAAGCGGCCGGCATCGCGCGCGGCCGTCGCCCGTTGCTGGCTCTCGGCACCGTAGCGGTCCATGCGCTCGCGCCCGATGCCGTAACGCTTGGCAACCTGCTCGGCAGTCTGCAGCATGTTCCAGTAGATCGTCGGCTTGTGCTCGAGCAGCCAGGCGTCGGCCAGCATGTGCTTGTTGGCCTCGTTCTGCACGCACGAGATCGACTCGACGCCGCCCGCCACGACTACGTCGGTCTCGCCGGCGATGACGCGCTGCGCTGCCATCGCGATCGTCTGCAGGCCGCTCGAGCAGAAGCGGTTCACGGTCATGCCGCTGGTCGTGATCGGCAAGCCGGCACGCAGCGCGATCTGGCGCGCGATGTTGCTGCCCGTAGCACCTTCGGGCGTGGCGCAGCCCATGATGACGTCGTCGACCTCGGCGCCGTCGATGCCGGCGCGTTCGACAGCCGCCTTCACGGCGAAGCCCCCGAGCGTGGCGCCGTGGGTCATGTTGAAGGCGCCTTTCCAGCTCTTGGCGAGCGGGGTGCGGGCGGTGGAAACGATGACGGCGCTGGTCATGGGGTGATCTCCGAGGGGGTGAGCGGGCTCAGCTGAACGACTTGCCTTCGGCGGCGAGCCGGGCGAGCAGCGGCGCAGGTTGCCAGAAGCCGGCATCGTCGTGCGGGTTGGCAGCGAAGCGGTTCATCGCCTGCACGACGTTGAAGAGGCCCTGCTGGTCGGCGTAGTTCATCGGCCCGCCGCGGTGCAGAGGGAAGCCGTAGCCGGTGAGGTAGACCATGTCGACGTCGCTGGCGCGCTGGGCGATGCCCTCGTCGACGATCTTTGCGCCTTCATTGACGAGCGCGTAGACGAGACGGTTCACGATCTCCTCGTCGCCGATCTTCCGGGCTGCGATGCCGAGCGAGGCGCGGTGCTTGTCGAGCATGTCGATGACGAGCTGACTCGGGATCGCGTCGCGCTTGCCGGGCACGTAGTCGTACCAGCCGGCGCCCGTCTTCTGGCCGAAGCGGCCGAGCTCGCAGAGCAGGTCTGCCGTCTTCGAGTACCGGACCTCGGGCTTGTCGACATAGCGGCGCTTGCGGATGTACCAGCCGATGTCGTTGCCGGCCAGGTCGCCCATCCGGAACGGCCCCATCGCCATGCCAAACTTCTCCATCGCCTTGTCGACCTGCTGCGGTGTGGCGCCCTCCTCCAGCAGAAAGCCGGCCTGGCGCGAGTACTGCTCGATCATGCGGTTGCCGATGAAGCCATCGGTGACGCCGGAAACGACAGTTGTCTTCCTGATCTTCTTGCCGAGCTGCATCACCGTGGCGAGCACGTCCTTCGCGGTCTTTTTGCCGCGCACGACCTCGAGCAGCTTCATCACGTTGGCCGGGCTGAAGAAGTGCATGCCGATCACGTCTTCAGGCCGCTTCGTGAACGACGCGATCTGGTCGAGGTCGAGCGTCGACGTGTTCGAGGCCAGGATGGCTCCGGGCTTCATCACCTCGTCGAGCGTCTTGAAGACCTGCTCCTTCACGCCCATGTCTTCGAACACGGCCTCGATGACGAGGTCGGTGTCTTTCAGGTCGTCGTACTTCAGCGTCGTCGAGAGCATGTTCATGCGCTCGTCGAGCTTGTCCTGCTTGAGCTTGCCCTTCTTGACCTGGGCGTCGTAGTTCTTGCGCAGGATGCCCACACCCTTGTCGAGCGCTTCCTGCTTCATCTCGAGCATCACGACCGGAATGCCGGCATTGAGGAAGTTCATCGCGATGCCGCCGCCCATCGTGCCGGCGCCGATCACGGCCACCTTCTTGATCTCGCGCACCGGCGTGTCGGCGGGCACGTCGGCGATCTTGTTCGTCGCGCGCTCGGCGACGAAGGCATGGCGCAGCGCCTTCGACTCGGGCGTGGCCATCAGCGCCACGAAGATCTCGCGCTCGAACTTCATGCCGTCGTCGAACTTCATGCGCGTCGACGCGGCGACGGCGTCGACGCACTTGAGCGGCGCCGGGAAGTTCTTCGACATGCCGCCCACCATGTTGCGGACGAACTGGAAGTAGGCGTCGGCGTTGGCGTACTCGACCTTGAGGTTCTTGGTCATCGGCAGCGGTCGCACCGCGGCCTTCTCGCGTGCGAAGGCGATTGCCGCCTCGACGACGTCGCCGTCGACGATCTTGTCGAACAGCTTTTGTCCGGGCAGCTTCGCGAGCAGTTCGCTCTTCACCGGCTCGCCGATGACGATCATGTTGAGTGCCGTCTCGACGCCGAGCACGCGCGGCAGACGCTGGGTGCCGCCAGCGCCCGGGATCAGGCCGATCTTCACTTCCGGCAGCGCCACCTGCGTGCCGGCGGCGGCGACGCGGTAGTGGCAGCCGAGCGCCAGTTCGAGGCCACCACCCATGGCGACGCTGTGCAGCGCGGCGACGACCGGCTTGGTGCTGGCCTCGACGGCGTTGATGACCGAGATCAGGTTCGGCTCGGCACCGGCCTTCGGCGAATTGAACTCGCGGATGTCGGCGCCGCCCGAGAAAGCCTTGCCGGCACCGGTGAGGACCACCGCCTTGACAGCGCCGTCAGCAAGTGCCTTGGCCAGCCCTTCGACGATGCCGACCCGGGTTTCGTAGCCGAGACCGTTTACGGGCGGATTGGCGAGCGTGATCACGGCAACGTCGCCGCGGGCTTCGTAGTGGGCAGTCATTTGAACCTCTCCAGGAATGCCGGGCGACAGCGCGACGCGGGCAAAGAACAGCTGCGCACGATTCTAGGACTGGGGCCGCGAAGGGTCTGTCCCAGCAGCGACATCAGACCTCGAGCCACTCCTTGCGCACCTCGGCGTTCGCGCGAAGGTCGGCCGGCGTGCCTTCGAACACGATCGCACCGTGGCCCATCACGTAGCAGCGCTCGGAGATGGCCAGCGCGATCGTCAACTTCTGCTCGACCAGCAGCACCGAGACGCCGCGGTTCTTCAATTCCTTCAGGTACGCGGCAACGAGCTCGACGATCTTTGGCGCCAGGCCTTCGGTCGGCTCGTCGATCATGATCAGGTCCGGGTCGCCCATCAGCGTACGGCAGAGCGTGAGCATCTGCTGCTCGCCGCCCGAAAGCACGCCTGCCTCGGTGTGCTCTCGCTCCTTCAGTCGCGGAAAGATCTTGTACATGTCGTCGTACGACCAACGCGGGTTCTTCTTGCCGCGCTTCTCGCCCAGTTGCAGGTTCTGGTGCACCGTGAGCTTGGGAAAGATGTCGCGGTTCTCGGGCACGTAGCCGATGCCGGCGTGGGCGATGTCGAAGGTCTTGCCGCCGAGGATCTCGCGCTCGCGCAGCCGGATCGAGCCGGTGCCGGCGACCAGGCCCATGATGGTCTTCACGGTCGTCGAACGGCCGGAGCCGTTGCGGCCGAGCAGGCTCACGATCTCGCCCTCGCCGACGCGCATGTCGACGCCGTGCAGGATGTGGCTCTTGCCGTAGTAGGCGTGGACGTCGGCGAGTTGAAGCATGGAGTCGGCCGAGTCAGGCGTGCTCGCCGGCCGCCTGCGCGTCGGCGTGGACCGTGCCGAGATAGGCTTCTTGCACGCGGGCGTTGGCTCGTACCGCATCGGGCACGTCGAAGGCGATGACCTCGCCGTAGACGAGCACCGCGATCTTGTCGGCGAGCCCGAACACGACACCCATGTCGTGCTCGACGGTCAGCAGCGTCTTGCCGACGGTGACTTCGCGGATCAGCTCGATGAAGCGCGCCGTTTCGCTCTTGCTCATACCGGCCGTGGGCTCGTCGAGCAAGACCACCTGGGCGCCGCCGGCAATGGTGACGCCGATCTCGAGCGCGCGCTGTTCGGCGTAGGTGAGGTTCATGGCCAGCGTGTCGCGCTTCTTCTCGAGCCGGATCATCTTCAGCAGCTGTTCCGATCGCTCGTTGGCATCGCGTAGGTCGGCCAGAAACTTCCAGAACGCGTAGCGGTAGCCCATCGACCAGAGCAGACCGCAGCGCAGGTTCTCGAACACCGAGAGGCGGCCGAAGATGTTGGTGATCTGGAAGCTGCGAGCGAGGCCGAGGCGGTTGATCTCGTATGGCTTGAGGCCGTCGATGCGCTTGCCGTGCAGGAGGATCTCGCCGCTCGTGGGGCCGAAGCGGCCGCTGATGAGGTTGAAAAGCGTCGACTTGCCAGCGCCGTTGGGGCCGATGATGGCGACCCGCTCGCCGGGGGCTACGACGAGATGGGTGCCGCGGATGATCTCGGTCTTGCCGAAAGACTTTCGCAGATCCCGGAGCTCGACCGCCGGTGTCGCCGCGGTGCTCATGAAGATGCGGCCGCGGCGGTCGGCGTCGGCTCCTTGAAGGTCATGTCGGCTTCGATCTCGGTCTGAATGCGGCCCCACTCGACGGCGAAGCGACGGCGCACGAATTCGAAGGCAGCGAACCCGGCGAGGGCGACGGCGAGCGCCCCGAGCCAGCTGGCGGCGCCGCGCGAGTCGAGAGTGAGGCCGAGGAAGCGCAGCGTCGAGCTCGCGCCGCCCAGGCCAAGCTGGAGGTGGTAGACCATCTCGATCATCGCGCCGAAGCCGACCAGCATGACCAGCGCCGTCGCCGCGAGCAGTCCGTACCAGCCCCGGAGACGATGGAGCTTTCGGTGCATGGCGACGCGCACGTTCATCATGATCAGGCTGGCGATGCCGCCCGGCGCATAAATCACCATGAACAGGAAGATGAGGCCGAGGTAGAGCTGCCAGGCTTTCGTCACTTCCGAAAACAGTGCGAAGCCGAGCACCATCAGCACGGCGCCGATGATCGGGCCGAAGAAGAACGTCGCGCCACCCAGGAAGGTGAACAGCAGATAGAGGCCGGAGCGGCCGGCGGCGACCACCTCGGCAGTGGCGATCTCGAAGTTGAGCGCGTACATGCCGCCCGACACGCCGGCGAAGAAGCCGGCGATGATGAAAGAGAGGAAGCGCACGTGCTGGGTGCTGTAGCCGATGAATTCGACGCGCTCCGGGTTGTCTCGCGTGGCGTTGAGCATCCGGCCGAGCGGGGTGCAGGTGAAGGCGAACATCGCCGCCGTGCACACCACGGTGTAGATCGCGAGCAGGTAATAGACCTGGATCTGCGGCCCGAAGGTCAGCCCGAGAACGGACTTGCCGACGACGCGGTTCGCGGTCACGCCGCCCTCGCCGCCGAAGAACTCCGGGATCATCAGCGCCATCGCCGTCACCAGCTCGCCGAGGCCGAGCGTGATCATCGCGAACGGCGTGCCGGCCTTCTTGGTCGTCACGAAACCGAGCACCAC
>JAYVNL010000195.1:0-12645 GCA_043758495.1 Rhizobacter sp.
TTCGTGCGCCTGATGGCGCGAGAGCGCATCAGCCACACGCTGATGGTCCCGGCGATGTACCAGCTCTGCCTGCTGAGTGATGCATTGGCCGGCGCCGACCTGTCGGCGTGGCGCGTCGGCGGCTACGGCGGCGCACCGATGCCGGTCAGCAGCATCGACGCGCTCGTTGCGCGGCTGCCCGGCCTGACGCTGCAGAACGCCTACGGTGCCACCGAAACCACCTCGCCCGTGACGATGATGCCGGCCGGCCTGACGCGCGCCCATGCCGATTCCGTCGGCGTGGCCCTGCCCGCCGCCGACATCCGCGTGATGGACGACGACGGCCGCGAAGTCGCGCCTGGCCGCGACGGCGAGCTCTGGATCGCCGGGCCGATGGTGGTGCCCGGCTACTGGGCCGACGCCGAGGCGACGGCGCGCGAGTTCACAGGCGGCTTCTGGCATTCGGGCGACATCGGCAGCGTCGATGCCCAGGGCTTCGTTCGCATCGTCGATCGCAAGAAAGACATGCTCAATCGCGGCGGCTACAAGGTCTATTCGGTCGAAGTCGAGAACGCGCTGATGGCCTGGCCCGGCGTGGTCGAAGCCGCCATCGTCGGCCGGCCTTGCGCGGTGCTGGGCGAGCGCGTGCATGCGTTCGTCTATGCGCCCAGCGTGCGGGGCCGGGGCGCCGACGATGCGTCGATCAAGGCGCACTGCGCGGCGCTGCTGGCCGACTACAAGGTGCCCGAGAGCATCACATGGAGTGCAGCGCCGCTGCCCCGCAACGCCAACGGCAAGATTCTCAAGCGCACCCTGCGCGAATTCCCTGCCCTTTCGCCGCAGTAGACGCCAGGACAAGTGTCCATCACACCCTGATCGCCGCGGTGATCGCCGCCTCGAGCATCAAGACCGGCAAGGTCGGCTCGCTGGGACGCCGCCGTCGATCGCAACGACCCCCTTGGAGATACGAACATCGCCACCGCGAAACTCGCCAGGGACAAGGCCTGGGAGTTCATGTTCTTACTCGGCCAAAACATGCACCAGGGCTCGGTGCAGTCGATGATCAAGCCGGTGGCGATCCGCTAATACGTCGCCCGCCCGCCGGAGAGGTCGAACACCGACCCGGTGGTGAAGGAGCACTCCTCGGACGACAGCCACGCGACCATCGCCGCCGCTTCGCCGACTTCGAGGAAACGGCCCATCGGGATCTTCGAGAGCATGAAGTCAATGTGCTGCTGCGTCATGCTCGCGAACATCGCCGTCTTCGCCGCCGCCGGCGAGACGGCGTTGACGAGCACGCCCTTGGTGGCCAGCTCCTTGCCGAGCGACTTCGTGAGGGCGATGACACCGGCCTTCGAGGCGCTGTAGTGCGAGGCGTTCGGGTTGCCTTCCTTGCCCGCCACCGAGGCGATGTTGACGATGCGGCCGTACTTCGCCGCGATCATGTGCGGCACGACGGCGCGGCACACGAGGTAGGGCGCGATCAGGTTGACCTCGATGACGCGACGCCAGACCTCGGGCGCCAGCTCCCAGGTCGTGCCATTGCCGCCGGTGATGCCGGCGTTGTTGACGAGGATGTCGATTTTCTTCGCCGCCTTCAGCGTGCGTTCGGTGGCCGCCGCCACTTCCGCCTCGATGGTCAGCTCGACCTTGTCGGTGAAGACGCGGCCCGGCCCGCCGAGCATGCCCTTCGCTTCGGCGAGCTTGGCTTCGTCGGCGTCCCAGAGCACGACGCTGGCGCCCGAGGCGAGCATGCGCTCGGCGATGGCGTAGCCGATGCCCTGGGCACCGCCGGTAATGACCGCGACGCGGTCCTTCAGATCGATCTGGTTCATGGCTTCGATTCCTGCTGTGTAAGGCCCGCGAGTGCCGCCTCGCCGCCCGGGGTGGCGCGACCATCGGCGATGTACTGGCGAATGATGTCGGCGAAGTCGCGGTCGGGCTTCAGGCCGAGCGCCGCGGCGCGCGTGGCCGTCGAGCCGCGCGGCCAGTTGGCGACGATGCCGGCAATGGTCTCGTTGCGAACGAACTTCACGCGCGCTCGCACCGCCGGGCCGGCGACGGATTCGAGCGCCGCCAGCATCTCGGCGACGGTGACGTTGACCGCCGGCAGGTTGAGCGCGAGCCTTCCGCCCATCTGCTCGACGCTTGCCTCGTAGACCGCGATCAGTCCTTCGACGGTGCGTGCCACCGAGGTCAGCGGATGCGAGACATCGGCCGCCACCGGGCAGACCGCATCGACGCCGGCCAGCGGCTCGCGGACGATGCCGGAGAAGAACGACGAGGCGGCACCGTTCGGTTTGCCGGGCCGCACGGTGACCGTCATCAGGCGGGCCGAGCGGCCGTCGACGTAGCCCTTGCGCGAATAGTCGGCGATCAGGTGCTCGCACATCAGCTTGTGGGTGCCGTACGAGGTCTTGGGCGCGGGCAGCGTGTCGTCGCCCACCAAGGCCGGCAGCGGCACCGACGGGTCGGGCCCGAACACCGCCACCGAGCTCGAAAAGACCAGCTTCGCCGGCGCGACGCCGCGTGCCGTTGCGGCCCGCAAGGCGTCGAGCAAGGCGCGCGTGCTGTCGAGGTTGGAGCGCAGGCCGAGGTCGAAGTCGGCCTCGCATTCGCCCGACACCGCCGAGGCGAGGTGGAAGACGCCGTCGAAGCCCTCGTGGCCGAGAGCCTCGCACTGGCCGGCGAGGGCGCCGACACGGGTCTTGACGCGGCGGTCGCTCGTGAGCTCGGTCCGTGGCGCCACCTGGTCGGCCAGGACCAGGCGCTCGATCGTGCGGGAACCGAGGGTGCCTCGGTCGAGCAGGGCCCGGGCCAGACGCGAGCCGACGTAGCCGCCGCCACCGGTGATCAGGATCTTCATCGCTCAGGTCTCCTTGGGGTGGGTAACGGCGCTGCCGTGCGCAGGCGCCGGTCGCCGCCGCGCATGTGCTGGACGGCGCGCCGGCGCGCCAGCGCCGCGTCGCCGGCGGCGATGGCATCGACGATGGCTGAATGCTCGATGCGCACGGCTTCGACGAAGTCGGTGCGGGTCGCGTCGTTGCGGCGCGTGACGCGCATCGCTTCCTGCGTGTATTGCTCGAGGAATTCGAGCAGGCGGCCGAAATGCGGGTTGCCGGCGGCGTCGGCGAGCAAGCGGTGGAAAGCGAGGTCTTCGTCGACGCCGTCGCGGCCGTCGGCGGCGCTGCGGTCGATGGCACGCAGTGCCTTGCGCAACGCCGCCACCTGGGCGCGGCTGGCGCGGGCTGCCGCCAGCGCCGCCGTCTCGGCTTCGAGCGCGCGCCGGACCTCGCGCACGCGAAGCACGTCGTCGATGGAGCCGATCAGGGCGAGGTCGAGTGTCAAGGCTTCGCCCGACGGTGCCGCCATCACGAACACGCCCGAGCCCTGCCGCGAGCGCAGCAGGCCAAGCGACTTCAACTGGTGGACGGCCTCGCGCACGACCGTGCGCGAGACGCCGTGCGCGAGCGCCAGCCGCTGCTCTGTCGGCAGGCGGTCGCCGGGGCGCAGCGTGCCGGCGTCGATCTGGCCGCCGAGGCGGGCGGCGAGCCGGTCCGAAAGCCGCTCGGCGACGAGCGGCGGCGGCCGGATCGGGGCCGAAGTATCGGCGCAGGACGTGTCGGCGCGGGTCAGCATAGTGGTCGGGTCATCATACGAATCCGACCCGGGCGCGGCCTACCGGTTTGCCCTCATGGCGGCGGCCGCCACGGGTGCCGATACTTTGTGCATCCGGGGCAGGGTTCGCTCCGACACGAAGGGCAGATGGCCAGCGTCACCATCCAGGGGGTTCGAAAGAATTTCGGCGAGACCGCCGTGCTGCACGGCGTCGACATCGACATCGCCGACGGTTCGTTCACGGTCCTCGTCGGCCCGTCGGGCTGCGGCAAGTCGACGCTGCTGCGCATGATCGCCGGACTCGAGGAGATCAGTGGCGGCGAGATCCGGATCGGCGCGAAGAAGGTCAACGACGTGCCGCCCAAGGAGCGCGACATCGCGATGGTGTTCCAGAACTACGCGCTCTATCCGCACATGACCGTGCGCCAGAACCTCGCCTTCTCGTTGATGCTCGCGAAGAAGGATAAGGCCACGATCGAGTCCAAGGTGGCGCGCGCCGCCGACATCCTGGCGCTGTCGGCATTGATGGACCGCTATCCGCGCCAGCTCTCGGGCGGCCAGCGCCAGCGCGTCGCGATGGGGCGGGCCATCGTTCGCGATCCGCAGGTGTTCCTGTTCGACGAGCCGCTCTCGAATCTCGACGCCAAGTTGCGCGTCGCCATGCGCAGCGAGATCAAGGAGCTGCATCAGCGCCTGAAAACGACCTCGATCTACGTCACCCACGACCAGATCGAGGCGATGACGATGGGCGACAAGATCGTCGTCATGAAAGATGGCCGCATCGAGCAGATGGGCTCGCCGCTCGAGCTCTACGACCACCCGGCCAACGTGTTCGTGGCCGGCTTCATCGGCTCGCCGGCGATGAACTTCGTACCGGCCACGCTGCGGCGCAGCGGCGGCGAAGCCAGCCTCGAACTGGCCGACGGCTCGCGCCTCGGCGCCCCGGCTGCCTCGGGTGGCGCCGACGGCCAGCCGGTCGTGCTCGGCACCCGCCCCGAGCACCTGCGGCTCGCCGACGCCGGCGGCATCGCATCGCGCGTCGTCGTCATGGAGCCGACCGGCGCCGACACCTTCGTCGCCTGCCGCTACGGCAGCACCGAGCTCTCGGCGGTGTTCCGCGAGCGCCACGACTTCGCCCCCGGCAGCACCATCCACCTGGTGCCCGACCTGCAGCGAGCGCATCTGTTCGACGCCGCCAGCGGCATGCGCCTGGCGGCCTGAACTTTCTTTGACGACCCCGACAGCAGATAGGAGATCCAAGATGACCGAATCGTTCAACCGCCGCAAGTTTCTTGAGGGTTCGGCGACCGCAGCCGCCGTAGCCGGCACCGCCTTGTGGTCGCCTTTGGTCGGCGCGCAGTCGACTCCTGCCAAGCCCGCGCAGCCGCCTGCCAAGCCGGCAGCGCCAGCGGCGCGGCCGGTGGCGCCAGCCGTTGCAGCGGCGCCGACGCTGACGCTGAAGCCCGAAAAGGGTGCGACGCTGCGGGTGCTGCGCTGGAGCCGCTTCGTCCAGGGCGACATCGACGCCTACATGATCAACGTCAAGAAGTTCACCGACAAAACCGGCATCCCGGTTCGCGTCGACAACGAAGGCTGGGAAGACGTGCGGCCCAAAGCGGCGGTCGCCGCCAACACCGGCGCCGGCCCCGACATCATCCTGTCGACCAACGACGATGCCAACCTCTATCCCGACAAGCTGCTCGACGTGACCGACGTCGCCGAGTACATCGGCAAGAAGTACGGCGGCTGGTATCCGGCCGGCGAGGCGTTCCTGAAGCCCGATGGCAAGAAGTGGATCGGCCTGCCGCTCGGCGCCGCCGGCTCGATGATGGTCTATAGAGAGAGCATGGTGAAGGCGGCCGGCTTCGACAGTTTTCCGAAGGATACTGACAACTTCCTGAAGATGATGAAGGCCCTGAAGGAAAAGGGCACGCCCGGCGGCATGGCGCTCGGCAACGCCACCGGCGACGGCCTGTGGTGCAACTGGCTGGTCTGGGCGTTCGGCGGCAAGCTCGTCGACCAGAACAACAAGGTCGTGATCGACAGCCCCGAGACCCTGAAGGCGCTCGAGTACGGCCAGCAGCTCTACGCGACCTTCATCCCGGGCACGCTGTCGTGGCTCGACCCGAACAACAACAAGGCCTTCCTCGACGGCCAGATCTCGGTCACCAACAACGGCATCTCGATCTACTACGCGGCCAAGAACTCCAAGGACGACAAGGTCAAGGAGCTCGTTGCCGACATCAACCACGCGAGCTTCCCGATCGGGCCGGTGGGCGTGCCGACCGAGTCGCATCTGTTCTTCAACCAGATGGTGATGAAGTACACCAAGTATCCGCAGGCCGCGAAGATGTTCCTGCAGTTCATGATGGAGCAGGACCAGTTCGAACCCTGGCTCACCGCGGCCGGCGCCTACATCGCGACGCCGCTGGCGGGCTACGCCAAGGCCGCGATCTGGACTGTCGATCCGAAGAACACGCCGTATCGCGACCCGGTGAAGAACCTGCGCCCGGCCGGCTACGCAGGCAAGCTCGGCTACGCCTCGGCCGGTGCGGCGGCCGACTTCATCATGGTCAACATGGTGGCTGAAGGTATCAGCGGCTCGAAGACGCCGAAGGAAGCGATGGAGCGGGCCCAGAAGCGCGCCGAAAGGTATTACAAAGTCTAGGAACGACGCTCACCGAAGTCACAGGGGCTCGCTCGCGCGGGCCTCTTTCTTTCTCGTCTGTCATGACCTTTCTCGACAAGCTCCAGAACAACCGCAATGCCCTCGGCCTGCTCTTCATGCTGCCGGCGGCGCTGCTGTTGCTGCTGTTCCTGACCTACCCGCTCGGCCTCGGCGTCTGGCTCGGCTTCACCGACACCAAGGTTGGCCGCGAAGGCGTGTGGGTCGGGCTCGAGAACTACGAGTTCCTGTGGGGCGACAGCGTCACCCGGCTGGCGCTCTTCAACACCCTTTTCTACACGTTCATCGCCAGCGTCATCAAGTTCGGCCTCGGCTTGTGGCTGGCGCTGCTGCTCAACCGCAACATCCGCTTCAAGACCTTCTTTCGCGCCGTCATCCTGCTGCCCTACATCGTGCCGACGGCGCTCTCGGCGATCGCCTTCTGGTGGATCTACGACTCGCAGTTTTCGATCATCAGCTGGGCCCTCGTGAAGATGGGCGTGATCGACACCTACATCGACTTCCTCGGCTCGCCGTGGAACGCGCGCTTCGCCGTGATCGCGGCCAATGTCTGGCGCGGCGTGCCGTTCGTGGCGATCACGCTGCTCGCCGGCCTGCAGACGATCTCGCCCTCGTACTACGAAGCCTCGGCGATCGACGGCGCGACGCGCTGGCAGCAATTCCGCCACGTCACCCTGCCGCTGCTGACGCCGATCATCGCCGTCGTCATGACCTTTTCGGTTTTGTTCACCTTCACCGACTTCCAGCTCATCTACGTCATCACCCGCGGCGGCCCGCTCAACGCAACCCACCTGATGGCGACGCTCGCATTCCAGCGCGGCATCAACGGCGGCGCCCTCGGTGAAGGCGCGGCGATCGCGATCACGATGGTGCCGTTCCTGCTGGCCTGCATCATGTTCAGCTTCTTCGGCCTGCAGCGGCGCGCCTGGCAGCAGGGCGGCACGGACAAATGAGCACGAACACCACCGCCACGACGTCCGACTCGGTCGGCATGAGCTTCCTGGAGTCGGTGCCGCGGCGGGCGGTCACCGTCTACCTGCCGCTGGTCGTCTTCCTGATCGTGCTGCTGTTTCCGTTCTACTGGATGGCGATCACCTCGGTGAAGCCCGACGCCGAGCTGCTGTCGCGATCAGGCAACCCGTTCTGGGTCATCGGGCCGACGCTCGAGCACTTCCACAAGTTGCTGTTCGACACCGCATTCCCGGAGTGGATGTGGAACACGGTCCTGGTCTCGGTGGTGGCGACGGCGTTCTCCCTCTTCGCCTCGGTGCTCGCCGCCTACGCGATCGAGCGGCTGCGCTTTCGCAGCTCCAAGCACGTCGGCCTGGCCATCTTCCTGGCCTACCTGGTGCCGCCGAGCATCCTCTTCATACCGCTCGCCAACGTCGTCTACAAGCTCGGCCTGTTCGATACCCGGCTGGCGCTCATCCTCACCTACCCGACCTTCCTGATCCCGTTTTGCACCTGGTTGCTTATGGGCTACTTCCGCTCGATCCCGTTCGAGCTCGAGGAGTGCGCGCTGATCGACGGTGCAACGCGCTGGCAGATCCTCGTCAAGATCGTGCTGCCGCTGGCCGTGCCGGGCCTGATCTCGGCCGGCATCTTCGCCTTCACGTTGAGCTGGAACGAGTTCATCTACGCGCTCACCTTCGTGTCTTCGTCGGAGATCAAGACGCTGCCGGTCGGCGTCGTCACCGAGCTGGTCCAGGGCGACGTGTACCAGTGGGGACCGCTGATGGCCGGGGCGCTGCTCGGCTCGCTGCCGGTCGCCTTCGTCTACTCCTTCTTCGTCGAGTACTACGTGTCGGGAATGACGGGGTCGGTCAAGGAATGAGGCTTCCGAGGAGTCGCCGATGAGTACGCTGCCGAGGATCAAGAAGCCCGAAGACCTGCGCAGCCGCCAGTGGTTTGGCCGCATGGACCGCGACGGCTTCGCGTATCGAAGCTGGGTCAAGGGCAAGGGTGTGCCCGACGACCAGTTCGACGGCCGGCCGGTGATCGGCATCTGCAACACCTTCAGCGAGCTCACGCCCTGCAACTCGCACTTCAGGATCTTGGCGGAGCAGGTGAAGATCGGCGTCTACGAAGCCGGCGGCTTTCCGTTCGAGTTTCCCGTGATGTCGCTCGGCGAGACGCTGCTGAGGCCGACGGCGATGCTCTACCGCAACCTCGCGTCAATGGACGTCGAGGAATCGATCCGTGGCAACCCGCTCGACGGCGTCGTTCTGCTGATGGGCTGCGACAAGACCACGCCGTCGCTGGTGATGGGCGCGGCCAGCGTCGACCTGCCGACGATCGGCGTCTCTGGCGGGCCGATGCTCTCGGGCAAGTGGCGCGGCGGCGAGCTCGGCTCGGGCACCGGTGTGTGGAGCATGAGCGAGCAGGTCCGTGCCGGCACGCTCAAGCTGCAGGAATTCCTCGAGGCCGAGAGCTGCATGCACCGCAGCCACGGCCATTGCATGACGATGGGCACGGCCAGCACGATGGCCTCGATGGTCGAGGCGCTCGGCCTCGGCCTGCCCGGCAACGCTGCTTTCCCGGCTGTCGACGGCCGCCGCAACGTGCTGGCGCGGATGGCCGGCCGCCGCGCCGTCGAGGCCGTGCACGAAGACCTCACGATCTCGAAGATCCTCACCCGCGAGGCGTTCGAGAACGCGATCAAGGTGCTGGCTGCGATCGGCGGCTCGACCAACGCCGTGATCCACCTCATCGCCATCGCCGGCCGGCTCGGCGTCGAGCTTCGCATCGAAGACTTCGACCGGCTGGCGAGCGAGTCGCCGTGCCTCGTGAACCTGCAGCCGTCGGGCAAATACCTGATGGAGGATTTCTGCTACGCCGGCGGTCTGCCGGCGGTGATGAAGGAGATCGGCTCGACCTTGCACCTGGGCGCCATCACCGCCAATGGCGAGACGATGGGCACCAACATCGCCGGCGCCGAGAACTGGAACAAGGACGTGATCAGGTCGGTCGCCGACCCGTTCAAGGCCAACGCCGGTATCGCCGTGCTGCACGGCAACCTGGCGCCGCGCGGCGCCGTCATCAAGCCGAGCGCGGCAACGCCGGCGCTCATGGTCCACACCGGCCGCGCCGTGGTCTTCGAGTCGATCGAGGATTTCCACGCCCGCATCGACGACGACGCCCTCGACGTCGACGAGAACTGCGTGCTCGTGCTGAAGAACTGCGGCCCGCGCGGCTACCCCGGCATGGCCGAGGTCGGCAACATGCCGTTGCCGCCGAAGATCCTGAAGAAGGGCATCACCGACATGGTCCGAATCAGCGATGCGCGCATGAGCGGCACCGCTTACGGCACCGTCGTGCTGCATACCGCGCCCGAAGCGGCGGCGGGCGGCCCTCTCGCCGTGGTCCGCAACGGCGACCTGATCGAGCTCGACGTGCCGAAGCGGCGCATTCACCTGCACGTGAGCGACGACGAGCTGGCGCGCCGTTTGGCCGATTGGAAAGCGCCGCCGCCGCCGCTCGCGAGCGGCTACTGGAAGCTCTACGTCGACCATGTGCTGCAGGCCGACGAAGGCGTCGACCTCGACTTCCTCGTCGGCAAGCGCGGCGCGTTCGTGCCGCGAGACAACCACTGAGTTTGGTCGCGTGGCGCCGACCGGGTCGGTCGCGGTCGCCCGCATCGGCACCGCGGTGGTCGTGTCAACGCTGCTCACCCGCGCTGGCTAGCCGCCGAGCTGGCGCCACAGGTAGGTGAAGACGAGCGCCAAGCGGTGGGCGAGCTGGGCGTTGTCGGCGGCGCCGGTGTGGCCGCCTTCGATGTTCTCGTAGAACAGAACGTCGTTGCCGAGCTCGATCATCCGCGCCGCCATCTTGCGGGCGTGGCCGGGGTGGACGCGGTCGTCGCGCGTCGAGGTCGTAAAGAGGACGGATGGGTACTTCACGCCCGGCTTGACGTTCTGGTAGGGGCTGTAGCGCGCGATCATGGCCCAGTCGGCCTCGACGTCGGGGTCTCCGAACTCGCCCGTCCACGAAGCGCCTGCGAGCAGATGGCTGTAGCGCTTCATGTCGAGCAACGGCGCCTCGCAGACGACGGCGTTGAAGAGATCGGGCCGCTGCACCATCACCGCGCCGACGAGCAGGCCGCCATTGCTGCCGCCCTGGATGCCGAGGTGCATCGGATTCGTGATCTTCTTCGCGATCAGGTCCTCGGCGACAGCGATGAAGTCGTCGTAGCTCTTCTGCTTGTTGGCCTTCAGCGCGGCCTGGTGCCACGCGGGCCCGAACTCGCCGCCGCCGCGGATGTTGGCGATGACGAGCACGCCGCCGCGGGACAGCCACTCGGCGCCGTAGCCGCCCGAGTAGAACGGCTGCATCGAGATCTCGAAGCCGCCGTAGCCGTAGAGGAGGGTGGGCGCGTCGCCGGCGCGCGCTGCAGCGCGCATGCCTTTCGGCCAGACGACGAAGTAAGGCACCCGGGTACCGTCCTTCGAGGTCGCGAAGAACTGCTCGGCGTCCATGCCTGCAGCGTCGAACAACGGCTGCCGCGATTTCAGTGGCTCGCGCTCGTCGCTGCCGGCGCGGGCGAGGGCGAGCGAATCGGGCTGCAGGAAGTCGTGGTAGCTGAATAGGTAGCGATCGGCGAGGGCACCGTCGGAGGTCGCGACGACGGCGGGTCGGCCGGCGGCGGCGGGCACGCCGTCGACCAGCGGGTCATAGAGCACGGCGACGTCGATGGCGCCGGGGAACGGCGCCGCGATGTCGCGGCGCGTGAAGGTCGTACCGGTCTTGTGCCACTCCTCGAGGCGACTCGAGACCTGGTCGAGCACGTCGAGCACGAGGTGGTCACGAGTCTGCGCGTGGCCGGCGAGCGAACGCGTCTCCGTGGGCGTGAAAAGCGGGGTGCCTTCGCGGCGGCCGGCCAGCCACGCGTCGGCCTCGGCGGCGATCAGCGAGCCGGCGGGGTACGTGGCGGCGCCGACGACGAGCGGCGATCGCAACTCGAGCAGCAAGGTGTCGCGGAAGAACGAGAGCCTGGCGTCGTCGGGCACGTCGAGGGCGACGAGATCGCTGCCGCGCAGCAGGAAGCTGCGGCTGCGCCAGGTGTCGATCGAGCGCCGGAAGATCGTGCGCCCGAACCCCGGCGTGCGGTCGACGGAGACCTCGACCTCGACGTCGGCCTTCTCGCCTTCGAACACCGTCGTCGCCGCGGCGAGCGGCATGCCGCGCTTCCAGCGCTTGATGATGCGCGGGTAGCCGGAGTCGGTCAGCGAGCCGCTGCCGAAATCGGTCGCGACGTAGATCGTGTCGGCATCGATCCAGGTCACATCGGACTTGGCTTCGGGCAGGCTGAAGCCGCCATCGACGAAGCGCTTCTCGACGGTGTCGAATTCGCGCACGATGCTGGCGTCGGCGCCGCCGCGCGACAGCGACACCAGGCAGCGCCGGTACGCCGGGCCGAAGCACCGCATGGCGTGCCAGGTCCAGTTTTCGTTCTCGGCAGCGCCGAGCGCATCGAGGTCGATCACGGTCTCCCAGGGCACGATGTCCGCGCGGAAGCCGGCCAGCGTGGTCCGGCGCAGGATGCCGCGGCGATGCACGTCGTCCTGCCAGAAGTTGTAGAGCTGCTCGCCAAGCCGGTCGATGGCCGGGATGCGGTCACGGGCGTTGTAGATCTCAAGCAGCTTCGCATAGGCGGGTGCGTAGTCGGCGCGTGTCTCGATGGCCGAGTGGCTCTCGGCATTGCGGGCGCGGGCCCAGGCGAGCGCGCGTTCGGAAGCGACGTCTTCGAGCCAGAGGTAGGGATCGTTCATGTCGTCGGCCGCGTCGGCGGCGAGTGGGATGCCGAAGGTCGCCAGCGCGGCCGAAAGAACGAGCGCGGCGCGGCAGGAAATGCGCCGGGCGGCGGCGAAGAAACGTGTTCGCATGGTTGTTGCGGCAGCCTTTGAAATGACGCTAGATTCGCGACCCCGGTTCGGCGAGGAACGCGATTTCCTCGGCCGTCGACTGGCGGCCGAGCGCGGCGTTGCGGTGCGGAAAGCGGCCGAAGCGCTCGATCACGGCGCGGTGCTTGTGGGCGTACTCCAGCATCGAGGCGACTCCCGGCGCGGTGGCGGCCAGGCGTGTGAAGAGCCGTACCGCTTCATCCTGCCTGGCGATGCCCTCGGCGTGCTCGAACGGCATGTAGACGAAAGCGCGCATGAAGGGCGGCAGCGTCTCGTCGTGGCGCGAGCCCACCATGTCGCTCGCCGCGGCGAGTGCCTGGCGGTCGCCTGCAAAGGCACGTGGCGTGTCGCGAAAGATGTTGCGCGTGAACTGGTCGAGCACGACGATTCGCGCGAGTGCCGACCGCGCCTCGCCGCGCCACGCGTCGAGCTCGCCGCGCAGGGCCTGCTCGACGAGGGCCG
>JAYVNL010000196.1:0-4155 GCA_043758495.1 Rhizobacter sp.
TGGCCAGGCGCATCGCCGAGGAACTGAAGACGCCGCTCGGCGAAGTCGTGGGCTACAAGGTCCGCTTCCAGGATCGCCTCTCGCCCGGCTCGCGCGTCAAGCTGATGACCGACGGCATCCTGCTTGCCGAGACGCAGAGCGATCCGCTGCTTCGCGCCTACGACACGATCATCGTAGACGAGGCCCATGAGCGCAGCCTCAACATCGACTTCCTGCTCGGCCACCTGCGCCAGATCCTGCCGCGCCGGCCCGACCTCAAGGTGATCGTGACCTCGGCGACGATCGATGCCGACCGCTTCGCGAACCACTTCGCTTCGGAGGCCGGGCCGGCGCCGGTGATCCAGGTCTCGGGCCGGATGTTCCCGGTCGAGATTCGCTGGCGGCCGTGGAAGGAAAGCCGAGACCACGATGTCGGCGACGCAATCTGCGAAGCCGTCGACGAACTCTGGCGAACGGAGAGTGCCCCCACGCTCGCTTCGCTCGCTGAAACCCACGGGGACGCGGCCGGCCTTGGGGCGGCCCGGCGCCCGGCCGGCGGCGCCGGCGACGTCCTGGTCTTCCTCCCCGGCGAGCGCGAGATCCGCGACGCTGCCGAGAAGCTTCGCAAACACCACCCTCCCGGCGTCGAGGTGCTGCCTCTCTTCGCGCGCCTGTCGCAGCAGCAGCAGGACGAGGTCTTCGCGCCGCACAGCGCCCGGCGCATCGTGCTTGCCACCAACGTCGCCGAGACCTCGCTGACGGTGCCGGGCATCCGCTACGTCGTCGATGCCGGCACGGCGCGCATCAAGCGCTACAGCTTTCGCACCAAGGTCGAGCAGCTGCCGATCGAGTCGGTGAGCCAGGCGGCGGCGAACCAGCGCGCCGGCCGCTGCGGCCGCGTCGCCGACGGCATCTGCATCCGCCTCTACGACGAGGCCGACTTTCAGGGCCGGCCGAAATTCACCGACCCGGAGATCGTGCGCTCGTCGCTGGCCGGCGTGATCCTGCGCATGAAGTCACTGAACCTCGGCCAGGTCGAGGACTTTCCGTTCCTCGAAGCGCCGCCCAAGCGCGCCATCGCCGATGGCTACCAGCTCCTCAACGAACTCGGCGCCACCGACGACCAGAACGTTCTCACGCCAATCGGCGAGGAGCTGGCGAGGTTGCCGCTCGACCCGCGCGTCGGCCGCATGATCCTCGAGGCGCGCACGCGCGAGTCGCTCCACGAGACGCTCGTCATCGCCAGCGCGCTCAGCGTTCAGGACGTACGCGACCGCCCGCTCGAGCAGCAGCAGGCCGCCGACCAGGCACACGCGAAGTTCGACGACGAGAAGTCGGAATTCCTCGGCACGCTCAAGCTCTGGGCCTGGCTCGAACAGTCGCGTGGAGGGCCGGTCGGGCGCCGGGCCGCCCCAAGCCCGACCGCGCCCCCTCGGGGGGCAGCGACCGAAGCGAGCGTGGGGGCTTTGCCGCAGCACCGCATCTCGTCGCGCAAACACGAACAGCTATTGCGCGAAAACTTCATCTCGCCGCGACGCGTGCGCGAGTGGCGCGATGTCCATTCGCAGCTGCAAACCGTCGTCGCCGAGCACGGCTGGCGCCTCAATGGCACGCCAGCCACCTACGAGCAGCTTCACCTCTCGATGCTGGCCGGCCTGCTCGGCAACATCGGCCTGAAAAGCGACGAAGACGAGTCGTACCTCGGCGCCCGCGGCATCCGCTTCTGGCGCCATCCAGGCGCCAACCTGGCGAAAAAGCCGGGTCGATGGATCGTCGCCGCCGAGCTCGTCGAGACGTCCCGGCTCTACGCCCGCGGCATCGCCGCCATCGACCCGAAGTGGTTGCCCGGCATCGCCGGCCATCTCATCAAGACGCAGCTGCTCGAGCCGCATTGGGAGAAGAAGGCCGGCCAGGTCGTGGCGCTCGAGCGGGCGACTCTCTACGGCATCGTCATCTACGCCAACAAGCGGGTCGACTTCGGCCTCGTCGACCCGGCGGCGGCGCGCGCGATCTTCATCCGCGAGGCGCTCGTCGCCGGCGACTGGGAGACGAAGCTGCCGTTCGCGGCCGCCAACCGGAAGCTGATCGCGCAGGTCGAGGAGCTCGAGCACAAGGCCCGGCGGCAGGACGTGCTCGTCGACGACGAGCTCATCTTCGCCTTTTACGACCAGCAGCTGCCGGCCGATGTGCATGGCGCGCTGACCTTCGAGCGCTGGTACCGCGACGAAGCGAAGCGGCAGCCGCAGCTTCTGGTGCTGACGCGCGACGAGCTGATGCGCCACGAGGCCGCCGGCATCACCACAGCGGCGTTTCCGAAGACGATCCGGTTCGGCGGCGTCGACTGCGCCGCGAGCTACCTGCACGAGCCCGGCAATGCGCACGACGGCCTGACCGTGACGCTGCCGATCTTCGTCCTCAACGCCGCCAGCGAGGACCGCTGCGAGTGGCTGGTGCCGGGCATGCTGAAGGACAAGGTCACGGCGCTCGCGAAGACTTTGCCGCAGCGGCCGCGCTCGCGCCTGGTGCCGCTGCCGGAGTACGCGGCGTCGTTCATCGCCGAGACGGCGTTCGGGTCGGGCAGCCTGGTCGAGTCGCTCGCCGCGCACGCCAGCAAGCGCAGCGGCCTCGACCTCAGGCGCGCCGACCTCAAGCACGAGCAACTGCCGCCGCATCTGCTCATGAGCCTGCGCGTCGTCGACGAGCACGGCCGCCAGCTCGGCGAGTCGCGCCACCTCGCCGAACTGAAGGCCGCGCTCGGTGCGCAGGCGCGCTCGGCGTTCCAGGCGCTGGCCGCGTTGCGCGCGACGAGCCTGCCGGCGTCGACGACACCGGCAAAGCCATCGGTCGCGGCCGCTGCTTCGTCGCTGCAGAGCCGCGCCCCTGCACCGGCTGCAGGCGCGTCGGCCGAAGCGGAAGCCGCGCGCTACACCGCCTGGACTTTCGGCGAGCTTCCCGAGCTGATGGAAGTGAAGAAGGGCGGCCACACGATGATCGGCTTTCCGGCCCTCGTCGACGAAGGCACGCACGTCGCCATCGAGGTCTTCGACGAGCCCGATGCGGCCGCGGCGACGCACCGGGCCGGCCTGCGCCGCCTCGTCGCCCTGCAGCTCCGCGACGCCCTCAAGTACCTCGACAAGAACCTGCCCGACCTGCAGACGATGGCGGTTGCCTACATGCCGCTCGGCAGCGCCGAGGAGCTGCGCGCGCAGATCATCGATGCCGCCATCGACCGCGCCTTTCTCGCCGAGCCGCTGCCGACCGATGCCTCGGCTTTCGACAAGCGCCTCGGCGAAGGCCGCGGCCGACTGACGCTCATCGCCGGCGAGGTGGCGCGGCTGGCCGCGGCAGTGCTGGTCGACCACGCGGCCGTGCTGCGCAAGGTCAAGGACAGCCGCGCCCCGAAGACAGTGGCCGACGACGTCGCCGCCCAGCTCGAGCGGCTGGTGCCGAGGCGCTTCATTGCCGCGACGCCGTGGTCGCAGCTCGGCCACCTGCCGCGCTACCTGAAGGCGATCGCGATGCGGCTCGACAAGCTGCGTGCCGACCCGGCCCGTGACGCCGCCCGCCTGGCCGAGTTGCGGCCGCTCGAGCAGCGCTGGCTGAAGAAGCTGGCCGAGCGGCGCGGCGCCGCCGATGCCCGCCTCGACGAATTCCGCTGGTGGCTCGAGGAGCTGCGTGTCGGCCTGTTCGCGCAGGAGCTGAAGACCCCGCAGCCGGTGAGCGTGAAGCGGCTCGACAAAATCTGGGCCCAGGCGTTCGCCTGAGGAACACGAAAACACCATGTCCTTGTCGAAGATCAGGAAGCTCGCTGTCGGTGCCCGAGCCGACGTCTGGACCGTCGTCCCCGCCAACGAACGCGAGATCGATGCCGTCGTCCGCCACTGCCGCAAGATGGTGAGCCGGCGCGCGATGGTGGCGGCCGGCGTGGCGGCGGTTCCGATCCCGGGCATCGACTGGATCACCGACGTCGCCGTGCTGATGAAGCTCATCCCCGACATCAACCGCGCCTTCGGCCTGACGCCGGCACAGATCGAGCGGCTGGCGCCGGACCGCCGCGTCACCGTCTTCAAGGCGGTGTCGGCAGGCGGCAGCATGCTGATCGGCAAGATGATCACGCGCGATCTCGTGATGAAGGCGCTGCGCATCGTCGGCGTGCGACTGACGACGCAGCAGGCC
>JAYVNL010000197.1:0-4146 GCA_043758495.1 Rhizobacter sp.
GCCGATGCCGAGCGCAATCGGCAGCGCGCCCATCATGGCGGCCAGCGTCGTCATCATGATCGGCCGAAAGCGCAACACGCAGGCCTCGCGGATCGCTGCCGCAGGCGCTATGCCGCGGCTGCGCTGAGCGTCGAGCGCGAAGTCGATCATCATGATCGCGTTCTTCTTGACGATGCCGATCAGCAGCAGGATGCCAATGGTCGCGATGAGCGTCAGGTCCTGGTCGAACAGGCGCAGCGTCAGCAGTGCCCCGACCGCCGCCGAAGGCAGGCCGGCGAGGATCGTGAGCGGGTGGATGTAGCTTTCGTAGAGCACGCCGAGCAGCAGGTAGATCACGAGCAGCGCCGACACGATCAGGATCGCCTGGCTACCCTGCGAGCTCTTGAACACCGCAGCGTCGCCGCCGTAGCTCGTGATCACCGAGGGCGGCAGGCGGATCTGGTCGCGCAGCTGCTCGATCCTCGCGGTCGCATCGCCGAGCGCGGTTCCCGGCGCGATGTTGAACGACACCGTCACCGCCTGCAGCTGGCCGACGTGATTGATCGAGGTCGGCCCGACCGTGCGCGTGACCGTGGTGAAGCTCGACAACGGCACCAGTGCACCGGTCGACGAGCGCACGTAGATGTTGTTGAATGCGCCTTCGTCCTGCCTGGAGCCCGGTGCCACCTCCATGATCACCTGATAGCTGTCGACAGGGGTGTAGATCGTCGAGACCTGACGCTCGCCGAAAGCGCTGTAGAGCGCCGAGCGGATGCCCTCGATCGACACGCCCATCGTGTTGGCCCGGTCGCGGTCGATCTTCAGCGACGCCTGCAGGCCCTTCAGTTGCGAGTCGCTGGTGACATCGCGAAACATCGGGTCGGCGCGCATCGGCTCCTGCAACTTCAGCGCCCAGTCGTTGAGTTCGCCGGCCTGCACGCTCTGCAGGATGTACTGGTACTGCGCCTTGCTCGGCCGGCCGCCGAGCTGCAGGTTCTGGATCGGCTGCATGTAGGCGCTGATGCCGGGCACTTCGCGCAGCTTCTTGCGCAGGCCCTCGACGACCTGCTTCATCGGCTGGCGCTCGGCGCGCGGCTTCAGGTTGACGAAGACGCGCCCGGTGTTCTGCGAGCCGCCGCCGCCGTTGAACGAGTTGACCGTCATCACGTTCGGGTCGGCGCGGATGATGGCGGCGATACGCGATTGCAGTTGCACCATGGCCGGGAACGAGGTGTCTTCGGAGGCCTCCGTCTGGACGCGAAGCTGGCCGATGTCTTCCTCGGGGAAGAAGCCCTTGGGGATCGTGACGAAGAGCCACGCAGTCGCCGCGAAGGTGGCGACTGCAACGGCGAGGACGAACGGCCGATGCCGCAGCGCGATGTCGAGCGTGCGCGAATAAGCGCCGAGCAGCGCATTGAAACCGCGCTCGAACGAACGCACGATGGCACCCGGTCGCTTCGTGTGCTTCTCGTCGGTGATGAAGCGGCTGGCCAGCATGGGAACGAGCGTGAGCGACACGAACGCCGAGGCGACGATGGCCAGCGACACGATCACCGCGAACTCGTGGAACAGGAGGCCGATCACGCCCGGCATGAAGAAGATCGGGATGAACACGGCCACCAGCGAGGTCGAGATCGAGAGGATGGTGAAGCCGACCTCGCGCGAGCCGCGCAGCGCTGCCTCGAACGGCGGCACGCCCTCCTCGACATGTCGCATGATGTTCTCGAGCATCACGATCGCATCGTCGACGACGAGGCCGACGGCAAGCGTGAGGCCGAGCAGCGAAATGTTGTCGATGGTGTAGCCGAAGGCCCAGAGCAGCGAGACGGCGCCGACGAGCGAGACCGGCAACGACAGCGTCGGGATGGCGGTGGCGACGAAGCGGCGCAGGAACAGGAAGATCACCAGCACGACGAGCACGATGGTTCCCAGCATCGTCAGCGTGACGTCGTGCAGCGCCTCGCGGATGGAGATCGAACGATCGTTGGTCACGTCCAGGCGCACCGACTGCGGCAGCTGGGCTCGAAAGCCCGGCATCGCTGCGCGCACGGCGTCGACCACCTTGACGGTGTTGGCGTCGGGCTGGCGCAGCACGGCCAGCGAGATCGCGGTCTCGCCGTCGAAGGTTGCCGCCGTCTTCACCGTCTCGTAGCTGTCCTCGACGGCCGCGACTTCGCGCAGCCGCACCGGATTGCCGTTGCGGTTGCTGACGATGAGCTCACCGAACTCGGCGGCATTGCGCAGCTGCCGGTTGGCCTGCAAGGTGAGCGTCTGCGCCGGCCCTTCGAGCGTGCCGACGGGGGTGTTGGCATTGGCCGCACGCAGGGCGTTGGTGAGCTCGTCGAGGCTGATGTTGCGGGCAGCGAGCGCGTCGGGCTGCACCCGCACCCGCACCGCGAAGCGCTTCTGGCCGAAGATGTTGACCTGGGCGACACCGTCGAGCGTCGACAGCGTCGGCGAGATCAGGTGCTCGGCGTAGTCGTTGAGATCCGAGAGGCTGATCGACGGCGAGGTCATCGCGATGAACAGGATCGGCGAATCGGCCGGGTTCACCTTGCGGTACGACGGCAGCTGCGTCATGTCCTGCGGCAGCGAGCGCTGCGCGCGCAGGAGCGCCGCCTGCACGTCGACCGCGGCGGCGTCGATGTCGCGGTTCTGGTCAAACTCGAGCGTCACCGAGGTCGACCCGAGGGTGTTCGTCGAGCTGATGACGCTGAGGCCGGGGATCGTCTGGAACTGCTTTTCGAGCTGCAGCGCGACCGAGGTCGCCATCGTCTCCGGGCTGGCTCCGGGCAGCTGCGCCGAGACGTTGATGACAGGCGTGTTGTAGCTCGGCAGCGCCGCGACCGGGATCTTGCTGTAAGCGATCGCACCGCCCACGACGATGGCGGCATTGACCAGCACCGTCAGCACCGGACGGCGGATGAAAAGCTCCGAGAAGTTCATGACGGCGGGCTCGACGCCGCCACGGCGACGACGGCAGCGCCGCCGGCCGAAGCCGACGCCGGTGCGGCCGACGCAGCGCCGCCGCGGCGACCCCGCCCGCCGCCGCCGCCTTCGGCCGGCCGATCGATCACGGCGCTGCCGGGGCGCAGGTTCTGGCGGCCTTCGACGACGATGCGCTCGCCCGGCCGGACGCCGGCGACGGCTGCTTCCTCGCCGCTCGCGTAGACGACCTGGACCGGCCGCGGCGACGCCTTGCCGGCCGCATCGACGACATAGACGATCTTGCCGCGCGGACTGTCGATCACGGCCGCCTGCGGGATCAGGCTGGCGCCCTTGAGCGTCTGCACCGCAAGCTGCACCGTCACGAAAGCGCCCGGCCACAGGCGCTCGTCCCTGTTCAGGAACTCGGCCTTGACGCGCACCGTGCCTGAGCTCGCGTCGACGACGTTGTCGACGAACTGCAGCCGGCCGGTGACGAGACCGGCGCCTTCGGGCAACACCGCCGTGACCTTGCCACCGCCGCTGCGCAGCGTCGCCAGCGCGTCGCCGAGGTTTCTCTGCGGCAGGCTGAACGCAATCGCGATCGGATCGAGCTGGGTGATCGTGACGAGCGCCGCGCCGCCCGGCTGCACGGTGCTGCCGGCGTACACGTTGATGGCGCCGGCGCGGCCCGCCGACGGCGCGACGATGCGGTTGTACGACAGGCCGACCTGCGCCGCCTCGATGGCGGCACGGTCGGAAGCGACGACCGCGCGCTGCGACTCGACGACCGTCTGCGTGGTGTCGACGGCGCCCTGCGAGATAAAGTTCTGCGCGAACAGGTCCTTGCTGCGGGCGAGCTGGCGGTCGGCATCGGCCAGCGCCGCCAGGTCCTTGGCGAGCTGCGCCTTCGCCTTCGTGACGTTGACCTCGTCGTTGCGGGCGTCGAGCGTGAAGAGCGGCTGGCCGGCCGTGACGAACTGGCCTTCCTTGATGTGCACCCTGGTGATGACGCTGGCCACCTGCGGCCGGATGTCGACGCTGTTGAGCGCTGCTACGACGCCGGTGGCGTCGAGCATCACGTCGACATCGCGCTTTTGCACCACGACCGTCGTGACGCTGACGGGCGGACCGCCGCTGCCCGAAGCCGCCGAGGCCGGCGCCGGCCCGGCGAGCGCGGCCGGCGATGCGGCCGCCTTGTCGCGCATCAGCGCGTAGCCGCCGGCAGCCGCTGCGACGACG
>JAYVNL010000198.1:0-4140 GCA_043758495.1 Rhizobacter sp.
CATCTTGGTTGGCACGCCGGCTTCGAGCGCGAGTTCGACCGCGATCAGCACGGCCTGCTCGTCGTGGTGCAGCACGAGCGCGAGGATCTCGACCATCTCCCGGTCGCCGCCGGGTTGCTTCAGCAAGGATGCCTGCAGGCGCTTGAAGCCTTCGGGCAGCTCTGCGAACGGCGCGCCGTTGCGCAATGCCCCGCGCTTCCTCTGCAGCACTGCGAGGTAGTGCCTCCAGTTGTAGAAGGTCTGGCCCGGCGTGTCGTGCCGGCGGTCGATGTTGCGAACATGCTCGCAGACGATCTGAGCCTCGGCCGCGACGACGAGGCGATCGGCATAGACGCGCAGGCTCACCGGACGGTTCGCGTACGACGCCGGCACGCTGTAGCGGTTGCGCTCGAAGTGCACGAGGCAGGTCGGCGAGACGCGCTTGGTGTGCTCGACGAAGCCGTCGAAGGGCCTGGGCCGCGGCATCAGGAAGGATCGCTCCTGCGCCCACACGTCGGCCACCGTGCCAGGCAGCTTGCCGTGCGTGATCTCGGACCACAGTGCCTGGCAGCGCGCTTCGAGCCAGTCGTTGAGCGCATCCAGCGTGGGGAACACTGGCGTCGGCTGCCACAGCCGGTGCCGAGCGTCGCGCACGTTCTTCTCGACCTGGCCCTTCTCCCAGCCCGATGCGGGGTTGCAGAACTCAACCTCGAACAGGTAGTGGCTGACCATGGCCTGGAAGCGCGCGTTGATGTCGCGCTCCTTGCCGCGCTGGACCTTGTCGACGGCGGTCTTCATGTTGTCGTAGATGCCGCGACGCGGCACGCCACCCAGAACCTCGAAGGCGTGGTTGTGTGCATCGAACAGCATCTTGTGGGTCTGCAGCGGGTAGGCCCGCAGCAGGAAGGCCCGGCTGTGGCTGAGCTTGAAGTGCGCGACCTGCAGCTTGGTGCGCTCGCCGGCGATGACGGCCCAGTCCTCGCTCCAGTCGAACTGGAACGCTTCGCCGGCACCGAAGGTCAGGGGTACGAAGGTGCCGCGCCCGGTGGTCTGCTCGGCCTCGTGACGCCGTGCGGACCATGCGCGAGCGAAGGCAGCCACACGGTTGTAGGAACCGCCGTAGCCGAGCACGACAAGGTCGGCGTGCATCCGCTTAAGGGTTCGCCGTTGCTTGCGCGCCTTGAGCGTCTCGCTCTTAAGCCAGCCCAACAGCTTGTCGGCGAACGGGTCGAGCTTGCTCGGGCCGATGCGCTTGGCGTACCGCGGCTCGGCAGCGCCGGCTCGAAGGTACTTCTTGATGGTGTTGCGAGATAGGCCCGTGCGCCGGGCTATCTCCCTGATGGACAGTTGCTCGCGCAGTGCCCAACGCCTGATGACACTCAATGTCGCCACGTCAATCACTCCTACGGCTCCCTGCCACTTAAAGCAGCAGGTTAGGGTTCTTGCGTGGATCAGTTTTAAATGGAAATCACCGGGGTCGGTGGATCACTTCTGGATGGAAATCAACAGTCATCGGCTCTCTCCTCGAGCGACCTCCACACGCGCGGGCAGGTTTTGCACTGCCGCCTCTCATGATCTGCGAGCTCGTGCGTTCGGCCTGCCACACGTGGCCGAGTCACACGCTGGCCTGGGGCTCGGCCGAAGCCGACGTTCGGAGGCGCACATGCAAGAACCGGCCCATCACGCGGGCCAGCAAGTCCGTCCGTTTGCGACCTTCCAGCAATGAGCTGGCGCGCTCCGGCTCACGGTAGGCAAGGCGTCGTGATCGCCTGTCGCAGCTAATTCGTTCAAAGTCGCAGTTATTTCGCTCTTCGACACAGTGCCTGCTGCAGATTCTTGTCGCGATGCTTGACGACCGCCTGAACGCACTTCCACGCACGGTTTCCGCACTTCCGCTCACCAGAGGTTTCGCACGCGCAACCGCGGCCGCACTCCCCCAACTTGCATCCACTCCCAGCTTATTCGTTCTTCGACAGCGGCAGCGCCGTGCCGAAGCCGCCGTCGGGCGGCTCGGTGGGAGCCGCAAGCTGTAGCAGAACAAGGCGGCGGTCTGATCGCGCTCTTAGGTTCATCGCTCGAGAGTACGCCGACTCGCGGCCACGGTCTGCCGCATCTTGGCGGATTTGCAATTTAGCCGCCCAGCTTTGTCGTGATCAAGCCAACGGTGAAGTTGTACGTTTCATCTGAGCGAAGGTCGTAGGTCAAGCACATCAGGCCATTGACGCTTTTCAAAACATAGTTGCGAACCAGGGGATCTACTGTCGGCCCGCTCAGAGTGGCGAACAGGATCGTGTAGCTGCCGAACCGGACCTCGAGCATCGCCGTGCGCGTCGTGAAGGGCTGTAGGAATGCGGCTGCGATCTGGGCGTCGTCGTCCGTCTCCAGCAGGTCCGCATATTGGGCCTGGTCGTCCGGGCAGATGGTGTTCATCGTGCCGCCTCGATCCATCGCGAGGGTGGCCCGGTGGAACTGGCCCACGACCGCTATCGCGGCGTCCGATGAGAGCGGATCCAAAGGAACGCCGCTGCCGAAGCTTTGTCCCGTGAGAACCATGGACCCGACCTGACCTGCGAGCTGACTCTGGAGGTTCAACGTCACGGTAACCGGCTGCGAGTGCGCCGGGGCCACGATGGTCAAAGCCAGGGCGGTAGCGACACAGAGGCCATGTGTCTTGGCTCGTTCAAACAAGCGAAAAGAGATGTCCATAGCTACTCCTTTACCGAACAGATTTCGCGCAGCGCCCGAACTCCTGCGATTCTTCGAGCTAGAAGAGGTAGAGAGGCTGCGTGCATGCCGACTTGTCGACGTCGATGAAGTCGAACAAGCGCACCCTGCCTTGCGTGCACACGGCGACGTTGGGCTTTGGATTCCAGGCCGTGCCGGACCCCGGATACCAAGCCACGCCGAGGGTGCCGCGACCTTGAAGAGTGAAACGGATGAAGTACTTGTTGCTCCAAGGCGGCCACTTGAGACCGCCCCAACTGCCCTTCGGGACTGGGGTGGTGGCGTCGAGTCCCAACTGGACCGACCCCGCGCCCTGCCCCATCCCGCTCCCGTTCACGCTTTGCATGTTCTGCGGGCACACTTGGTGGTTGACCTCCCACGAGCCTGCGGCACCGGCGGCGAAGTCCGTCTGCAAACGGAACAGCGGCACGATGCCCTGGTCTTTCAGGAAGCCGTCGATCTTGCTGCTCAACGATCCCAGACCCACGAAGCCGAGCGGCACCGACATCCCAATCGGGTACTCGCAGTTGGCGCCAGCCTGGAAGTTCGCGCCTCCGGTCCACCGGTTGAAGTTTTCCATCACGACCGGCGCGTTCGGATTGGGACAACAGCCCACCGCCCAGTCTTCGTAGCGCACATTTGGGGTAACCATCGTGTACGGCTTGCACGTCGCGCCTTTTGAGCCCGCGATCGCGGTCATCAGGCTGTTTAGCTTGCTCGCCACCCAGTTCGCCGCCTTGATGGTGTCGTTGAAACGCCCAAGCACCCGAGACTTGGTCTCTCCCGTCTTGTAGGCGCCGATCGACTCGCAGGCCGGACCCCCGCCGCCGGGCATCATCATTTGCGCGAGCAAGATGTCATCGGACGCCGACTCGAGCCTGTCGTCGGCCGACGTATTCGACTCCGGTCGCGAGCCCCGCTGCTCGGAGAGCGTCGGCACCGCCTCCTCCGTCGCAACGAAGGCGTCGAGGTCCTCACTGGGTGGTAGTTGCTGGCCGTGCGCGGCACAAGCGAAAAGAGCAACCACGCAAGGCGCGATTGAGCGGAGATGGCTGAGATAGGAAGTCAACATGTCGGCACCCTCTCGAAACATCCAAGCGACCTATACAACAGAGCGTAGCGAACTTGCCTTTCAAGTTGCTTTAGCGATCATGGACTGGGAGGCGACCCACAGCATGCCGGTCGTCGGAGCTGTCGAAGAACGAAATAACTGCCACTTTGAACGAAGAAGCTGGGAGTGGATGCAAGTTGGGGGAGTGCGGCCGCGGTTACGCGTGCGAAACCTCTGGTTGTTGTCGCCGACCGAAAACTGAGCCACTTATGAGGGCTGTGCCGATCCAAAACTGAGCCGGGTGTTCAACCTAGCCTGCTGCTTTATGCGGCGGGGGACCAGGAGTGATCACCATGGACATGATTGGCAGGATCCGGCGCATGCAC
>JAYVNL010000199.1:0-12517 GCA_043758495.1 Rhizobacter sp.
TATTCCAACGCCGCCAAGGTCGAGCTCCTGGGTGTCGACGTGACGCTGATCGCCTCGCACGGCGCCGTCAGCAGCGAGGTCGCGCTGGCGATGGCGCGCGGCGCGCTGGCGATGTCGCCGGCCCGTTTCGCGGTGGCCGTCACAGGCATTGCCGGGCCGGGCGGCGGCACCGGGGCCAAGCCGGTCGGCACGGTCTGGCTCGCGGTCTGCGAGCGCGGCGGTTCGGCGGCGGCGACGCTCCTGCAGGCCAGCGGCGATCGCGCTGCGGTGCGCGCGCGTGCCGTCGAGCGCGCCCTCGCGCTGCTTCTCGACGCCGTCGAGCGCGGCGCCGCAGGCCGGGCCTAGGGGGACAGCGCCAGCCGCGCCAGCGGCCGGTTGCCGACCTGGCCGGTGTGCTCGACGAGCATCAGCACGAGCCGCTTCAGCCCGTCCCACGGGTCGCTCGGCCAGTCGGGATGCTTGAGGCCCTTGACGAGGCCGTCGCAGACCTGCGCTGCGTCGAGCAGATGGGCCAGCGTCGTCTCGCTGAGCAGCGTCACGGCGCGCTCGAAGATGCGTTCCTTGGCGCCCCAGACGCGGGCTTCGCGCAAGGCCAGCGGCAGCGGCCGGCCGGCGACGAGCGCGTCTTTCACGCGCTTCAGGCTGCGGATGTCCTCCGCCAGCGTCCAGTGCACATAGACCGCCGATTCGCCTTCGGCCTGCAGGCCACCGAGCATGCGCAGTGCCCGCGCTGCCTGGCCGGCGAGGACGGCCTCGCCGAGCTTGAAGACGTCGTAGCGGGCGACGTTGAGGACGGCGGCCTCGATCTGTGCGAAGGCGAGCTCGCCGGGCGGGTAGAGCAGGCCGAGCTTCTGCACTTCCTGATGCGCTGCGAGCAGGTTGCCTTCGACGCGGTCGGCGAAGAAGGCGAGCGCCTGCTGGCCGTCGCTCCCCGAGGCGACGCGCTGGCCGTTTACGGCGAGGCGCTCGGCGATCCACTGCGGCAAGGCCTTGCGCTCGACGGGATACACCGGCACCGTGATGCCGCAGCGATCGAGCGCCGTGAACCAGGCGCTCGACTGCTGCGAGCGATCGAGTCGCGGCAGTTGCACGAGGGTGATCACGTCGCGACCGGCGCCGGCCTCGGCGCTTTCGCAGTAGCGCTGCAACGCCTCGGAACCGTCCTTGCCCGGCTTGCCCGAGGGGATGCGGATCTCGACCAGCTGGCGGTCGGCGAACAGGCTCAGTGCCTGCGCAGCGCCAAGCAGGCTGCTCCAGTCGAAGTGGGCGCCGGCAACGACGTGGACCTGGCGCTCGCTGCAGCCGCCGGCCCGTGCCGCGGCGCGGACATGATCGCCGGCTTCCTGCGCCAGCAGGGGCTCGTCGCCCCACACCGTGTAGATCGGTCGGAGCTCGCGCTTCAGATGCGCGGCCAGCTGTTCGGCTCGAAGCTGCATCGGCAATTCCGCGGTCGTCGTGCCTTGGCTACAACACCTGCACCGACGCGAGCCGGCGCAGCACCTGGGAGACGATGTCGGTCTGCATCGCGCGGTACAGGAAGGCCTCCTCCTGCTCCTTGGCGAGCGCCGCCGACTCGGTGTAGGTGAGCGAGCGCTTGAGCAGGATTTCGGCCTCGGGAATCAGGTCCTTGCCGGAGGCGCTTCGCACCTGGAATCGGAAGCGAAGGCGCAGTTCGAACTCGCGGATCTGGTTGGCCGCCGTCTGCGCCACGACGCTTTTCTCGCGCGCTTCCGTCAGCGCCTGCAGCACGACCTGGGCGTCTTTCAGCGCCTCGACGACGCGCGTCGTCGTGCTGGCGTCGAGGCTTCGCGCCAGCTCGGCGGCGAGCGGCGAGCGCAATGCGAAGCCGGTCAGCTGGATGGTCTTGAAGCGCAGCTCGGGCGGCCGCTTCAGTTCGAAGCCGCAGCCCGCCAACGCCGCGGCCAGGGCAGCGGCCGCGGTCCGGCGCGTCGTCATCGGAAGACGACGTTGACGAGCCGACCCGGCACGACCTTGATGCGCTGGACCGAGCCGCCGTCGCCGAACTTTGCGACCTCGGGGCTGGCCAGCGCGATCTGCTCGATCGTCTTCTCGTCGGCATCGGCGGCGACGGTGATGCGGCCGCGCAGCTTGCCGTTGACCTGCAGCATCAGCTCGACCTCGGCCTGCACCAGCGCCGTATCGTCGACCTCGGGCCAGGGTGCGTCGAGCAGCGGGCCCAGGCCGGCGTCGAATCCGAGCTCGCGCCAGATCGCGAACGTGATGTGCGGGCACACGGGGTAGAGCACGCGCAGCAGCACGCCCAGCCCTTCGCGCAGCGCTGCAGCGTCGGGTTCGGCGGTGGCGGCGTGCGACTCGAGGGCGTTGAGCAGCTTCATCGCCCCCGAGACGACGGTGTTGTATTGCATCCGCTCGTAGTCGTAGCGGATCTGGCGCAGCAGCGAATGCACTTCGTGGCGCAGTGCCGGCGCGTGGCCGTGCAAGGCCGCGCGGCCGGTGCTCGCCGGCGCCAGCATGACGAGCGCGTCGACGTGCCGGACCGCGAATTTCCAAAGGCGGCGCAGGAACCGGTTGGCGCCTTCGACGCCGGCGTTGTTCCAGTCGAGCGTCTGCTCGGGCGGCGAAGCGAACATCACGAACAGGCGCGCGGTGTCGGCGCCGTAGCGCTCGGTGATCTCCTGCGGATCGACGCCGTTGCGCTCCGTCTTCCCCATCTTCAGCATGCCGCGGTAGGTGACTTGCGTGCCGTCCGCTGAACGGCCGGCACGCGGCGCTGCCGCTTTCAGGGCCGCTCCCTCCGAAAGGGCGGGGTCGACCCCGCTGGGGTCGCTGTTTTCGATCGGTGTGACCTCGTCGGGGGGGAAGTATTCGATGCCGCCTTGATCCGTTGTTCTCGCCCAGACGTGATTCAGGACCATGCCTTGCGTCAGGAGCTTCGTGAAGGGCTCGTCGATCTCGATGAGCTTCAGGTCGCGCATGACCTTGGTCCAGAAGCGCGCGTAGAGCAGGTGCAGGATGGCGTGTTCGATGCCGCCGATGTACTGGTCCATCGGCATCCAGTACTTCGTGCCAACGCCGACCATCGCGGTGCCGAGCTTCGGGTCGCAGTAGCGCATGAAGTACCAGGCGCTGTCGACGAAGGTGTCCATCGTGTCGGTCTCGCGGCGCGCCGGCCGGCCGCAACTCGGACAGGCGACGTCAACGAAGGCGGCGCAGCGGCCGAGCGGGCTGCCGGCGCCGTCGAGGATGAGGTCGTCGGGGAGAACGACCGGCAGATCCTTCTCCGGCACCGGCACGACGCCGCAGGCCTCGCAATGCACGATCGGGATCGGCGTGCCCCAGTAGCGCTGCCGGCTCACGCCCCAGTCGCGCAGCCGGAAGGTGGTGCGCTTGCCGCCGAGGCCGCGGTGAGCGAGGGCGTCGGCGACGGCGTCGACGGCAGCGCTGAAGCCGAGGCCGCTGTAGTTGTCGGAGTTGACGGTGACGCTGCAGCTCGTATCGGCGTACCAGTCCTGCCAGTGGTCGTAGGAGAACTCCTCGCCGTCGACGTGGATCACCTGCACCAGGTCGATGCCGTACTTCTTGGCGAATTCGAAGTCGCGTTCGTCATGCGCCGGCACGCCCATCACGGCGCCGTCGCCATAGCTCATCAGCACGTAGTTGCCGACCCAGACCGGCACCTTCTCGTGACCGAGCGGGTGTTCGACGACGAGGCCGGTGTCGATGCCGCGCTTGTCCTGCACCGCCAGCTCGGCCTCGGTGGTGCCGCCGGTCTTGCACGACTCGAGGAAGGCGGCGACGGCGGGGTTGCTGGCCGCGGCATGCACAGCCAGCGGATGCTCCGGCGCCACGGCGCAGAAGGTCACGCCCATGATGGTGTCGGCGCGCGTCGTGAACACGTACAGGCGACCGTCGCCGATCAACTCGTCGCCTTCGCCGCGGATCTGGTGCGGGAAGGCGAAGCGCACGCCTTCGCTCTTGCCGATCCAGTTCTCCTGCATCGTTTTGACACGCTCCGGCCAGCCCGGCAGACCCGTCTTCACGCACTCGAGCAGCTCCTCGGCGTACTGCGTGATCTTCAGGTAGTAGCCGGGGATTTCGCGCTTCTCGATCGGCGCGCGCGAGCGCCAGCCGCGACCCTCCACGACCTGCTCGTTGGCGAGCACGGTCTGGTCGACCGGATCCCAGTTGACGATCTGGGTGCGCCGCTCGGCGATGCCGGCCTCCAGCATCTTCAGGAACAT
The DNA here is from genome assembly GCA_043758495.1 of Rhizobacter sp. Taxonomy (GTDB): domain Bacteria; phylum Pseudomonadota; class Gammaproteobacteria; order Burkholderiales; family Burkholderiaceae_C; genus Schlegelella_A. The sequence continues at coordinate 4,224 of JAYVNL010000199.1, forward strand.
CCACTGGTTCCAGCGGTAGTAGTCCGGGTCGCAGGTGGTGACCTCGCGGCTCCAATCGAACGCCAGGCCGAGCGCGTTCATCTGCGCCTTCATGGCGGCGATGTTGTCGCGCGTCCATCGGCCCGGCGGCACGCCGTTCTTCATCGCTGCGTTCTCGGCCGGCAGGCCGAAGGCGTCCCAGCCCATCGGCATCAGCACGTTCATGCCGGTCATGCGCAGCTGCCGCGCCAGCATGTCGTTGATGGTGTAGTTGCGCACGTGGCCCATGTGCAGCCGGCCGCTCGGGTAGGGCAACATCGAGCAAGCGTAGAACTTGGGCCGCGTCGGGTCTTCGACGACACGGTAGGCGTCGGCCGCGGTCCACGCCGCCTGCGCGGCGCGCTCGATCTCATGGGGATCGAAGTCTGCGTTCATGCGGGAAGGGTGAAGCGGCAAGGCATCGTTCGATTATAGAAAGCGGTCGCTGTCCTCGATGTTGCTGTCGACGCGGTGACACGCCCGATCGGGGGTCGTCTTCCCACCGGCGCGGGCGATGGACGACCGCGCCGCTGCCGACGACGATGCCGACACCCGCCTGCCAGGCGTTCGCCGGAGCCCTTCGCCATGAACCCATCGTTCGTTTCACGTCGCCGCATCGTGCTCGGTGGCGCGGCCGCAGTCGCATCGTCGATCGCGCCGCCTGCGTTCGCTCTTGCGCCCACCCTCGCGACGGTCTATCGCGGCCAGGTCGATCCTTCGCTGTGTCTGGTGAGCGAAAAGTACGACGGCGTTCGCGCGCTGTGGGACGGCGAGCGGCTGCGTCATCGCAGCGGCCGGCTCGTTGCCGCGCCGCTCGAGTTCGTCGCTGCGCTGCCGCCGGTGCCGCTCGACGGTGAGCTCTGGCTCGATCGTGGCCGCTTCGACGCGCTCTCGGCCGTCGTCCGCAGAGCGGTGCCGCGCCGCGACGAGTGGGCCGGCGTTCGCTACATGGTGTTCGAGCTGCCCGGCGCCGCCGGCGACTTCGCGGCGCGCTCGCAACGGCTGGCTGCGGTCGTCACCGCGGCGGGATCGGCGCAGGTGCTGGCGGCGCCGCAGGAGCGTGTCGGCGGCATGCCTTCGCTGCAACGGCGGCTCGACGCTGTCGTCGCCGGCGGCGGCGAAGGGCTGATGCTGCACCTCGCCTCGGCGCCGTGGGCGGCTGGTCGCAGCGACGCCCTGTTGAAGCTGAAGCCGCACCTCGACGCCGAGGCGGTCGTCGTCGGCCACCGCGGCGGTGCCGGCAAGTACCAGGGCCAGGTCGGCGCGCTCGCCGTCGAGGCAGCCGACGGCCGGCGCTTCCTCGTCGGCAGCGGCCTCAGCGACGCACTCCGCCGCGATCCGCCGGCACGCGGCGAAACCATCACCTATCGCTTTCGCGACCTGACATCGAGTGGCCTGCCGCGCTTCGCGACCTACCTGCGGCGCCACCTGTCGCTGTGACGCGATCGGGGCAAAGCTATAGTGGCCAATCGATCAACCAGGTCCCCGCATGAACTCCTTTTCCGCCCTGACGGCCGGCGCTGCAGCGGCCCTGACCGTACTCCTGGCGGGCTGTGCGAGTACCGACGACAAGTCGGCGCCCGAGCCCAAGCCGACCCGTGAATTCCGAACCGGCTCCAACATTCCAGTCAAGGATCCGGCGCAACCCACGACGCAGGAAGAGCGCGACCGCACCGCTGAACAGATCCGCGCCCTGCAGCGCACCGGCGGCGGCGGCAAGTCGGGCGGCTGATGCCGGGATGATCCTGCGTCGTCTCTAGCGTGGGCCGCTCGCCGCCGCCACCGGTTCGGCGACGAAGCCGATGCGCGTGAGCCCGGCCTTCTGCACGATCCCGATCAGCTCGGCGACGCGGCCGTAAGGCACGTTGCGATCGGCGCGCAGCTGCACCTCGGTCTGCGCGTTGCGCTGGGCCGCGGCAGCGATGCGGCTCGTGAAGGCCGCGGGGTCGAGCACCTCGTCGCCGAAGAAGTAGCGCCCTTCGCGGTCGAGGGCGACGGCGACGAACTGCGGCGTGTCGCTTGGCTGTGCCGCATCGGTCTTCGGCAGGTCGAGCTTCAGACTCGAGGTCATCAGCGGCGCCGTGATCATGAAGATCACGAGCAGCACGAGCATCACGTCGATCAGCGGCGTCATGTTGATGTCGCTCATCGGCGGCGCGCTCTGGGCGCGCTCGAGGCGGCCAAACTTCATGCGGCGTCGGCAGCGACGCCGCGATCGATGATCATTTCTCTGAGGTCGTGGGCGAAGCCTTCGAGCTCGGCCTCGCTGGCGCCGACGCGCTTGCCGAACACGTTGTAGGCCAGCACCGCGGGAATGGCGACGGCGAGGCCGGCCGCCGTCATCACCAGCGATTCGCCGACCGGCCCGGCGACGCGCTCGATCGTGATCGCGCCGGCCGCCGAGATGCTCAGCAATGCGTGGTAGATGCCCCAAACCGTGCCGAACAGGCCGATGAAAGGCGCCGTGCTGCCGATCGATGCGAGCAGCACCTGGCCGAACTGCAATTGCGCGAGGACGCCGTGGAGCGCGTCGCGCAGTCGCCGCGTAAGCTGCGAGTTGGCGTGGCCGTGCGCTTCGAGCGTGCCCGGTGGCGGCGTCGTGAGCGCGGCGTCGACGAGCGGGCGCAGCGTGCCCTCGCGATCGAACGCAGCGAGTTGTTCGCGGCCGGTCTCGATCGAAGGCGCCGCCCAGAACGCCGGCACCGCGCGCCGAAGGTCGACGTGGACGCGGCGCAGCAGCCAGCCTTTCCAGAAGATCACCACCCAGGCGCTGATCGACATCAGCAGCAGCAGCAGGGCGACGCCGCGCGTGATGGTGTCGCCTTGCGACCAGAAGTTCGAGAGGCCGGTCATGGGCGGGACCCTTTGTCGTCGAGGCCGAGCACCTGCTCCATGCCGAACAGGCCGCTCTTTCGACCGGCCAGGAAACGTGCTGCGCGCAGGCTGCCGTCGGCATAGGTGGCGCGGCTGGTCGAGCGGTGCGTGATCTCGATGCGCTCGCCGTTGCCGGCGAACAGCACGGTGTGGTCGCCGACGATGTCGCCGCCGCGCAGCGTCGCGAAGCCGATCGCGCCGGGCGCGCGGATACCGTCGCGGTCGTAGGCGGCGCGGTCGTCGAGGCGACTGCCCTGCGCGGCCGCGACGACCTCGCCCATCTTCAGCGCCGTGCCGCTCGGCGCGTCGGCCTTCATGCGATGGTGGGTTTCGACGATCTCGACGTCGAAGCCGCTGTCGAGGGCGCGCGCGGCGACGTCGAGCAGCTTCATCACGACGTTGACGCCGACGCTCATGTTCGGCGCCATGACGATTGGGATGTGTTCGGCAAGCGCAGCGATCTCGGCGTTCTGCGCCGCGCTGAAGCCGGTCGTGCCGACGACGGCGGCGACGCCGTGGGTGCGGCATGCGGCCAAGTGTGCGAGCGTGCCGTCAGGGCGGGTGAAGTCGATCAGCACGCTGTTGCCGGCGATCGACGCGCTGATGTCGCTCGAGACGACGACGCCGCTCGGCCGGCCGAGGAAGGCCGTGGCATCGCTGCCGATCGCGGCGCTGCCGGGGACGTCGAGGGCGCCGCCGAGAACGAAGTCTTCGCTCGCCTCGACCGCTTCGATCAGCATCCGCCCCATGCGCCCCGACGCGCCCGCGATCGCGACGCGCCTCCGGCCACTGGTCATGGGGAATCCTGCGCGCTGCGCGATCTCGCATTCGCCCTGGGAGCGGCCCGGCGGCTCATGGCGCCGGCTCGAGAGGCGGATAGCTCCGGGTCGGCGCCGGTGGCACCGGCTCGGCGGCCGGTGGCCGCACCGGCGCTGGCAGCGCCGCGACCTGCTCGGTGCTGAGGGCCAGCGGCGGTGCGTTGCGCGGGGTCTTGAAGGTGTCGATCGAGGCGACGAAATCGCGCTCGCTCGGCAACTCGCCGCCGGTGTCGACGCTGGTCAGCACGTCGTCCTTGAACAGCGCGATGACGCGGCGAAGCTGAGCCGGCGCGCCCTGCCGGCGGATCGTGAAGACGTAGTCCCAACGGTCGGCGTGGAACGGATCGGTCAACAGCGGCGAGCCGAGCACGTCGCGAACCTGCGCGCGTGTCAGCCCCGGGCGCACGAGGGCGGCCTGCTCGCTGGTGACGACGTTGCCCTGGACCACCTCGACGCGATAAGGCGTGACGACGCCGAGGAAGTTGTCGGAGGTCTGCAGCGAGCTGCAGCCGGAAAGCGCGACCGCTGCGAAGAGCGCGATCGACAGAGTGGAACGGTTGAACGGCATGATCTGCGGGTCGCCGCACGCCGGGCGCGGCAGGCTCTATGATGAAAAGTGATTCTATCGGCGCGCTGTCAGCGCCCGAGCGCCATGACGAATGCCGAAGAACTGAAGAACAGCGGGCTGAAGGCGACGCTGCCGCGCATCAAGGTCCTCGAGGTGTTCCAGAACACGTCGCAGCGCCACATGAGCGCCGAAGACGTGTTTCGCGTCCTCCTTGCCGACCATGCCGACATCGGCCTGGCCACGGTCTATCGCGTGCTCATGCAGTTCGAGCAGGCCGGCATCCTCTCGCGCAACCACTTCGAGAGCGGCAAGTCGGTCTTCGAGCTCAACGAGGGCAAGCACCACGACCATCTGGTCTGTCTCGACTGCGGCCGCGTCGAGGAGTTCTACGATGCCGAGATCGAGAAGCGCCAGAAGAGCATCGCCCAGGGCCGCGGCTTCGAGCTGCAGGACCACGCGCTGGCGCTCTATGCGGCCTGCACGAAGAAGAACTGCGAGTTCAAGATCAAGCGCTGAGCGGCCGGCGGCCGCCGGCGCCCCTATGGGAGGCAGCGACCGTACTCGGGAGCGTGGGGGCTCCGTTATTCCGGCTTCGCCATCGCCTTGTGGTGGCGGTCGATGAATTCCGCGAAAGTGTCGATGCCGCGCAGCTGCAGGATCGTGTTGCGCACGGCGGCCTCCACGAGCACCGCGAGGTTACGGCCGGCGTCGACCGCGATCACCGTCTTCCTGATCGGCACGTCGAGGATGTCTTCGCTGAGCGGCTCATAGGGCAGCCGTTCGAAGTCGCGGTCCATCGTCTCCTTGCGGACGAGATGGACGATGAGCTTGAGCCGCATCTTTCGGCGCACGGCGGTCTCGCCGAAGATCGCCTTGATGTCGAGCAGTCCGATGCCGCGTACCTCGAGCAGGTTCATCAGCAGGTCGGGGCAGCGGCCTTCGAGTGCCGTCTGCGAGACACGGTAGAGATCGACGGCGTCATCGGCCACGAGGCCGTGGCCGCGCGAGATCAGCTCGAGGCCGAGCTCGCTCTTGCCGAGCCCTGATTCGCCGGTGAGCAGCACGCCGAGGCCGAGGATGTCCATGAAGACGCCGTGCCGCGAGGTCCGCTCGGCGAAGTGCTGGCCGAGGTAGCCGCGAACCACGTCGATGACGTGGCCGGCCGATTCCTCGGTCACGAAGAGCGGGATGTCGGCGCGGTCGCAGAGAGCCACCAGCCGGTCGGGTGGCACCTGGTTGTCGGCGCAGATGAGGACCGGCGGGTCGAGCGTGACGATGCGGGCGATGCGCCGGTCGGTGACCTCCGGCGTGCCCTCGTTCAGATAGGCGACTTCGCGCCGGCCGACGATCTGGACCCGGTTGGGGTGGATGTAGTTGAGGTAGCCGACCAGATCGGCGGCCGAGCGCGCGTCGCGGATCGCGGCTTCATCGAAATGGCGCTCGGGGTGGGCATGGCCGGCGACCCATTCCCATTGCAATGCCGGACGAAACTCCTCGAACAGCGCTTCCGCGCTGATGACCGTCGGCTTCATAGAGCCCCCACGCTCCCTGCAGTCGCTGCCCCCCGAGGTGGCAGCGCCGCTCTTCGGGCGGCCCGGCGGGTGGCGCGCATGTTCAGGTCGCGTCCGTTCAGGCGACCGACTTCAGGGGCTCCCACGCGGAGATGATCCGATGCACTTCGGCGGCGTCGTTCTCGGCCTTCAGGCGCTCGCGCAATTCGCGGTCGGACAGCATCTCGGCGATCTCGGACAGGATCTCGAGATGGCGCTGCGTCGCCGCTTCGGGCACCAGCAGGAAGATGAGCAGGGCGACGGGCTCGTCGTCGGGTGCGTCGAAGGCGATCGGCTGCTGCACGCGCAGCACCGCGGCGAGCGGATGCTTCAGGCCCTTGATACGGCCGTGGGGAATGGCGACGCCGTGGCCGAGCCCGGTCGAGCCGAGTCGCTCGCGGGCGAACAGGTTGTCGGTGACGATGGCCCGCGCCACTTGGTGGTGGTTCTCGAACAGCAGTCCGGCCTGCTCGAAGACGCGCTTCTTGCTGGTCGCTTCGACACCCACGAGCACGCCCGAGGCAGGCAAGATGGCGGCGAGTCGATTCATGGCGAGCCTGCCGAACGCGCGAGGCCCCGGCGGAGATGACAAAGCCTTGAATTATGGAGTTCTGTTCCCCGCCGCGCTCGGTTTCCCGGCCCGGCGGCGGCCGGATGCTGCGCGGGGGCAACACCCAGGCAAAGCTGCGCTCAGTTCAGCGTCGCGTCGGTCCGCTTGGGCGCTTCGTGGTGGTGGTTCTGGACCTTGTCCTTGTGGCGCACGACCTGGCGGTCGAGCTTGTCCATCAACTGGTCGATGGCGGCGTAGAGATCCTCGGAGGCGCACTCCGCGAAGATGTCCTTGCCCTTGACGTGCAGCGTCACCTCGGCCTTCTGGCGGCGCTCCTTCTCGCTCAGCTTTTCCACCGAGAGGAGCACCGTGATGTCGACGACCTGGTCGAAATGTCGCGTGACCCGGTCGAGCTTGGCGATGACGTATTCACGCAGCGACGGAGTCACTTCCAGGTGATGACCGCTGATCGTCAGGTTCATGAAAATCCTTTCGTGGTTGCGGCAGACAACAGTAGCAGAGGGGCCCAAGCCTGCTTCACGACAAGGGTCGTCGCGCGGGCTCGCGTCCAGTCTATTCCTCTGCCGCCGGGGCGCATCGCGATTCCGCGGCCGCCGGTCGCGATGCGATAATTTCGGCACTGCATCACGGGACACCGTCCTTGGACATTTCCTCTTCTCGGTGACCCGTTCGCTGCCGGCGAGCCGAAGGTCATGCTCGCCGGAGCTTTCATGCTGGACGTGTTCTCGCTGGCCAACGGCCGGCTGTTTCAGGAAGAGATCGAGAGCCACGCCGCGCTCGCCCACGTGAATCCGGTCTGGGTCGACCTCGACGCCCCGACCGATGAGGAAAAGGGCTGGATCGCCGAGCACTTCGGCCTCACGACCCCGAGAGACGCCGTCGACGACGACCTCGAGGAATCGGCCCGCTTTTACGAGGAAGACAACGGCGAGCTGCACATCCGCTCCGATTTCCTGATCGACGACGGCGAGACGCCCCGCAACGTCCGCGTCGCCTTCATCCTGCATCGCAAGATCCTGTTCTCGGTCCATGGCGAGGACCTGCCGGTATTTCGCCTGTTGCGGCTTCGCGCACGACGCATCCCGGCCCTGATCGGCGACGCCAAGGATGTCCTGCTCAAGCTCTACGACGTTGACGCCGAGTACTCCGCCGACGCGCTCGAGGGCATCTACGACAGCCTCTAGGCGGTGAGCGCGCGGGTGCTGCGCCAGGACGTCGACGACAGGGCTGCCGGCGAGGCGCTGTCGGCGATCGCCCGGCAGGAGGACCTCAACGGCCGCATCCGCAGGAACGTGATGGACACCCGCCGCGCCGTCAGTTTCATGATGCGCAGCCGGATGCTGGGCGCAGAGCAGTTCGAGGAAGCGCGCCAGATCCTGCGCGACATTGACTCGCTCGACAGCCACAGCACGTTCCTGTTCGACAAGATCAACTTCCTGATGAACGCGACGGTCGGCTTCATCAACATCAACCAGAACAAGATCATCAAGCTGTTCTCGGTGGCCAGCGTGGCACTGCTGCCGCCGACCTTGATCGCGAGCATCTACGGCATGAACTTCAAGGCCATGCCCGAGCTCGACTGGGCGCTGGGCTACCCCTATGCCATCGGGTTGATGATCGTCAGCGTGATCGCGCCGTTCTGGTACTTCCGGCGCAAAGGCTGGCTTTAACCGGTCACGCGTTTGCGCGCCGTTTCAACCAGCGCATCAGCGACCCCACCACCGGCAGCTTCTCGTACAGCTCTTCGGCCGCGTCCCAGTAGTCGCGGTGGAGCGTGATGAGCGCCTGTGCGTCGAGCACCAGGTGCGAGCTGCCGTGCACCGTTTGCAGCGCCGGGTTGCCGCGCCTGAAGCGGAACCGAAAGTCCCAGGTCAGGAAGCACTGCTCGCCCTGCA
>JAYVNL010000200.1:0-12488 GCA_043758495.1 Rhizobacter sp.
TCTCCGGCGGCCTCGGCCTCACCCTCTCGAGCCCGCGCGACGCGAGCGCCCGCGGCAGCCAGGTCAGCTTCGCGCATGCCGACGGCCATGCCGTGATGCAGGCGCTGATCGATCGTGGCGTCATCGGCGACTTCCGCGCCGGCGAGCCGGGCGCCAGCGACGATCCGGTCCTCACCGCCGACCTCCTTCGCTTCGGCTTCCCGCCGCTCTACACGCGATTCGTCGACGCCTGGGACGCCGCCGCCCAGCTCCACGACATCCTTCGAAGCGAAGCCTGGCGCGCCGAGCGCTTCGCCCGGCGATCGGCGGTGACCTGATGAGCGAGACGCCCGATCCGACCAGCGCAGAGGCCGCCAAGGTCGACTTCTCGCGCGACATGAGCTATGGCGACTACCTTCATCTCGACGAAGTCCTCGGCGCCCAGCACCAGCGCTCCGAGGCGCACGACGAGATGCTCTTCATCGTCCAGCACCAGGTCAGCGAGCTGTGGATGAAGCTGCTGCTGCACGAGCTCGATGCCGCCGTTCACGCCGTCGCCAACGACCAGCTTCAGCGCGCCTTCAAGATGCTGGCGCGCGTCTCCAAGATCATGGAGCAGCTCGTCCACGCCTGGGACGTGCTCGCGACGATGACGCCGCCCGAGTACTCAGCGATGCGGCCGGCGCTGGCCTCGAGCAGCGGCTTTCAGAGCTGGCAGTACCGGATGATCGAGTTCATGCTCGGCAACAAGAACGCGGCCATGCTGAAGCCGCATTCGCACCGCCCCGACCTGCTGGCCCGCGTACAGGCGGCGCACGACGCGCCTTCGCTCTACGACGAGGCGATCCGCCTGCTCGCCCGACGCGGCCTGCCGGTGCCCGCGGCCGACGCCGAGCGCGACTGGAGCCGGCCGCGCGCCGCCAGTGACGCCGTCGAGCAGGCCTGGCTCGTGGTCTATCGCAACCCCGAAGCGCATTGGGATCTGTATCAGCTCGGCGAGGAGCTGACCGACCTCGAAGACACCTTCCGGCTCTGGCGGTTCCGCCACGTGACGACGGTCGAGCGCGTCATCGGCTTCAAGCGCGGCACCGGCGGCACCGGCGGCGTGAGCTACCTCCGCAAGATGCTCGACGTCGTGCTGTTCCCGGAAATCTGGAAGCTGCGCACCGACCTGTAGCGCATCCTGCGAGGGCGATCAGCTGAGCTTCACCGGCACGAAGATCTTCTCGCCGTCGCGCTGCACCAGGAGCGCGACGCTCTTCGGCTTGGCCGAAAGCACGCTCTTGACCTGTTCGATCGACTCGACGCTTCGGCCGTTGATCGCCAGCAGCACGTCGCCGGTCTCGATGCCGGCGCGGGCCGCGGCGCCGCCGACTTCCTCGACGACCATGCCGGCCTCGACCTTCGCCTCGCGCTTCTCGTCGCGGGTGAGCGGCCGGAGTGCGAGGCCGAGCTGGCCGCCGTCGGCCGTGCTACCGGTGTCGGCCACCTGCTTGGTGTCGTCGGCGCCGCCGAGCTTGGCATCGACCACGCGCTCGGCGTGATCGCGCCAGACCTTCAGCTTCACCCGCTCGCCCGGTGCCGACATGCCGATCAGGCTCGACAGCGCGCCCGAGCGCACCACCGTCTCGCCGTTGACCTCGGTGATGACGTCGCCCGACTTCAGGCCGGCCGCCGCAGCGGCGCTGTTCGGCGCCACGTTCGAGATCAGCGCACCGTCGACGCGCTTCAGGCCGAACGAATCCGCGAGCGACTGGTTGAGGTCCTGCACCGTGACGCCGAGGCGGCCATGCGAGGCCTTGCCGGTGGCGACGATCTGGTCCTTGACCTTGAGCGCCACATTGATCGGGATCGCGAACGACACACCCTGGAAGCCGCCGCTGCGCGAGTAGATCTGGGCGTTGATGCCGACGACCGAGCCGCTGCCGTCGAACAAGGGGCCGCCGGAGTTACCCGGGGTCACCGCCGCGTCGGTCTGGATGAAGGGCACGACCGTGTCGCCAGGCAGCGAGCGGCCCTTGGCGCTGACAATGCCTTGGGTCGCCGTCTGCTCGAGGCCGTAGGGCGCGCCGATGGCGAGCACCGGGTCGCCGACCTCGAGGCTCTGCGGGTCGCCGAGACGCACCACCGGCAGGCCCTTGGCGTCGATGCGCAGCACCGCGATGTCGGTCGCGGTGTCGATGCCGAGGACCTTGGCGGTGTATTCACGGCGGTCGGAGAGCTTGACCGTCACGTCTTTCGCTTCGCGCACGACGTGGGCATTGGTGAGGATGAGGCCGTCGGTGCTGATGATGAAGCCCGAGCCCATCCCCTTGAACGGGGTCGACGGCGAGCCTTGTTTGCCGCCGCGCTGGCCGAAGCCTGGCACGCCGTGGAAGAACTTGAAGAACGGGTCGTTCTCCATGCCATCGGGCAGGCCGTCGGGGCCTTGTTCTTCCATCGTCGCCTTGTGCATCCCCTCGACGTTGACGCCGACGACGGCCGGCGCCGATTGCTTGACGATGGCGCGGTAGTTCGGCATCTGGCCGGGAACCATGGCCAGCGGCGCCGCGGGCACGACCTTGTCGGCGGGCGCGGCCTGCAGCGCCGCCGAAGTGACGGGGCGGGATTCGCCTTTCAGCCAGCCGGGAGTGAGGTCGATGGCGCCGGCGGTGCCGACGACGGCGATGCCGGCTCCGACGAGGGCGGCAGCGAGGGGAGTCATCTTCATGGGTCGTTTCCGAAAAAGGGTCGCGGCCTATTCCGCTCGAGACCGAAGATAGGTGCGCCCGGTTAGAACTCCATTAGGAAATGATTAAGCGACGGTTAAGGCCAGGGCGCCGCCAGGCGGGAAGCGGACGGTCACGCGCAGGCCCGACGCCGGCGATTGCGAGAGCGCCACGGTCGCACCATGCGCTTCGGCGACGCCCTTCACGATCGCCAGGCCGAGGCCGCTGCCCGCTTCGACGGCGCCGGCGCGGCGGTAGAAGCGGTCGAAGACGCGGGCGCGATCGGCTTCGGGGATGCCGGGGCCGGCGTCGTCGATGCGCAGCGTGGCGGCGCCGTCGTCGATGCCGATGTGCAGCGTCACGTGCGAATCCGGCGGCGCGTAGCGGGCGGCGTTGTCGGCGAGGTTGCGAACCAGCAGACCGAGCGAGAGCGCATCGCCGACAACTGGCACCGGCGCATCGGCCACGAGCTCGAATTCGACACGTCGGCCCGACGCGAACGGCACCGTCTCGGCGACAGCGCGGCGCGCGATCTCGGCAAGGTCGACGCGTTCGAAGACAACCGCGGCCGTCGGCTCGCTGCGCGCCAGCGCCAGCAGTTGCTCGACCAGCCGCGAGGCGCGCTCGATGCCTGCGGCCAGCGCCTCGCGAGCGGCGTCGCGGTCGGCGTCGCTGCCGGCGCGGCGCAACAGCTCGAGCTGCAGCTTCAGGGCCGTGAGCGGAGAGCGCAGCTCGTGGGCGGCGTCGGCAACGAAGGCGCGCTGGGTGTCGAGTGATGTTCGCAGGCGCTCGAGCAAGGCGTTGAGCGACAACGCCAGCGGCGCCACCTCGTCAGGCAGGCCGGTCACGGACAGCTGCGCCAGCGACTGGCCGCCACGCGCCTGCACTTCGCTGGCCAGGCGCTCGAGCGGCGCCAGGTTGCGAGCCGCCAGCCAGCCGACGACGAGCGCGGCCACCGGCGCGATCAGCAGCAGCGGCAACACGCTCCGCCAGGCTGCGCGCGCCGCCAGCCGCTGCCGGATCTCGACCGGCTGCGCGACCTGGATCACACGCTCGCGGGTGGCGACGCTGAAGGTGCGCCAGGCGCGGCCGTCGACCTGCAGCGTCGCCAGCCCGAGCAAGGCGCGCGCCGGCAGCGCCGAGTGCGGCCGCGACGCGTAGATGCTGCGGCCGTCGACGGTCCAGATCTGGACCACGAAGTCGAGCTGCGCGTCGGCCAGCGTGCCGGCGTCGGCCGAGGCGATCTCGCCCTGGTCGCGGAGGGAGAGCGCCATCTGCTGCAGCTGGTAGTCGAAGATCGCCTCGGTCTCGCCGAGGACGTTGCGATAGGTCACCGCACCCATCGCCGCGGCCGCGAGAAGCAGCAGCGCCAGCAGCGAGACGAGCAGGCGAACGCGGATCGAGGTCATGTCGACGGCGACGATGGCGTTGCTGCACTCGCGACGAAGTAGCCGACGCCGCGCACATTGCCGATGAAGTCGGCGCCGAGCTTGCGGCGCAACTGGTGCACGTAGACCGAGACGGCATTGCTCTCGATCTCCTCGCCCCAGCCGTAGAGACGATCCTCGAGCTGGGCCCGCGACAGCACGGCGCCAGGCCGCAGCATCAACGCTTCGAGAACGGCGAACTCGCGCGCCGACAGCGGCACCGCAACGCCGCCACGCGTGACACGTCGCGCCGCCGGATCGAGCGTCACGTCGCCATGCGCGAGCAGCGGCTCGGCGCGGCCGGCGTGGCGGCGCAGCACGGCGCGGATGCGGGCGCTGAGCTCGTCGAGCTCGAACGGCTTGACGAGATAGTCGTCGGCGCCGGCGTCGAGACCGGCGACGCGGTCGCCGCGGCCGTCGCGCGCCGTCAGCACGATCACCGGCGTCGCGTCGTGGCGCGCACGCAGGGCACGCAGCACATCGAGGCCGTCGCCGCCGGGCAGGCCGAGGTCGAGGAGCACGAGGTCGAAGCGCTCGCTCGCCAGCGTGCCGTCGGCCGCCGGTGCGGCGCGGACCCAGTCGACAGCGTAGCCTTCGAAGCGCAGAGCGCGCTGCAGGCTCTCGCCGATCATCGGATCATCTTCCACCAGCAGGAGGCGCATGCACGGGTCCGGTTGCAACAGCGAAACCGTGCAGGATATCGCTGGCGTTCGGCAGAACGTTGCGAGCGAGAATCGCGGCCATGCCCGATACCCTTAGCAAGCCGCGCGTGCTCGTCGTCGGCTGCGGCTTCGCGGGGATCGAGGCGGTACGGGCGCTGTCGAAGGCCGAGGTCGAGATCACGCTCGTCGACCGCACCAACCACCACCTTTTCCAGCCGCTGCTCTATCAGGTCGCGACGGCCGGCCTCAGTGCTCCGGCGGTGAGCGCGCCGATCCGCCACGTGCTGCGGCCCGAGATGAGGCGCGGCAACCTGACCATCCTAAAGGCCGAGGTCGAGAGCATCGACGTCACTGGCCGGAGCGTGGGCATCGACGGCGGCGAGCGGCTCTTCTACGACCACCTGATCGTGGCCGCCGGCGCCACCCACAGCTACTTCGGCCACGACGACTGGGCGCGCCACGCGCCCGGCCTGAAGACCCTGGCCGACGCGTTCGAGATCCGCGCCCGCGTGATCGGCGCCTTCGAGAGCGCCGAGCGCACCGCCGACCAGGCACTGCGCGACGCCTGGCTCACCTTCGTCGTCATCGGTGCCGGCCCGACCGGGGTCGAGATGGCCGGGACGATGAGCGAGATCGCCCAGCACACGCTGGTGCGCGAGTTCCGCCGCATCGATTCGAAGCGCACGCGCGTCGTCCTGCTTGAAGGCTCGGACCGCGTCCTCGGTGCCTTCGTGCCGGCGCTTTCGGCGCGCGCCCGCCAGCAACTCGAGCGACTCCATGTCGAGGTCCGAACCGGCTGCAAGGTGACCGGCATCGACGCCGGCGGCGTCACCTTCGAGGCGACCGGCACCGCCGGGCCGGCAACGACCGAGCGCGTCTCGAGCCACACCGTGATCTGGGCCGCCGGCGTGGCCGGCGCACCGCTCGGCCGCCTCGTCGCGGCGCAGGCCGGCGCCGAGGTCGACCGCGCCGGCCGCGTCGTCGTCGAACCTGACCTGAGCCTCAAGGGACACCCCGAGATCTTCGTCGTCGGCGACCTTTCGTCCGCACTCAGCCACGGCCATGGCGAGCCGAAGCCGGTGCCGGGCGTGAGCCCTGCGGCCAAGCAGATGGGGCGCGCCGCCGCGGCCAACCTGCTGCTCGGTTTGCGCGGCACGCCGACCATGCCCTTTCGCTACGTGGACTACGGCAACCTGGCCACGGTCGGTCGCAAGGCCGCCGTCGTCGACCTCGCTGTCCCCGGCATCGGCTCGCTGCGCTTCAGCGGCTTCGGCGCCTGGCTGTTCTGGCTGTTCGCGCACATCTACTTTTTGATCGGCTTTCGCAACCGGCTGATCGTGATGGTCGACTGGGCCTGGGCGTATTTCACGTACGAGCGCTCGGCGCGCGTCGTGGCAGAGCCGGTGCGGTTGCGCAGCGAGCCGCCTGCCTAGCAGCCGCCGGCCGTGCCCACGCTACCCGAGCAGCTCGCCCACCAACGGATCGACGCGCTGCTCGTCGCGGCCGGCTGGGCCGTGCAGGACGACACCGCCTACGCGCCGAGTGCCGAATCGGCAATCGCCCTCCGTGAAGTGCCGCTCAGGAACGGCCGCTGCGACTACCTGCTGTAGATCGACCGCGTGCCGCTCGGCGTGATCGAGGCCAAGCGCGCGAGCACGCTTCTCGCCGGCGTGGCCGAGCAACCGGCCTACGACGCGCGAGTTCAACGACGACGTGGCACCCGGCGACGGCCGCAAGTTCACCGAGCTCCACAACATGCAGCTCATGCAGGGCAACCGTTTCGACGACGTCTGCGAGGTCACTGTCGGCACGAACCAGCGCAGCTACGGCGTGGAAGAGCTCCTCGCCCGCGACACGGCCGGCCTCGACCTCTTCTGGCTGCGCGACGAAAGCCTGTCGGACAGCGACAACCTGCCGGCGCCCGAGGTGATCGCCGCCGAGATCATCGAAGACCTTCAGTCCGTTCTCGACCCACTCAAGGAGTTCGAAGCAGGACGGCCACCCGCGATAAGCTCCTGACATGGACACCCGCACCTCCCCCGCCCGCCTCCGCATCGAACAGATCCGCGACGCGTTGAAACAGCACGGCGTCGCCGCGGTGCTGGTGCCGTCGAGCGACCCGCACCTCTCCGAATACCTGCCCGAGCGCTGGCAGGGCCGGCAGTGGGCCTCGGGCTTCACCGGCTCGGTGGCAACGCTCGTCGTCACGCTCGAGCGCGCCGCCCTCTTCGTCGACAGCCGCTACTGGGTCCAGGCCGAGCTGCAGCTGGCGGGCAGCGGCATCGACCTCGTCAAGGTGCCCTCGGCCGGCGGCAGCCAGCATCTCGACTGGCTCTGCGAACAGCTCGCGCGCGGCGACGCGGTCGCGGTCGACGGCCAGGTGCTCTCGCTCGGCGCTGCACGTCAACTGCGCACGACGCTCGAGGGCTGCGGCATCGATTTGCGCACCGACGTCGATGTCTTCGCCGCGGCTTGGCCAGAGCGCCCGCCGGCACCGGCGAATGCTGTCTACGAGCACGCCGGCCCCGAGGCGCCGGAGGCGCGCGGCTCGAAGCTCGAACGGGTCCGCACATCGATGAGAACGGCCGGCGCCAGCCACCATCTGATCTCGACCGTCGACGACATCGCCTGGCTGCTCAACCTGCGCGGCGCCGACGTCGGCTACAACCCGGTCTTCCTCGCCCATCTGCTGATCACGCCCGCCGACTCGACCCTCTTCGTCGGCGCCGGCAAGGTCAGCACCACACTCGCGAAGACGCTGACCGCCGACGGCGTCGCCATCGCCGCCTACGACGCCGTCGCGCCCGCACTCGCTGCCTTGCCCACCGGCGCGGCCCTGCTCGTCGATCCGAAACGCACGACCTTCGGCCTGGCCGAGATCACGCCGGCGCGTCGCGTCGAGGCGATCAATCCGAGCACGCTCCTCAAGAGTCGCAAGACCGACGCCGAAGCCGCCCACGTGCGCCGCGCCATGATCCAGGACGGCGCCGCGATGTGCGAGTTCTACGCCTGGTTCGAGGCCGCACTCGCCGATCCGGCCCGGACCGAGCCGATCACCGAGCTGACCATCGACGAGCGCCTCACCGCAGCGCGCGCGAAGCGGCCGGGCTACGTCGGTCCGAGCTTCGCGACCATCGCTGCCTTCAATGCCAACGGTGCCATGCCGCACTACCGCGCCCTGCCCGAGTCGCACGCCACCATCGAGGGCGACGGCCTGCTCCTCATCGACTCCGGCGCGCAGTACAAGGGAGGCACCACCGACATCACCCGCATGTGGCCGATCGGCCGGATCAGCAGCGCTCAGAAGCGCGACGTGACGCTCGTGCTGCGCGGCACCATGGCGCTCAGCCGCACCCGCTTCCCCGTCGGCACGCTGTCGCCGATGCTCGACGCCATCGCCCGCGCCCCGCTCTGGGAGCACGGCCTGGACTACGGCCACGGCACGGGCCACGGCGTCGGTTATTTCCTCAACGTCCACGAAGGACCGCAGAGCATCTCGCGCACGATCCCCGATGCGACGATGGCGATGCAGGCCGGCATGATCACCAGCGTCGAGCCCGGCCTGTACCGGCCCGGAAAGTGGGGCGTGCGGGTCGAGAATCTGGTGCTCAACGTGCCGGCGGGCGCAGGCGTAGCCACCGAGTTCGGCGACTTCCTCGAGTTCGAGACGCTGACGCTCTGCCCGATCGACACCCGCTGCATCGAGCCTTCGCTGCTGCGTGCCGACGAAATCGCGTGGCTGAACGGCTACCACCGGATGGTCGCCGAACGCCTGGCGCCGGAGCTCGACGGTGCCGCGCTGGCCTGGCTGAAGCTGCGGACCACCGCCATCTGAGCTCGTGCGCGGCCGCGTCCGTCGCGGCCAAGCGCAGTCTGTTCCTCCGGATGGCGTCTTCGTCGCAGGCCGCTTTGCGGCGATCACAGCGTTCCCTAGAGTTCGTTTCAGCCCACCGCCGAACGAACCCAGGAGCTTCACCATGATCAGCCGCCTCACCGCCTCTGCCGCCATCTTCGCCATCGCCGCCACCGCCACGATCGCCTTCGCCGCCGATGCGCGCACGAAGGCGGTTTCGCAAGCAGGCGCAGTCGCTGCGCCCACCCACGTCGTCGTCCTGCCGAGGATCGAAGTCACCGGCCACCGCATCGCCCGCTGATCGCCGGCCGCCGTCGCCGCCGAACGCGTCGCGCTGACCCCCACTTGCGCCGGGAGGCGCCGCCGCTTCGCAAAGCGTGCATTTTTCAACGCCTGCCGGGTCGTCCGACCGGCGCACTGCCGGCCAGCCGATAACCTGCCGGACCGCCTGCTGCCACACACCGGCAGCAGGCCACTGGAACGAATTGGTTCTCAAGGAAGCGCCGGCCGTACCGAAATCCATCGGGTCGGGCTCCCGCGGGGGGATCACCCGTTCATCCCGTCCCGGAACGAGCGGAACCAGGTCTGCATGAACCTCTTCGATAGCCAACGGCTGTGGCCCTGCATCGCCGGCTTCGCGATGTGCGCGGCGCTGTTGTGGCTCGGTTCGGAAGTGTTCGACAGCGCACGTTCGCGGTCACGGACGATGGCACGACGGCTGAGGGCATGCGCGGTCCTGCTCGCCGGCTGCGGCCTCTGGTTCCCCGGCCACTTCCTCGAGCCGTTCGGCGCCGCTGGCGCTGCCGGCCTGTCTTTCATCGCCGGCAGCTTCGCCATCGCGCTGGCGGGAATCGCCGCTGCCACGGCAGCGGCCGCCACCCGCAGGACACTGCCCGCGTTCGGCGGCTTCGCCCTGCTGACGCTGCTCGCCGCCTACGGCCACTCGTTGTTCGCCACGCCCGGGCTGTTCCGCGCCACCCTGCCCGCCGGCGCCTGGGGACCGGGCATCGTCGTCTTGCTGCTGGCGACGTCGCTGGTCGTCATCTCCGTCGAATTCAAGCCGAGCCGCAAGGCGCGGGCGACCCGGCTCGGCGGTGCCGTGCTCGGTGCCGGTCTGCTGACCCTCGCCGCGTCGGTGCACGACGGCGCCGCCGCGATCCTCCCGCAGGCTTGGTCGGAAGCCCTGCTCCTCGCCGCCCTCTGCGGCCTCACCGGGCTGCTGCTGCAGGCGCTTGCGCTCGGCCCGGCGCGGGAAACCGAGCCGTCGAAGCGAGCCGCGGTCCTGGCGCCCACGGTCGACAGCCTGACCCAGCTGCCAACCCGTGTCTATTTCGAGGACCGCCTCGCCGCGGCCGCCACCAAGGCCGACGCCAGCACGAGCAAGCTCGCCCTCCTCTTTATCGACCTCGACGGCTTCAAGCCGGTCAACGACACCTATGGCCATTCGATCGGCGACATGGTGCTCGAGCAGGTCGGCCAGCGCCTGAAGGCGTTGTCGCGCGGCAAGGACGTGGTCGCCCGGGTCGGCGGGGACGAGTTCCTGCTCCTGCTCACCAACGTGACCTCGCTCGAAGGCATCGCCAACGTCGCCGAGCGGCTGATCCAGGGCCTCTCGCAGCCTTACGCCGCCGAAGGTCGCGAGGTCATGATTTCGTGCTCGGTCGGCATCGCGATGTATCCCGACGGCTGCAGCCATGCCAAGCTGATCGCCCGGGCCGACGCGGCGATGTATTCGTCGAAGCGATCCGGCGGCTCCAAGCACTGCTTCTACTCAGCCTCGATGGACGCCGATGCCGAAGCCCAGTTCGAGCTGCTGCGCGACCTCCGAAAGGCCGTCGGCGCCAAGGAGTTCGAGCTCTTCTACCAGCCGAAGATCGATGCGAAGAGCGGCAAGGTCACGGCTGTCGAGGCCTTGCTGCGCTGGAAGCACCCGACCCGCGGCATGCTGCTGCCGAGCACTTTCATCCCGATCGCCGAGCGCTTCGGCCTGATCGGCCAGATCGGCAACTGGGTCATCGAGGACGCCTGCCGGCAGAGCCGGCAATGGCGCGAGAAGGGGCTGCGCATGCGCGTCGCCATCAACCTGTCGGCGCACCAGATGCGCCAGGACGACATCGTCGAGCGCATCACCGGCGCCCTCGAAACGCACCGCATCCATCCGTCGCTGCTGACCTGCGAGATCACCGAGTCGGCGGCGATGGAAGACACCAAGACGACGCAGACGACGTTTCGCCGCCTCGGCGAGCTCGGCACCCACCTGTCGATCGACGATTTCGGCACCGGCTATTCGAGCCTGGCCTACCTCAGGAAGCTGCCGGCCGAGGAGCTGAAGATCGACCGCAGCTTCATCATGGATCTCGAGCACAGTGCCGACGCCCGCGCCGTCGTCGATGCCGTGATCAAGCTCGCGCACGCCCTCGGCCTCAAGGTCGTGGCCGAGGGCGTCGAGAACCAGCGCCAGCAGGCGGTGCTCGTGGGCATGCAGTGCGACCAGCTGCAGGGCTTCCTCTTCGCCAAGCCGATGTCGGCGCGGGCGCTGCTGATCTGGGCGATGAACGATCGCAGCGAAACCGCCGTCTTCAAGCCGTCGCTGTTCGACGAGACACGGCAGTCCGAACGCGCCTGACGCTGCCGGCGGCTCAGCGCCGCCTGGCGAGGATCGCCTCGATCTCGTCCATGATGCGGTTCATCCGCGCCGCCAGCGAGCGATACGGCGCCGGCGTCGCAAGGTCGACGCCGGCTGCCTTGACGAGCTCGTAGGGATCGCCGGAGCCGCCCGCTTTCAGCAGGTTCAGGTAGCGCTCGAGGGCGCCCGGGTCGCCGCCGCCGACGCGATCGGCAAACAGCGAGCTCGCCGCGATCGAGGTCGCGTACTGGTAGACGTAGAAGCCGTTGTAGAAGTGCGGGATGTAGGCCCACTCGACGCAGTAAGCTTCGTCGATCGTGACCAAGCCCTGGTCGTGGCCGTGGTAACGCTTCAGGACATCGCAGTAAGTCTTCGTCAGCAAGTCGCCGGTGACCGGCTCGCCCTTGTCGGACAGCGCGTGGATGCTGCGCTCGAACTCGGCGAACATGGCCTGGCGGAAGAAGGTGGCGCGCAACCCTTCGAGCGCAGCGCCGAGGAAATACAAACGCTCGTCGTCGGTCTTCGCGGTCTTCAGCATGCGCTCCATGAGCAGCGCCTCGTTGAAGGTCGATGCGATCTCGGCGATGAAGGTCGCGTAGTCGGCAGTCACGAACGGCTGGGCCTTGTTCGCGAGCACCGAATGCATGGCGTGGCCCCACTCGTGCGCCAGCGTCGTCACCGACTCGTAGTCGTCGTTGTAGTTCATCAGCACATAGGGGTGGACGTCGTACGCCGACCCCTGCATGTGCGCGCCCGAGCGCTTGCGCGGCTGCGGGTAGGCATCCATCCAGCGGCCTGCGAAGCCGGCCGCCATGGCGCGCACGTAGTCGGTGCCGAGCGGCGCCACGGCTTCAAGCGTGAGCTGCTTGCCCTTCGCGAGCGGGAAGCGATAGTCGCCGCGCACCAGCGGCGGATAGATGTCGTAGTAGCGCATCTGCGCCACGCCGAGCATCCTCGCGCGCAGTCGGAAGTAGCGATTCAGCGTCGGCAGGTTGGCATTCGTCTCCGCGATCAGGGTGTCGTACACGGCGACCGGCATCGCGCGGGCGTCGAACGCCTGCGAGATCGCGTCGGGGTACTTGCGGACGCGGCTGTAGACGGTGTCCTGCCGGAGCTGCGAAGACAGCAGCACGCCGAGCGTGCGCTCGTAGGTTTTCCAGGTCGCGAAGAAGGCGTCCATCACCTTCTTGCGATCGCCGCGATCGGCGGCTTCGCGGTACTGCGCGTACGAGG
>JAYVNL010000201.1:0-12485 GCA_043758495.1 Rhizobacter sp.
CCCGGCGACCACGTCGGCATCGAGATGGTTCGGGCAGACCCAGCCGACCTGGCCTTCGATCCGGGCGCTACTGGGCCGCTCCTCGCTGGCCGCCTCGGCCACGAGCTTGGGCATCGAGAACCACTGCGGCGCCGACCAGCCGAACTGGCGGGCATAGTCGAGCGCCAGGCTTTCGAACTTGTGCTGTTGGCCGGTGGCGCGATAGAGATCGAAGACCACCAGCCAGGTCTCGGCGTGTTGGGCGCGCGCACCGGCCGGGCCGGTGAGCCCGGTCAGCGCCTGCTCGCACTGCTCGAAGTCAGCATTGGCGAAGGCGATCACGGCCTCGTCGAGGTCCGGGTCGTGGGCGACTTCGGCGCTGACGCTCGCGAAGGCCTTGCCGAAGTCCTCGGCCGGCGGCATGTCGAGGTGGATCGGCGCCATCGAGACGGCCCGCTGCGGCGGCGCGGCTGTCGGCGCCGCCGGGCCGGGCGCGGGCGCGGATCGCGACGATGCCGGGAAATCTTCGACGCGGCCGCCGTGGGCGGCGCCAGGTGGGGCCGTCGGCGGCACCAGCGATATCGACGGCCGACCGGCGCCCTCCATCGGCACCGGCTGCGTCGGTGCGTTGTAGAACTCGGGCGCGCGGCGTTGGGTGCTCGGGTAGTCGCCCACCATCTGCTGCTCGATCTCGTCGATCTTGGCTTTGACGCCGGCATCCTGGCGTACCGGCTGATCGGAGCGCGGCTGCGAGTCGTCGATCCGCGACGAGCCGCCGAGCGCAGCGAGCTGTTCGCCGGTCAGGCCTTCGCGGCGCACCTTGCGGAGCATGTCGAACTCGCGCTTCCTGACGAAATCGTTGCGGCGCTTGCGCTCGATCATCGCCTTCAGCTCGCCCTTGGCGTAGTCGCTCTCCCGGGTGTCTTCAGTGGGCGCGTCGAGCTCCGCCCACTCCGTCGCCGGATTGGCGACGAACTTGACCACCTTGCGGAAGAAACTCGTCGTGTCTTTTTGTTCCGCCATCGGAGTTGAGTCCCTCAGCGGAGCAACCGGCCGACCAAGGCGGGCCAGGATCCGTGTCGGGTCGGGTTCACCCTTCGTTTGCGCTCAGTCGCCGAACATCTTCTGCTTCAGCTCACGGCGCTGCTGCGCTTCGAGAGACAGTGTAGCGGTGGGTCGTGCGATCAACCGACCCAGCCCGATGGGTTCGCCGGTTTCGTCACAGAAACCATATTCGCTCGAGTCGATCCTGCCCAGGGACTGCGAAATCTTCTTCAGCAGCTTCCTCTCGCGGTCGCGCGTGCGCAGCTCGAGGGCGTGTTCTTCCTCGATGGTGGCGCGGTCGGCCGGATCGGGAACGATCGAGGTGTCTTCGCGCAGGTGCTCGGTGGTCTCGCCGGCGTTGCTGAGCAGGTCGTCCTTGAGCGACTGCAGCTTCATCCGGAAGAACTCCAGCTGCTTGTCGTTCATGTACTCTGCCTCGGGCATGGCCATGATCTCGTCATCCGTGAGGTCGCGGCCCGCCTTCGTCTTCCAGGCGTTGGCCAGCTTCGGATCGGCCTTGTGTGCTGCACGAGGCACGTTGTCTTCGGGCTTGTTCATTTGTCGGGTCGGCGGCCGAGGCGGCGCGAACCGGTCTGCGAATCGTGAGGTCGGCGCCGGCAGGGGGGCCTGCACGGGGGCCACGAAATACTTGGGCGTGCCGCGCCCGGGTTTCCTGGGCACGACGCCCGGTGGCATGACGACCGGTGTGCCCACGGCTTTCACCGGCACGGGAACCGCGACCTTCGCCACGACTTGCGCCGGCGCCGCCACCGGCTTGGGCGCCGGCACGGGCTTCTTCGCGGCGACAGGGGCGGGCGCCGCCTTCGGCTCGGCCGTCAGCGCCTTGGCGGCCGGCGTCTTCGCGGGCGGCTTGGCGGCCTTGGCAGGCACGGGTTTACTGGCAACAACGGTCTTCGACAAGGGAGCTTTCTTTGCAGGCGATCGGGTCGCCGAGGGGCGCACGGGCGCCGACGTTTTCTTCTTTACCGGCACCGTCGTCTTCGCAGCGGGCTTCTTCACAACCGCCGGCTTCCTGCTCGCGGCGCTTGTCTTGGGGGGTGCTTTCCTGGCGGCTGATGTGCTCACGGTGTCTCCTCGCGACGGCCGCCTGTCCCTCACCCGCAGGGCGCGCTGGGGACAAGCCTGCCGTTTTAACCGCCGCGGATTGTAGCCACGCCGGTTGCTGTCGATTCGGCCTTTCGCGAGGCTTCTTGCCGGATCACACCAGGCACTGCTCCAGGCCTTGTTTAAGGATGTCCTGCGGGAGGTCGATGCCGATGAAGACCATCTTGCTGTGCTTCTTCTCGCCGGCCACCCACTTCGGGCCGAGGTCGCTGCCCATCAACTGGTGCACGCCCTGGAAGATGACCTTGCGGTCCGACCCCTTCATGTTCAGCACGCCCTTGTAGCGCAGCATCTTCGGCCCGTAGACCTGGACGATGGCGCCGAGGAAGTCCTCGAGCTTGCCGGCGTCGAAGGCCTTGTCGGCGCGGAACACGAACGACTTGACGTCGTCGTCGTGGGCATGGTGACGCGGGTGGTCGCAGTGCTCGCCCGCCGCATGGTCGTGGCCTTCGTGGCCATGGTCGTGATCGTGGCCGACGTGGTCGTCGGCTTTCAGGAAGTCGGGGTCGATGTCGAGCTTGGCGTTGAGGTTGAAGCCCTTCAGGTCGAACACGTCCTTCAGGGGCACGTCGCCGAAGTTCACCTTGGTCTGCGGCGCCCGCGGGTTCATGTGCTTGACGCGGTGCATCAGCGCCTCCAGCGTCTTGCCGTCGACGAGGTCGGTCTTGCTGATGAAGATCTGGTCGGCGAAGCCGATCTGGCGGCGCGCTTCCTGGCGGTCGTTGAGCTGCTGGTCGGCATGCTTGGCGTCGACGAGCGTGAGGATGGAGTCGAGCAGGTAGCTTTCGGCGATCTCGTCGTCCATGAAGAAGGTCTGGGCGACCGGTCCGGGGTCGGCCAGACCGGTGGTCTCGATGACAACGCGGTCGAAGTCGAGCTCGCCCTTCCTCTTCTTCTCGGCGAGGTCGGCGAGCGTGGTGCGCAGATCTTCCCGGATCGAGCAGCAGACGCAGCCGTTGTTCAGCTGGATGATCTGCTCGTTGGAGTCCTGGACCAGGATCTCGTTGTCGATGTTCTCGTCGCCGAACTCGTTCTCGATGACGGCGATCTTCTGGCCATGAGCTTCGGTCAGGACGCGCTTGAGCAGCGTCGTTTTGCCGGAGCCGAGGAAGCCCGTGAGGATGGTGGCAGGAATCAGGCTCATGGAGGGGACCCGGGTGCGGGAAACGGATGCGAAGTCTTTCAAGGTAGCAGATGTGTCAAGCCCGTGCCCGATCCGCCTCGGCAAGCCATGGTCGACCTTCGGGTAAGCTTGCGCGCCCTTGCTTTTCGGTCGGCCGCTTTCGCCCGTGCCGCCTTCGATGTCCGAGTCTTCCGCTGCCCGCGCCTCCCGAGGTGCCGACAAGGGCGCTACACCGCCCGACAAGCGCAGCCTGCTCAAGAAACTCGTCGACCTGGTGGCCCCCGGCCCCGACTCCCGCGACGAGCTCATGGAGTCGCTGGCCGACGCCGAGCACAAGGAGCTGATCGAGCCGGAGTCGCGGATGATGCTCGAGGGCGTGATCCGGATGGCCGACATGACGGCAGGCGATGTCATGGTCGCGAGCAAGTACATGGACCTGCTCGACATCGCCGCCGACTACGACGACCTGCTCCACGTCGTGATCGACACCGGCCACTCGCGCTTTCCGGTCTACGAGGAGCGCCGCGACAACGTCATCGGCATCCTGATGGCGAAAGACCTGCTGAAGCTGCAGCGCTCGCCCGACCTCAGCCTGCGCACCCTGCTGCGCCAGGCCTTCTTCGTGCCCGAATCGAAGGCGCTGAACGACCTGCTGCGCGACTTCCGCTCGAATCGAAACCACATCGCCATCGTCATCGACGAGTTCGGCCACACCGCCGGCCTGCTCACGCTCGAAGACGTGCTTGAGGAGATCGTCGGCGAGATCGAGGACGAGTTCGACGAGAAGGACGGCGAGTCCAGCATCTATACGCTGGCCGACGGCAGCCAGCGCGTCGCCGGCGACGCCACCGTCGCGGCCGTCAACGAGGCCTTCGACGTGATCCTGCCGACCGACCGCTTTGAGACCATCGGCGGCGTCGTCGCCGACACGCTCGGCCGGGTGCCGCGCCGCGGCGAGGCGGTCACGATCGGCGGCCTGGTTTTCGCGGTGATGCTGACGCGCGGTGGTGCGGTGCGCTGGTTCAAGGCGACCCGCGCCGCCGAAGAGGCGCTCGGGTCCGACGGCGCTTGAGCCGCCTCGGCGGCGTGCTGTCGCGGCGGCCTGCACTCGAAATCGCGCTCGTCGCCGCGCTCGGCGCGGCGCAGACGATCTCCTTCGTCTTCACCGATGTCTGGGTCCTCCAGCTCGGCGCCATGGTCGTGCTCGCGTGGCGCGTCGGCGAGGCATCTCCGCGTCGTGCCGCGGCCCTCGGCTTCGCCTTCGGCACCGCATGGCTGGGTGCCGGCACCTGGTGGCTTTTCATCAGCATGTATCGCTACGGCGGCCTGCCGGCGTGGCTGGCGGTGCTCGCGGTGCTCGCGCTTTCCGCGTTCCTTTCTCTTTATCTGGCGGCGGCGATGGCCGCGGTGGCGCGCTGGCGAGGCGCTGGCACGGGGGCGGCGCCGTCGCTGTTCGCCGCCGTCTGGCTGCTGGCCGAGCTGGCCCGGGGCGTCATTTTCACCGGCTTTCCGTGGCTCGCCATCGGCTATGCCTACGTCGATTCGCCGCTGGCCGGCTTGGCGCCGTGGCTCGGCGTCTACGGCATCGGTGCCGTCGTCGCCTGGCTCGCGGCATGGCTCGGCAAGGCCGTCGGTGCGCCCCGCAAGTCGATGCGGCCGGTGGCCACCTTGGTCGCCGTGCTGCTGGCGGGCGCGCTGCTGACGCGGCTCGACTTCACGCGCCCGACCGGCACCCTCGCCATCTCGCTCCTGCAGGGCAACGTGCCGCAAGACGAAAAGTTCGCGGCACGCTTCGTCGCCGGGGCGCTGGCCGGCACGCAGGCCCAGCTCGAGCAGGCGAGGGGGGATCTCGTCGTCGGCCCCGAGACGGTCATTCCGATGCTGCCGAGCCAGCTCGACCCGTCGTTCTGGCAGGGCCTGCTCGAACGTTTTCGGCAGCCGGGCCGAGCGGCCATCATCGGCATCCCGATGGGCAGCGAAGTCGAGGGCTACACCAATTCGGCGCTCGGCCTGTCCGCGGCATCGGCGGCGGAGCCCGGCGGCTTCTACCGCTACGACAAGCATCACCTGGTGCCGTTCGGCGAGTTCATCCCGTACGGATTCAAGTGGTTTACGCGGCTCATGCACATCCCGCTCGGCGACTTCAACCGCGGCGCGCAGGCGGCGCCGTCGTTCGCCGTCAAGGGCGAGCGGGTGGCGCCGAACATCTGCTACGAGGACCTCTTCGGCGAGGAGCTGGCGGCGCGCTTCGTTCCGGAGGCCGCGGCGCCGACGATCCTGGCCAATATCAGCAACATCGGCTGGTTCGGCGAGACCGTCGCCGTCGCCCAGCACCTGCAGATCTCGCGCATGCGCTCGCTCGAGCTTCAGCGGCCGATGGTCCGTGCCACCAACACCGGCGCCACGGTGGTCATCGATCACCGCGGCAACGTCACGGCGCAGCTGCCGCCGTTTACGCGGGGCATCCTCGAGGCGACGGTGCAAGGCCGCACCGGCCTGACGCCGTTCGCCTGGTGGGCCGGCCGCTTCGGCCTCTGGCCGCTCGGCCTCGGCGCGCTCGCCATCGTGCTCGTGGTGCGGGCGCGGACGACAGCGCGCAAGCAGCCTGCCTAGAATCGGCATTTCGCCGGCGCCCGCGCCGCCACGCCACCGCAGCTCTCCGGGCGCGATGCTCTCGTTCCAGCAAATCATCCTGCGCTTGCAGTCGTACTGGTCGGACCAGGGCTGCGCCCTGCTGCAGCCCTACGACATGGAGGTCGGTGCCGGCACCAGCCACACCGCCACCTTCCTGCGCGCGCTCGGGCCCGAGCCCTGGAAGGCGGCCTACGTGCAGCCGAGCCGGCGGCCGAAGGACGGCCGTTACGGCGACAACCCGAACCGGCTGCAGCACTACTACCAGTACCAGGTGGTGCTCAAGCCGGCGCCGGCCGACATCCTCGACCTCTACCTCGGTTCGCTCGAAGCGCTCGGCCTCGACCTGAAGACGAACGACATCCGCTTTGTCGAGGACGATTGGGAGAACCCGACGCTCGGCGCCTGGGGCCTCGGCTGGGAGGTCTGGCTGAACGGCATGGAGATCACCCAGTTCACCTACTTCCAGCAGGTCGGCGGCATCGACTGCAAGCCGATCACGGGCGAGATCACCTATGGCCTCGAGCGGCTGGCGATGTACCTGCAGGGCGTCGAGAGCCTTTTCGACCTGGTCTGGACAGAAGGGCTCACCTATCGCGACGTCTATCACCAGAACGAGGTCGAGCAGAGCACTTACAACTTCGAGCACAGCGACGCCGATTTCCTGCTGACCGCCTTCGCCGCCCACGAGCGCCAGGCCAAAACGTTGATGGGTGCGCAGCTGGCGCTGCCGGCCTACGAGCAAGTGTTGAAGGCTGCGCACAGCTTCAACCTGCTCGACGCCCGCGGCGCCATCAGCGTCACTGAGCGCGCCGCCTACATCGGTCGCATCCGCAATCTGGCGCGGGCGGTGGCGCAAAGCTACCTCGACAGCCGCGCACGGCTGGGCTTTCCGATGGCCCCGAAGGCGTGGGCCGACGAGGTGGTGGCGGCCACGGCGAAGAGGGCGGCGTGATGGCCGCGACGGCCGATCTCCTCGTCGAGATCCTTGTCGAGGAGTTGCCGCCCAAGGCGCTTCAGTTCCTTGGCGTCTCGTTTGCAACCACGCTTGCGCGCGAGCTGCAATCAGCCGGGCTGGCCGACACCGGCACCTCCAGGCACTTTGCCTCGCCCCGTCGACTGGCCGCTGTCGTGCCGTTCGTTCACGAGCGGGCACCGGACCGGTTCGTCTCGCAAAAGCTCATGCCGCTGAGCGTTGGCCTGAATGCGCTCGGTGAAGCGACGCCGGCGCTGCTGAAGAAGCTGGCGAGTCTCGGCGCCGACGGCTCGGTCGTGTCGGGGCTGCAGCGCCGCGTCGACGGCAAATCCGAAGCGCTCTTCTACGAGAGGAAAGTGCTCGGCGTCACGCTCGCCGAAGGTCTGCAACGCGCGCTGGCAGAAGCGCTCGCCGGGTTGCCGATTCCGAAGGTCATGCAGTACCAGCTCGCGGACGGCTGGACCACCGTCACCTTCGTGCGTCCTGCCCATGGCCTCGTGGCGTTGCATGGCGGAGTGGTCGTGCCGGTGCATGCGCTCGGCCTCGACTCCGGCCGGACGACGCGCGGCCACCGCTTCGAGGCCGCGCACACACCGGTCACGCTGCGCTCGGCCGACAGCTACGAGCAGCAACTGCACGACGAGGGCGCGGTGATCGCGAGCTTCGAGGCGCGCCGTGCCGAGATCGTGCGTCAGTTGCAAGCCGCTTCGAGCGCGTTGGCGCTTGCGTCCGTCGACGACGACGCGCTGCTCGATGAGGTGACCGCACTCGTCGAGCGCCCCAACGTCGTCACCTGCCGATTCGACGAAGCCTTCCTCGCCGTGCCGCCGGAGTGTCTGGTGCTGACGATGAAGGCCAACCAGAAGTATTTCCCGCTGCGCAGCGCCGACGGCCAGCTCACCAACCGCTTCCTCGTCGTCAGCAACATCACGCCGGCCGATCCTTCGCGGGTGATCGAGGGCAACGAGCGCGTTGTCAGGCCGCGATTGGCCGACGCCAGGTTCTTCTTCGACCAGGACCGCAAGAAGAGCCTCGCGTCGCGCTTGCCTTTGCTCGACAAGGTGGTCTATCACGCCCGGCTCGGCAGCCAGGGCGAGCGAACCAAGCGGGTTCGTGCGATCGCGAACGGCATCGCCGCGGCGGCGTTCGCGCACGAGCAGCTCGGCGCCGACGTCGACCGCGCCGCCCAGCTCGCGAAGACCGACCTGCTCACCGACATGGTCGGCGAGTTCCCGGAGCTGCAAGGTGTGATGGGCGGCTACTACGCCCGCAACGACAGCGAGAGCGCGGCCGTGGCCGAGGCGGTCGAAGACCACTACAAGCCGCGCTTCGCCGGCGACGTGCTGCCGCGCGGCCGCGTCGGCACCGTCGTCGCGCTCGCCGACAAGCTCGAGGTGCTCGTCGGCCTGTTCGGCATCGGTCAGCTGCCGAGCGGCGACAAAGACCCGTTCGCGTTGCGGCGGCAGGCGCTCGGCGTCATCCGCATGCTGATCGAGGTGCCAGTGCCGATCGGGCTCGCCGAGCTCGTCGCCATCGCCGTGCCGGTGTTCGGCGCCGCGATCGCCGACCCGACGCCGCCGCTGCTGGCGTTCTTCAACGACCGCCTCGCCGCCAGCCTGCGCGAGCAAGGCTTCTCGGCGCAGGAGGTCGACGCGGTGCTCTCGCAGCCGCCCGCGCAGCTGGCCGACGTGAAGGGCCGGATCGACGCGGTGCGCGCCTTTGCCGCCTTGCCGGAAGCTCCTTCGCTGGCGGCAGCGAACAAGCGGGTCGGCAACATCCTGAAGAAGCCGAGCGCCGAAGCGGCGGCCTACGTCAATGTCGCGTTGCTCGTCGAGCCCGCCGAGCGGGCCCTGCACGCCGCCCTGCTCGACGTCGAAGGCCCCGCAAGCCTCGCCTTCACGAGCCGCGACTACACCGGGTCGCTGAAGATGCTCGCCGCGCTCCGCAAGCCAGTCGACGACTTCTTCGACGCCGTCATGGTCAACGCCGACGACGCCGCCCTGCGCGCCAACCGGCTCGGCCTGCTCGCGAAGCTGCATGCAGCGATGAACCGCGTCGCCGACTTGTCCCGTCTGGCCGCATGAACACCGGCGTCATGAAGCTCGTCATCCTCGACCGCGACGGCACCCTCAACGAGGACCGCGACGACTTCGTGAAATCGGCCGACGAGTGGGTGCCGCTGCCCGGCGCCCTCGAGGCAATCGCGCGTCTCAACCACGCCGGCTGGCACACGGTGATCGCCACCAACCAGTCGGGGCTGGCCCGCGGCCTCCTCGACATGACGGCGCTGAACGCCATCCATACCCGCATGAACCGCGAGCTGGCGGCGGTCGGTGGCCGCATCGATGCCGTGTTCTTCTGCCCGCACGGGCCCGACGACGGCTGCAGTTGCCGAAAACCCTTGCCCGGGTTGTTCGAGAAGATCGGCGAGCGCTACGGGCTCGACCTGACCACGGTGCCCAGCGTCGGCGATTCGCTGCGCGATCTGCTGGCCGGCACCGCCGCCGGTTCGCCGCCGCACCTGGTGCGCACCGGCAAGGCGGCCGGGCTCGACCCCACTGCGGTCGCCGCCATCGCCGCCCAAGCGCCCGGCACCGTCGTCCACGCCGATCTTGCCGCCTTCGCGCTGCACCTTCTGCAGGGCGAGCGCCGTGGGCGCGGCGTCGCTGCCGACGAATCCGACTCCGCGTTCGGGCGGCTGGCCTGATGGCGCGCGCTCTTGCCATCGCGCGCTCGACGGTCTTCGTTCTCTTCCTCGCGGTGACGGTGGCGCCGTGGGCGATGGTCGGGCTGGTCTATTCGATCTTCGTTCGCGGCGAGCGGCTGTACTGGTACTTTGCCGGCTGGCTGAGCCTGTCGATCCGTGCCGCCCGCGTCATCTGCGGCGTGCAGTGGCGCGTCCACGGCCGCGAAAACCTGCCCGATGCGCCGGTCGTCCTCTGCCCAAAGCACCAGTCGACCTGGGAGACCTTCGCCTTCCCGATGCTGATGCCGCGGCCGCTCTGCTACGTGTTCAAGCGCGAGCTGCTCTACATCCCGTTCTTCGGCTGGGCGATGGCGCGCATGGACCTCATCCACATCGACCGCAGCAAGCGCGCCGAGGCCTGGAACAAGGTCGCCGAGCAGGGGCGGCGCTACATGGCGCAGGGCAACTGGGTGATCATGTTTCCGGAAGGCACCCGCGCCGCCCGCGGCCAGCGCGGCACCTACAAGGTCGGCGGCGCGCGCCTGGCGATCGAGACCGGCCACCCGGTGCTGCCGATCGCCGTCACCTCGGCGCGCTGCTGGCCGAGGAAGAGCTTCGTGCTGGTGCCCGGAGTCATCGATGTCTCGATCGGCAAACCGATCGACTCGAGGGGTCGCAAGGCCGACGAGCTGATGAAGGAGGTCGAGGCCTGGGTCGAAGCCGAGATGCATCGCCTCGATCCCGAGGCCTACACCGGCCGATGAGGCGCGGCCTCGTCGAGTCGCTGCGGCGGCGCTTCGTGGATGCGTTGCAGCGCGGACTGTTCGAGGAGCCGCCGGCCGCCGGCGCCCTGCCTGTGCCGCTGCCCGTCATGGAGCCCGAGCTGACCGCAGCAGCGACCGAAGGCCCGCTGCGACACCCGCGCGCCAATCGCCGTGCCCGCATCGACGGCATCGACGTGCACTACGCCTTTCGCCGCTCGCGCCGGCGCACGATCGGCTTCGTCGTCGGCGTCGACGGCCTCGCCGTGAGCGCGCCGAAGTGGGTGACGCTGAGAGACGTCGACGCTGCCGTCGCCGAGAAGGGCCCTTGGATCCTCGCCAAGCTGGCCGAGCAGCGCGAACGGAGCCGTCGAACCGCCGAGGCGCGAATGGTCTGGCGCGACGGTGCCGAGCTCCATTTCCTCGGCCGATCCGTCACGCTGCGGCTCGACAGCCGCCACGGCCTGACCGAAGGCGAGGTCGTGCTCGACGATGCCGAGCCGCGCGCTCTGCACGTCGGCCTGCCGCGCGACGCTGGCGAGGAGCGCGTCCGCGATGCCGTGCAGAGCTGGCTGCAGCGCGAGGCGCGGCGTGTCTTCGCCGATCGCGCCGCCCACTTCGCGGCGCGCCTCGGCGTACGTGTCACCCGGCTGTCGCTGTCGTCGGCGAAGACGCGCTGGGGCAGCGCCAGCGCCGACGGTTCGGTGCGCCTGAACTGGCGCCTCGTCCACCACCCGTTACCGACGATCGACTACGTCGTCGCCCACGAGCTCGCGCACCTGCGCGAGATGAACCACAGCGCCCGCTTCTGGGACGTCGTTCGCTCGGTCGTGCCCGACTACGAGAAAGTGCGCAGGACGCTGCGCGACGAGGTGCGACCCTCGGCCTGAGCCGCGCCGCTCAGGGCTTGGCCATCAGGCTCATCACGTCGTGCGTGCCTTGCCGCTCCGGTAGGCGAGCAATTGCTGCGCGAGGTGGTTCTCTGGCTGGCCGGCGAGGTGTGGCATGTCGGCCATCGCCGCTTAGCCGAACGAGCCGTGGCGGCCGGTGCAGGCCTGGGCCTTGCGGCGGCCGGCTCCAGGGTCGGCGTGGGCGACGGTCGTAGCGGGCGCGAGCAGCGTCGCGGCGAGAGCAACTCAGGCGACGGAAAAGCGAAACACGTCGTCGCTGCCGCGGCGGCGCCGCAGCTCGCCGCGCAGCCAGAGCGCATGGCAGTGCGCGATCGACTCGCCCATCGCGAAGGTCATCTGGTGCAGGTCGAGCGCGCGTTTGAAGAGGACCGGCACGAGATCGAACGCCGTCTGCGGCGCCTTCGCACAGGCCTCGCGCACTTCGGCGAAGCGCTCGGCGTGGTGCGCCTGCAGCTGGTCGATGCGGGTGTGCAGCCCCTTGAACGGCAGGCCGTGCGACGGCAGCACCAGCGTGCCAGCGGGAATGGCCCGCATCTGCTCGATCGACTCGAGATAGAGCCGCAACGGATCGGACTCGGGCTCGATGTCGGTGACGCTCACGTTGGTGGAGATGCGCGGCAGCACCATGTCGCCGCTGATCAGCACGCTGCGCTCAGCGCAATGCAGCGCCATGTGTTCCGGCGCGTGGCCGTAGCCGGCGTGCGTGGTCCATGCGGCGCCGCCGACGTCGACACTGCCGCCGTCCATCAGGCGCCGATAGCTCTCGGGCAGCGTCGGCACGAGGCTGCGGTAGTAGTTGGTGCGCGCGCCGACTTGCGAAATGGCCGATGGGTCTGCCGCCATGCCGTGGCGCGCCATGAACGCGGCCGAGAGCGGGCCGCCGAAGCCGGCGCTGGCGCTGCTGGCCACGCGCGCGACGTGGTAGTCGGTGGCGCTGATCCACAGGCGCGCATTCCAGCGTTCGCACAGCCACGCCGCCGAGCCGATGTGGTCGGGGTGCATGTGGGTGACGATGACGCGCAGCACCGGCAGGCCGCCCAGCGCGCCGGCGAAGATGCGCTCCCACGAGTCGTGCGTGGCGTCGTTGCCGATGCCGCAGTCGACGATCGTCCAGCCCTCGCGAACCGGGCCGCCGTCATCGTCTTCCAGCGCGTCGCGCAGCAGCCAGACGTTGATGTGGTTGAGAGCGAACGGCAGCTGCATGCGCGCCCAGAGCAAGCCGGGCGCGACCTCGATCACGTGGCCGGGC
>JAYVNL010000202.1:0-4095 GCA_043758495.1 Rhizobacter sp.
CGGCTGTCGGCAATGATCCTCGGTGCGGCCGAGGTCGACCTCGACTTCAACGTCAACGTGACGACCGGCTCGTCGGGCCGCATCCTCGGCGGCTCGGGCGGGCACGCCGACACCGCCGACGGTGCGCAACTCGCGATCGTGACGACGCGTTTGCGGGCAGGCGGCGGGCCGAAGATCGTCGACCGCGTCGGCTGCGTCACAACGCCGGGTGCGACGATCGACGTCGTCGTCACCGAAGCGGGCGTCGCCGTGAACCCGCGGCGCGCCGATCTGGCGCTGCGCCTCGCGTCGGCCGGCCTTGACGTGCAGCCGATCGATGCGCTGCGTGCCGCGGCGGGGCCCGCGCCCGAACGCACGCGCGAGGCGGATGCGGGTCGCGTCGTCGCCGTGGTGGAGTACCGGGACGGCACGGTGATCGACGTCGTGCGCGCGGTGGGCTGACGCGCCTTGACATGACAGGGCCGGCGGGTCGCAGCACTGGCTTGCCCGGGGCCGCCTCCACACCGATCAGGCGGCCGTCGGCGTCGCCTTCGAGAACTCCTCCCGGCTCGCCGCCCCGTGCTGGTCGATCTGTGGAATCGCGGCGTAGCTCGCGTCGTCCCACTCGGTGAGGTACGGCGTCGCCGGGATCTGCACCACCCGGCCGTGGACCTCCATCGGTCGAGTCCGCAGCTGCGGATGGCCAATCAGGTCGTGCACCGAGTTGATGGCACCGTAGGCGGTCTGCGCCTCGGTGAGCCGGTCCACCGCCTTGGCATACGTCAACCCGGCGAACACGCCCTGAACGATCGCCTCGAGTTCGAGACGGTTCCTGGTGCGCACGTTGTTGCTCGCGAAGCGCGTGTCGGTGGCGATCTGCGGCTGGCGCAGCACGCGCTCGCAGAAGGTTGCCCACTCGCGCTCGTTCTGGATCGAGAGGACGAGCTCGCGGCCGTCCGAGCAGGTGAATGCGCCATAGGGCGCGATGCTGGGATGCTTCAGACCCACACGGTCGGGCGCACCGGCGCCGTAGCGCGCCTGCAGGTAAGGCACGGTCATCAGCTCGGCGGCCGAATCGAACAGCGAGACCTTGACGGCGCTGCCGTGCCCGCTGCGCTCGCGTCCCAGCAGCGCCTGCTGGATGCCGATCAGCGCGTTCATGCCGGCGGTGATGTCGCAGATCGAGACGCCGATCCGGCCCCACGGCCCCGGCGCTCCGCTCACCGCGACGAGGCCACTCTCGGCCTGCACCAGCAGGTCGTAGGCCTTCAGATCGCGCAACGGCCCGCTCTCGCCGTAGCCCGAGATGTCGCAGGTGACGAGACGCGGATGGCGTTCGCGTAGCGTTTCGGTGCCGAAGCCGAGGCGCGCGGCGGCGCCCGGGGCGAGGTTCTGGATGAAGACATCGGCGTGCGCCAGCATCGCGTGCAGGTGCGCGCTGTCCTCGCTTTGGCGCAGGTCGAGTGCGACCGATTCCTTGCCTCGGTTGATCCAGACGAAGTACGACGATTCACCATGGACCGCGGTGTCGTAGCCGCGTGCGAAATCGCCCTCGGGACGCTCCACCTTGATGACCCGCGCGCCGGCGTCGGCAAGACGACTCGTGCAGTAGGGCGCGGCGACCGCTTGTTCGAGGGCCACGACGGTGATGCCTGCGAGAGGTTTGATGGACATGAGTGGTTCCTCGCCGGTGGGCAGGAGAGCCTGTCCGAGCGCTGAATTCTTGAAGTCCGAACCCCTACACGTCCATCAATATCTCGGCAATCCGGCGTTGCCGAAATTCGAGCGCCGGGCCATGCGCCTTATCGAGCTATCGAGCTATCGAGCTATCGACGGTATTCCTGAAGTGGTCGAGCATCAGCGTCAGCGATGCGAGCGGCGGGCGGTCTTTTTTGACGCAGATCAGCATGTGCCGCTCGGCCCAGTCCTCGGCCAGCGGTCGTGTGCGAAGCTGCATGCTTTCGGCCAGTCCCTTGGCCGCCTGCAGCGGCAGGATGCCGACGCCCAGGCCCGCCTGGACCATGCGGCAGACCGCCTCGAAGCTGCGTACCTGAACGCGGAGCTGCAGTGCCTTCTCGGCCGCCAGGGCTTTTTCGGCCAGCAATCGCATCATCGACGAGCTGCTTTCCAGTCCGATCAGGTCGTGCTCGAGCACGTCCTCGAATCGCAGCTCCTGCAGGGCGAACAGCGGGTGGCCGGCGGGCGCGATGATGCAAAGGAGGTCGCTGCGGTAGGCGTTGGCGTGCAGGCCCTCGGTCGAGACGCCCTCCATCACGACCCCGATGTCGCCCTCGCCAGCAAGCAGGTTGTGGACGATCTCGACACTCCAGCGCTCCTCGACGATCAGCCGGATGTTCGGGTGCACCTTGGAAAACGATGCCAGGTCCTGGGGCAGCGATTCCGCCATCGCCGAAGTATTGGCCAGGATGCGCAACCCGCCACGGCGGCCGGCCGCGTGGTCGCTCATCGCGGCGTTGATCTGGTTCAGCTGCACGAGCAGCGTCTTGGCGTAGCCAAGCAGCGACGTCCCGGCAACCGTCGGCTCGACGCCCTGCGGTGAGCGCGTGAGCAGCGACGTCTGAAAGTGATGTTCGAGCAGCGCAATGCGCCGACTCGCCGCGGCAACGCCGATGTGCGAGGCCTCGGCCGCCTTGCTCAAGCTTCGCAACTCGGCCGCACGGACGAAGAGCGCCAGTGAATCGACATCGGGCAGCATGGACAAGGCCTCCTGGCGGCTGAGTATGTCATCGCGCGATGCGCTGCCGCAAGTCGGTCCACCCGGATCGTCAGCGGCGCACGCGGTTCTTCTCTTCGTGCGCTGAGCAGCGCCTCGAAGACGTCGGGGCGCGCTGCGCCGGTCTCGTTCGCAGGGTCGAGAACATAGCGCGGCGGAGGCCGTGCACCGTTGTCCTGTCGCGCATGCCGAGGCGATCGAGGTATTGCGTGCCGAGCATGGGCCGGCCGCGGGCGGCGCTACCCTCGGCGGCGCAGAGACGCTCCGTGAAAGCGGATTCGTGATCCGATCTGGCTCGACGGCGCGCTCGCCGTAGTCGGGCGGCCCTCGCGAGCGAAACGAACCGCTTTTCTCGTCGCCGTCCGCCGACTCAGGACGTTGCCGCTGCACCGTCGCCGCACTGTCGTGCACCTTGGTGGGGGGGGGGTCGTCCTGGCGGAGCCGGAGTCTGTCAAGCGCCGCGCCAATGCTTGCTCTCCGGCGCCTCTGGTCGCTCGTCCCGGTTCTGTCCCGGGACATCAGATTCGAATCCGGAGCGGGATTCGAACGT
The DNA here is from genome assembly GCA_043758495.1 of Rhizobacter sp. Lineage (GTDB taxonomy): Bacteria > Pseudomonadota > Gammaproteobacteria > Burkholderiales > Burkholderiaceae_C > Schlegelella_A. Next base: position 3,264 of record JAYVNL010000202.1, read on the forward strand.
GCTCCCACGGGTCATCCCGGGTTGGCGCTCAGATCGGCCAAGCCCGTCTGCTTCGCCCTATGGACCATCGACGCGAGCGCTTAAGCTTCCTGCATGCCCGATGTCATCTTTTCAGACGCACGCGACTACCTGTTTCCGATCTTCGAAGTCACGGTTGTCGACAACACTTTCGACCTCAGTACGAGGCGGTATTTGGGGACGGGGTTCTACGGTTCTCCTATTGGCGATGCCATCACGGCGGCGCACGTTTTGCCGAAACAAAGCGATCTTGGTCCCGACCGAAAACTGATCGCTTGGGTCATGATCGACGGCGAAGAGGGGGCGGCTTGGATTACTAAGTGGGCTGTATTCGAAGCGTTCGATGTCGCGCTTTTTAGCGTCAATCTCCCCACAACGAAGTTCTTTGCGACCTCCGACATACGAATCGACCCCGGCACTGATCTGACCGTTGTCGGTTTTCCCAGTCATCAGGTTCTCGGCAAGGGCATCGAGATGCGCATCCTCAAGGGGCACGCGACTGCGGCCATGCCTCGCATCGAGCTCAATTTCCCGATTCCTGCCGGCATGAGCGGGTCCCCGTTGCTGAAGGGTCTAACAGCAGTGGGCTTCGCTACGGGTAGGGTACGAAGCGAGGAGATCGATGAGCAGACCGAAGAACTCACCACTGTGATGGCTGGTCACGAGAGGATTGAAATCCGCACGACGGCTTCGATCATCTACTACGGTCTCGCAAACACGTTTTGGATGATGCGTGACGCGCCGGATCCGGTCTTAAACGGAATGTCCCTGGCAGCCTTTATCGCGTTCAGGATTGGGGCCAATTCCGAGCATG
>JAYVNL010000203.1:0-4090 GCA_043758495.1 Rhizobacter sp.
GCCGGGTTCGTGCTGTAGGCGGGCTTGCCGACATAGAGCATCGCCACGGGCAGCACTTCCGACGCCGAGTCGAGAAAGTTGACGCCGCAGCCCTTGAGCCTGGCCGCGTACTTCGGATCGAAGATGAGGCTCCAGGCGTTGTCGGGCATCGGCAAGTCGCCCAGCGCGGCCTTGACCTTGGGCACGTTGATGCCGATGGTCACGTAGCCCCACAGCCAGTCGACCAGATACTGGTTGCCGGGGTCGACGTTGCCGAGTTGCTTGAGCAGCGCCAGGTCGAGGTTGCTCCAGTTCGTGAGCTTGGAGCGGTCGAGCTTCTGCAGCAGGCCGCCTTCGATCTGCGTCTTCGCGAAGTGCGCGCCGGGCACCACCAAGTCGTATCCGGTCTGGCCGGCGACCAGCTTGGCGTGCAGGACCTCGTTGGTGTCGTAGTTGTCGTAGTTGACCTTGATGCCGGTCTCTTTCTCGAAGTTCTTGAGGGTGTCGTCGGCGATGTAGTCGGACCAGTTGTAGACGTTGAGCACCTTCGGGTCGGCCGCTGCGGCAACCGTGGCGACAGCGAGCGCCGCGATGGCGGCGAGGAGACGGAGGCGGGTGCGGGTGATCATGGCGACGGGCGTTGTGGCAGAGTCGGACCGATCCTAACGTTGCCGCCGAACGAGCGGCCGACCCCTCGAGATGCTCGACGTTTCCCCTTTGCCCGGCCCCGCGCCCGCCCTCGGCGTCGTCCACCGGCGGCGCCTGCGCGAGGTCTACCGCTCGGCCGGCTGGCCGTGCCAGGACGGCGTCGAGATCGAACTGCTCGCGGCCGGTCTCCTCGAGCGCGAGCGCGGCCCGCACGGCCATGAGACGTTGCGCGTCACCGCTTCGGGCATCGCGGCGCTGGCCGAGACACTGGCGAAGAACCGCGCCCGCCGCGACCCGCACGAGGCGCTGGTCGGGCGCGTCGCCCGCGAGATGACGCGTGCCGGTCGCCTGGCCTGGCGCGGCCTCGCGGTGCGTGCCCGGGTCGCCAGCGGCTGGACGATGGCGATGCCCGACGTGTTCTCGATCCGGCACACCACTGTCGAGGCCTATGCGCTGCCGATCGTCCACGAGGTCAAGGTCCGGCGCGCCGACCTGCTCGCCGACCTGCGCCGCGCCTGCAAGCGCGAGGCCTACCTGCAACTCGGCGGCGAGTGCTGGTACGTGATCCAGGAAGGCATCGCCGATGCCGACGAGGTCCCGCCGGAATGCGGCGTGCTCATCGCCGGCGCGACCACGTTCAGCGTCGCGCGGCCGGCGCCGCGCCGGCATCGGCTGATGGACTTCGCGCTCTGGATGGCGCTGGCCCGCGCGACGCCGGTCGACGGCTGGCGGCTCGACGACGCCCAGTTCGCGCTCGGTGACCCCGACGCGTGACCGCCGACCGCTCCCGCCAGGCGAACCTGGACTCGCGCAGGGCGCTCGCCGCGGCGCTCGCGCTCATCCTCATCTGGGGCGCCAACTTCACCGTGCAGAAGGCCATCTTCCAGGCCCTGTCGCCGGGCGGCTTCCTGTTCGTGCGCTACCTGATCATGCCGGTCGCTGCCGCGGCGCTGCTCTGCTTGCGCTTCGGCCTGAAGTGGCCGCGCGTCTCGCGCGCCGATGGCTGGATGCTGCTCCGGCTCGGTCTCGTCGGTCACCTGCTGCACGTCGGCCTCGTCACCTACGGCATCCACTGGTCGACGGCGTTCTCGAGCTCGCTCATCCTCGCCTGCGGCCCGGTCTTCACGCTCCTCATCCTGCACTGGCATGGCCACGAGAGGTTGACACGCGGCTCGGTCGCCGGCGTCACCGTGGCCTGCTTCGGTGTTCTCGCGTTCCTGTCCGACAAGCTGTTCGGCGGTCATTGGCAGGCCGGTGCCGGCGACCTTGTGCTGCTCGTGGCGGCGTCGTTCTTCTCGTATTACACGGTGGCGTCGAAGCCGCTCATTGAGCGGCTCGGCGGCGTCACCGTCATGACCTACGCGGTGCTGCTCGGCAGCGCCCCGGTGGTGGCCTTCAGCCTGCCTGCCGGGCTCGGCGTCGCCTGGGGTGAAGTGTCGCCGGCGATCTGGGCCGGCACCTTCTATTCGGTGATCATCTCGGCCTTCCTCGGCTGGCTGGTCTGGGGCTGGGTCAACGGCGTTCGCGGCGTCGCCCGCACGGCGCCGCTCATGTACCTGATGCCGCCGGTGGCCGGCCTGGTGGCATGGGCGATGACGGGCGAGCGCTACTCGGCCGTGAAGATCGGCGGTGCCGCGCTCACGCTCGCCGGCGTCGCTCTCGCGCAGTTCACGTCGGCACCCCGCGACCCGGTGCGCGAAGCGCCGGCACCGGTCGATTGATCGGGTGCATCATGGCGGCCCGATGAAAACGACGTTGACCTTTGCCCGCGTTTTCTGCGTCGCCACGCTGTCGGCCGCGACGGCGCTGCTCGGCGCCTGCTCGAAGAACGACGAGACCGCGCCCGTCATCGTCGTGGCTTCGGCGCCGGTGCCTGCCGTCGCGCACCGCGACGGCGGCATCGCCTGGCGCCATGCCGCCAGCGACGCCGAAGTCGACGCCGCCTTCGCTGCCGCGAAAGCCGAAGCGAAGCCGGTCTTCGTCTACTGGGGCGCCAATTGGTGCCCGCTGTGCAACCGGGTCAAGGCGACGCTCTTCAACCGCCAGGACTTCATCGAGCGCACACGCGCCTTCGTGCTGGTCTACGTCGATGGCGACAGCCCCGGCGCACAGAAGATCGGCGCCCGCTTCCAGGTGAGCGGCTACCCGACGATGGTGCTGTTCAATCCGGCCGGCGTCGAAGTGACGCGACTGCCCGGCGAGGTCGAGCCGGTCCGCTACACCGAGGTGATGACGCTGGGCATGAACGCGGCGCGACCCGTCAAGGCCGTGCTCGCCGACGCGCTCGCCGGCGGCAAGGGCCTCACTGCCAGCGACTGGCGGTTGCTCGCCTTCTATTCGTTCGACACCGACCAGCAGCAGCTCGTCGCCAAGGACCGTCTGCCGGCGACGCTGGCCGCCCTCGCCGCCGCTTGCCCCGCCGACGCGCCCGAGCTCGCGATGCGCCTGCGCCTGAAGGCGCTCGCCGCCTACGACGCCAAGGCGACGGCGTCGGTCCCGCCCGCGCGCGACGCGGGCGCGCAAGCCAGCGTTCTGGCGCTGCTCGACGACGCCACCCGCTCGCGCGAGCAGACGGACCTGCTCACCAATGCCGCAGCCGAGATCGTGCGGGCGCTGACCGCGAAAGCGACCCCCGTGCGCGGCCGCCTGCTCGCGCGCTTCGACGCTGCGCTCAAGCGCCTCGAAGCCGACACCGCGCTGTCGCGCGCCGACCGCATGCAGGCGCTGATCGCGCAGGTCGACCTGGCGCGCATCGACGAGCCCGACGCCGACGGCAGCAAGACCGCCGCGCCGACGGTCGCGCGCGCTGCCTTGCCACCCGCCCTCGTCGCCGACGTCCGCGAGCAGGTCGCGCGCGCCGCCCGCGAGATCACCGACGGTTACGAGCGGCAGGCCGTGATCACGGCCGCCGCCGATCTGCTCGAGCGCGCCGGTCTCGTTGCCGAATCCGACACCTTGCTGAAGGCCAACCTCGCGAAGAGCCACTCGCCGTACTACCTGATGTCGGAGCTCGCCGCCAACGCGAAGAAGCGCGGCGACAAGGCCGCAGCGCTCGACTGGTCGCGGCAGGCCTTCGAGACGAGCGAAGGCCCGGCGACGCGGCTGCAGTGGGGCGCCAGTTACGTGGCCGCGCTGGTCGAGCTGGCACCGACCGACGAGACCGCGATCGAGCAGACCGCGGCCCAGCTCTTCAGCGAAGCCGCCAGCCACCCCGACGCCTTCTACCAGCGCAGCGGCCGGTCGCTGGCGCGCGTGGGCGGCAAGCTGCAGGCGTGGAGCAAGAGCGGCCAACACCGCGACGCGATCGCCCGCCTGCAGGTCCGTCTCGATGCGCTGTGCGCCACGCCGCGCCTGAGCGACGGCGAGCGTGCCACCTGCACCGGCCTGCTGTCGGCGCCGGCCAAGGCCAGCGCCTGAACTCGCGCCGGGCAGCGCTGGCCGTGCGCGCATGACGGCCCTGCTG
>JAYVNL010000204.1:0-4073 GCA_043758495.1 Rhizobacter sp.
GCGGCGCTGACCTGGTAGTCGGTCAGGCTGGGGCTGGTCTTCTTCGCCACGAGTCGTCTCCGCTGCTTCTCGGCAAGATGCCGATTGACGTATACGTCAATTGCCAGTGTAGCGCCGGGGGTCCGCCGCGACGCCGGCCGGCAAAAGCTGCATGATCGGCCACCGATGAGGAGCCGCCATGAACCGTAACGCCGTCCGCCCTGCCTTCTTTCTTGCCTGGTCGCTGGCCGCGCTGCTGGCGCTGTCGACGGCCGCGGCGGCCCGCGCCGAACCCGCGTCGGCGGCCGATACGCGGGCCGTGCGCACCATCGTCACGGCCCAGCTCGACGCCTTCGCGGCCGACGATGCCAAGCGTGCCTTCTCGTACGCGGCGCCGTCGATCCGAGAGATGTTCGGCTCGCCCGATCAGTTCATGGCCATGGTGCGCGGCGGCTACCCGGTGGTCTATCGGCCGCAGAGCGTGACCTTCCTCAACCCGGAGTGGGTGCAGGGCCAGCTCGTGCAGGGCGTTCACCTCACCGACTCGAGCGGCGACCTCTGGCTCGCGACCTACCGGCTCGAGCGCCAGCCTGACAGGTCGTGGCGGATCAGCGGCTGCGAGGTGCAGCCGTCGTCCGGAAAGATGACCTGAGGCCGGAGCCTACAAACGCGTGCCCAGCGGCATGAGCTTTCTCGCCATCGACGTCGGCAACACCCGACTCAAGTGGGCGCTCTACGCCGCGCCGAAGCCCGGCGCGACGCTGCTGCACCAGGGCGCTGTCTTCCTCGAGGCCATCGACGATCTCGCCGAGGGCGAGTGGCGCGAGCTGCCTTCGCCTTCGACGATGCTCGGCAGCATCGTCGCCGGCGAAGCGATCCGCCGCCGCACCGAAGCGCAGCTCGAACTCTGGGATCTCGAGCCGCGCTGGGTCGTGAGCACGGCTTCGGCATGCGGCGTCGGCAACGGCTACGACCATCCGAACCGGCTCGGCGTCGACCGCTGGGTCGCACTCATCGCCGCCCGCCAGCGCGTCCTCGCGCACGGGCCGGCGCGGCCGGCGCTGGTGGTGATGGTCGGCACCGCGGTCACCGTCGACGCGCTCGACGAAAGCGGGCGCTTTCTCGGCGGCCTCATCCTGCCCGGCTTCGGGCTGATGCTGCGCGCCCTCGAAATGGGCACCGCCGGACTGAAGGCACCGACCGGCGAGGCGGTCGACTTCCCGACCAACACCAGCGACGCGCTGATGAGCGGCGGCTCCGACGCCATCGCCGGCGCCATCGAGCGCATGCACCGCAAGCTCATGCAGCGCTGCGGCCAGGCGCCGGCGCTGATCATGAGCGGCGGCGCAGCGGTGAAGCTGGCGTCGATCACCGACCTGCCGTTCGAGACCGTCGAGACGCTGATCTTCGAAGGGCTGCTGCACCTGCAGGCGAAGAAGCTGGTCCTCTGAGCCGCGCTCAGAGAATGTAGCGGGACAGGTCCTCGTTCTTTGCCAGGTCGGCGAGCTTCGCGTCGACCGCCGCGGCGTCGATGCGCACCGTCTGGCCGCCGCGGTTCGGGGCGTCGAAGCTCACCTCGTCGAGCAGCCGCTCCATCACCGTCGACAGGCGGCGGGCGCCGATGTTCTCGGTGCGCTCGTTGACGTCGAAGGCGATCTGCGCCAGTCGCCGGATCGCTTCCGGTGCCAGCTCCAGCGCCACGCCTTCGGTGGCGAGCAGAAGCGTGTACTGCTTGACGAGGCTGGCGTGTGTTTGCGTGAGGATCGCCTCGAAGTCGTCGACCGAGAGCGAGCCGAGTTCGACGCGGATCGGAAAGCGCCCCTGTAGCTCGGGAATCAAGTCGCTCGGCTTGGTGAGGTGGAACGCGCCCGAGGCAATGAAGAGCATGTGATCGGTCTTGACGAGGCCGTACTTGGTCGTGACCGTCGTGCCCTCGACGAGCGGCAGCAGATCGCGCTGCACGCCCTGGCGCGACACGTCGGCACCATGCGAATCGGAGCGCGAAGTGACCTTGTCGATTTCGTCGATGAAGACGATGCCGTTCTGCTCGGCATTGGCGAGCGCGCTGGCCTTGATGTCGTCGTCGTTGACGAGCTTGGCCGCCTCTTCGTCGACGAGGATCTTCTGCGCCTCGGCGACCTTCATCTTGCGCGCCTTCTTCTTCTGGCCGCCGAGGTTGGCGAACAGGCTTCGCATCTGCTCGGTCATCTCCTCCATGCCGGCCGGGCCCATGATCTCCATCGACGGCTTCGCTTCCGACACCTCGATCTCGATCTCCTTGTCGGCGAGCGAGCCTTCGCGCAGGCGCTTTCTCATGACCTGGCGCGCCGTGTTGTCGGCCGAGGGCGACGGCGCCAGGCCGAGCTCGCTGCGCGTGCCCGGCACGATGACCTCGAGGATGCGCTCCTCGGCGGCGTCTTCGGCGCGCGCGCGCTGGCGCTTCATGGCGGTCTCGCGCTCCTGCTTGACGGCCATGTCGACGAGGTCGCGGATGATGGAATCGACATCCTTGCCGACGTAGCCGACTTCGGTGAACTTGGTCGCCTCGACCTTGATGAAGGGCGCGTCGGCCAGCCGAGCCAGACGACGCGCGATCTCGGTCTTGCCGACGCCCGTCGGCCCGATCATGAGGATGTTCTTCGGCGTGATCTCGCCGCGCATCGCTTCGTCGACCTGCTGGCGCCGCCAGCGGTTGCGCAGCGCGATCGCAACGGCGCGCTTGGCGCCGCGCTGGCCGACGATGTGGCGGTCGAGCTCGGAGACGATCTCCTGCGGCGTCATGGAAGACTTCATTCGAGCGTTTCGATCGTGTGGTTCTGGTTCGTGTAGATGCACAGATCGCCGGCGATCTCGAGCGAGCGCTTGACGATGTCCTTCGGCGCCATGTCGGTGTGCTGCAGCAGCGCCCGCGCCGCCGCGCTCGCAAACGCGCCGCCCGAGCCGATGGCGACGATGCCGTACTCCGGCTCGAGGACATCGCCGTTGCCGGTGATGACGAGCGACGACTCGTGATCGGCGACCGCCAGCATCGCTTCCAGCCGGCGCAAAACGCGGTCGGTGCGCCAGTCCTTGGTGAGCTCGATCGCCGAGCGGATCAAATGACCCTGGTGTTTCTCGAGCTTGGCTTCGAAACGCTCGAACAGGGTGAAGGCGTCGGCCGTGGCACCGGCGAAGCCGGCGAGGACGCGGTCGTGGTGAAGCTTCCTGACCTTCTTCGCAGTCGACTTGGCGACCGTGTTGCCGATCGTCACCTGTCCATCGCCGCCCAGCGCCACGATGTTGCCGCGGCGGACGCTGACGATCGTCGTTCCGTGATAAGTGTCCATCGGGGCGGATTGTGGCCCGACGGAAAGAATCAACCGTGAGCCTAGACCGTGCGCACCTTGACGTTGGCGTGCTCGTTGATGCCCATGGCGCCGAAGAAGAGCGCAACCATGCGGTGGGCATCGACGAAACTGACCGTGCGGTTTTCGGCGCGCCGCGCCAGCACCCAGTTGAGAAGGTCGCCGGCGGCGATGAAGTCGACGCGGATCAGGCGTGCGCACGACACGTTGACGATCTTGGCCGTGCCGAGTTCGCTGTCCATCTTCGTCAACGTGGCCGCAATATCGCCCACGAGCTGACCCGAGAGCTCGACGGTGCCGACCTGGACGATGCCCGAGGCATCGGCGATCTGCGATTCCTCGAAGCTTGTCGACACGTCGCTCACCACCGAGAGCGGCGGCTGCGTCGTGCCCTGGTTCGAGCCGGTGATGCGAACAACGCAGCGCGCCGCTTCCCACGAAGGCGGCGACACCTCGTAGGTGACGCAATAGTCGATGGCTGCCTCGTCGAACTGGTCGGGGCGGTTGGCCATGCGCAGGGCATCGAGGCGAACCTGCCAGAACGCCGGGTCGGCATCGCGAACGCCGGTGGGCGCGGCTTCCTGCAAAGTCGTGAAAAGGCGCTCGCCCGACAGCCAGCGCATGTCGAGATCCTGCGGGATCCAGCTCCGGAAGAGCTCCGAGAGGCGGCCGCTGGCCTCGGCGTCGATGGTCTGCAGCGCGCTCCAGTCGAACACCCACGGAAGCGGCATCTGCAAGGCCCGCGACGCC
>JAYVNL010000205.1:0-4056 GCA_043758495.1 Rhizobacter sp.
TGCTTGGACAGTGCCTTCGGTCAACAAATTCATGGCGCTGAAGTTGACGTACCTGTTGGTCAAGCGTCCGGTCACCGGCGACCGGACTGACTTCGCGAACGGCAGCAGAGGGTCAAAAGTGCCAGTTGACCGCCCGCGAGAGCGGCCGCTGGTAGGGGCGAGCAGGCGGCCGGATAGCGCGAATCCGTAGCTCGACATTCAAGGATCGGTTCAGATGCGCACCGTCCCCCCGGCAAGACGGTCAACGTCGGGTCGCTCCGGCAGCGGTCATTCGTCAGCCGGACCCGAAGGTCGGCAGCCAGTCTGTAGCAGTCCTTCGTCCGCTCAGTCGATCGCGAGCTCCGTTTCTGGCCGCCTAAGGCCTGCCCGGAGTGGGTCGCTGCCGATCGCTGGCAGTGGCGATTGACTGCTTCGCCGAATTCAGTCCCCGGCTAACCGAGCTACGAGCTACGGCACGATTGAGCTGTCCTGGGCAGCCATTGCCGGTAATGGCTGCAAGCTTCCGAGCCGGCGATCGTCGCGCTCGCAGAAGGCCGCCCACTCGTCAATCAGCACACGACGTTTCTCGAACAGATCGCCTCGCCGGTACGCGGCTTCCACTTCATTGCCGATGGCATGGGCGAGCGCCATCTCTGCGACCTCGCGCGATACGTTCGTGTGCTCGGCGCACCAGTCACGAAATGTCGACCGGAAGCCGTGCGGCACGCAGTCCGTGCCGATGCGTCGACACGCGCCGACCAGCGCCGAGTCGTTCAACGGGCCGCACCGCGGCGACTGAAAGATCACGTCGTCACCTTCGATCCGTGGAATAGACCCGAGCAACGCCATGGCCGCGTCGCTCAACGGCACCCGGTGCTCGCGTCCGCCCTTCATCCGCTCCGCCGGAATGGTCCAAACCTTCGAGACCAGGTCCACCTCGGCCCAAGTCGCGTGGCGCACCTCGCCGGAGCGCGCCGCCGTCAAGATGGCGAACTCCAGGGCCCGCGCCGCCATGCTGTCCTGGTCGCGCAGGCAAGTGATGAAGAGTGGCATCTCCGCAAGCGACAACGCCTTGTGGTGCTTCGGCCGCGCGACCTTCGAGGGCCGCGGCAACTGGGTGTCGAGGTGCCCGCGCCAGCGCGCCGGGTTGAGCCGCTCGCGCTCAGCCCGCTTGTCGGCCCACGCCAGAATCATCTCGATTCGCCCGCGAACGCGCGAGGCGGTCTCGGTCGTCGTGGTCCAGATGGGCTCCAGCACGCTCAGCACCTGGGTGATGCCGATGTCGCCGACATCCATGCGCCCGATCTTCGGGATTACGTACTTGTCGAGCGAATTGCGCCATTGCCACGCATGCTTTGCGTTGCGCCAGCCCGGCTCCTGAATGGCGATGTACCTGTCTGCGGCTTCGGCAAAGGTCATCTTTTTCGTCGTCGCGGCCCGTCGCGCGCTCTCGGCGGCACGCTTCTCAAGAATTGGGTCGACGCCATCGCAGACCATATTCCGCTTGATCCGCGCTGCTTCGCGAGCTTCGGCGAGCGACACCCGTGGGTACCCGCCCAGGCCGATTTCACGTCGCGCGCCGGCGATGAGTATCCGAAGAGACCAACTCCTGCTCGCCGAAGGCGGCGGAAGTACCCGAAAGCAGAGGCCAGGCACACCGCCGACGGCATGCAGCCCGGGAGTACTCAGCCGATTGACTTCGAGGGCCGTGAGCGCCTTGGCAGACCTGGGCATGTCAACTCCGGGTAACTCGACGCGGCCCGGACAGCGTCGCCGCTGGCGCACCAGTTCTTGCGGCCAGGAACGTGGACCACGCTTCCATCAGAGACCGACGCTTCTCCAGCAAGTCGCCGCGCCGATAGGCCGCCTCGACGGCATTGCCGACCGCATGCGAAAGCGACATCTCGGCAACTTCCGGAGCGACGTCCGTGCATTCCGCGCACCAGTCGCGAAACGTCGACCGGAACCCATGCGGCACGCAGTTCTCGCCCATCCGGTGACAGACCTTGAGCAGCGTCATGTTCGATACCGCTCCGCCACCGCCCTGCGTCGACTGGAAGATCAAGTCGTCCCGGTCAACCAGCAGAGTGGATTCGAGCAGCGCGATGGCGGCGGAACTCAGCGGTACCCGGTGCTGTCGCCCGCCCTTCATGCGGGCCGCTGGAACGATCCAGGTCCTGGACGCGAAGTCGATCTCCGGCCATCTCGCCAGACGCGCTTCTCCCGGCCGCGCGGCGGTAAGGATCGCGAACTCCAAAGCCCGAGCCCCACCGCCTTCAATCTTGGCCAGCGCTTTCATGAAGCGCGGCATCTCGGCCACGGCCAGCGCTGCGTGGTGACGAGGGACCGCAATCCTTCCGCGGGCCGGGAGCTGCGTATCGAGATGCCCTTGCCATCGCGCCGGATTCAGCCGATCAGTCTCGCTGCGCTGATATGCCCACGCCAGGATCAGCTCGATCCTGCCGCGCACCTTCGAAGCCGTCTCCGTCTTCGCGTGCCAGATCGGCTCCAGCACCCTGAGCACCTCGGCGATGCCGATCGCCAGGACGTCGAGCTCGCCGATCTTCGGATAGGCATGAAGCTCGAGCGAGCGACGCCACTGCGAGGCCTGCAACGGATGCTTCCAGCCGGCCGAATACACCGCGATGTAGGCCTCCGCGGCCTGCGCGAAAGTGACCGGCCTGGACGACGTCGAAGGTAGCGCCTGAGCATGGAGCCGGTCGATCGCTGGATCCTGGCCTTCGAGCGCCGCCTGGCGTCGATCGCGCGCGGATGCCAACGCCTCCTCGACGCTCACCGCCGGATAGCCGCCCAGCCCGAGCTCGCGGCGCTTTCCGTTGACGAAGAATCGGAGGGCCCACACTTTCGCCGAAGCGGACGGCGGCAGCACCCGCAGATAGAGCCCTGGAACCGTTCCCACGGCATGGAGCCCCGGCGATACAAGGCCATCGACCTCGTTCGCGGTCAGTGGCCGGGCTACCTTGGGCATGCACCGCTCCCCGGAACGCCTAGGCGGGATTCGTCTCCCACTAATAGCGTTACAGCTGGCGTTAACCCGGACGCAAACGGGTTTCGAGTCCTGAAAACTCCCACCGTTGAGCTCACCTTTGGAATGGAGCTGGAACGGTAAGCTGGAAGCCGGTGTCGGACAAGCCGCGCCGTAAAACCTATGTGAAATCAGGGATTTAGCGAACGTCCTTGGACTTGCTGGGACGTGCCTTTGGTGGAGAGGGTGGGATTCGAACCCACGTTACGGCGAACCGTAAACCAGATTTCGAGTCTGGCGCATTCGACCACTCTGCCACCTCTCCGGTCGGTCGCTTCGGCGGGTTTGCGCCGAACCCGGCATTCTAGTCGGGTGTCGGGCCGCGTCAGGCCTCGGTACGCAGCGTGACTCCCGGGAGTCGGGGGTCGCTCAGGCGTGTCTCGAAGCGCTGGCCCGGCAACATGGGCGCGGCGTCGGTGATGGTGCCCGTGGTGACGATATCGCCCGCCACGATCGGCCACTGCTCGCGCTGCGCCGCCATCGCGTCGACCCACAGGCGCAGTGCCGTGAGCGGGCCGTCGAGGACGATGCTGCTCACGCCTTCGTCGATCGTCGAGCCGTCGCGCATCAGCTCGACGTGGATGGCGGCGAGCTCTCGCGCCGGGTCGGCGAACGATGCCATCGGCACCGGGCGGCCGACGAACAATCGGCCGTGCAAGGCGAAGTCAGCGACTGTGTCGGAGGCCTTGAATCGCCAGTCCGCGAAGTGCGTGTGCACGATCTCGTAGCCATGCGCGACCCATTCGATGCAGTCGGCCAATTCGGGTTCGCTCATGCCAGCGCGCGGCGCGCGCGCGAAGGCGAACATGATCTCCGGCTCGAGGCGCGGCTGCGAGAACGGCGCGAGCGATACCGAGAACTCGCTGTCCTGGAGATGCTCGACGGTGCTGTCCCACACCGGCCCCCAGATCGGCGCATGCACGCCGTAGCGATCCCAGATGCCACGGTTGGTGAAGCCGATCTTGTAGCCGGCGGGCCGCTCGCCGCGCGCCATGCGCAGGCGACGCAACTCGTCGGCGACGGCGAAGGCG
>JAYVNL010000206.1:0-4035 GCA_043758495.1 Rhizobacter sp.
ACGAAGTATTTTCCGGCCTCGACCCCGACACCCTGCATCTCGGCCATCGATATGAGGCCGTGCACGTCGGTGTCGAAGCCCGGAAAGGCGTTGTTGAACGACCGCGTGAAGCGGAGGTAGTCGACGATCCGCTTGTTGAACTTCTCGCCCGGGATGAGCAGCGGGATGCCGGGCGGGTAAGGGGTGAGCAGCGTCGTCGAGACGCGGCCTTCGAGCCTATCGATCTCGACGCGCTCGGTCTTGCCGTGGGCAATGCAGGCGAAGGCGTCGCTCGGCTTCATGGCCGGCTCGATCTGGTCGGTGTACATGTCGGTGACCAGGCGGGCGATGTTGCCCTTGGCGTAGAACTCGTGAATGCTCTGCGACAGGTCGCGCAGGCCGATGCGCTCGTACTTCGGATGCGCCGCCGTGAACTCCGGCATCACCTTCCAGCACGGCTGGTTGCGATCCCAGTCGTCCTTGAACTGCTGCAGCGCCGTGAGCAGCGTGTTCCAGCGACCCTTGGTGATACCGATCGTGAACATGATGAAGAACGAGTAGAGCCCGGTCTTTTCGACCACCACGCCGTGATCGACGAGGTACTTGGTGACGATCGACGCCGGGATTCCCGTCTTCGCGAACTTGCCCGACATGTCGAGCCCCGGCGTGATCAGCGTGCACTTGATGGGATCGAGCAGGTTGAAGCCTTCGGCCAGGTTACCGAATCCGTGCCACTTGGCGTTGGCCTTGAGCATCCAGTCGGCGCTGGTGCCGATGGTGCCTTCGGCGACGAGCTTCTCGGGGCCCCAGACCTTGAACCACCAGTCCTTGCCGTACTCCTTGTCGACCTTGCGCATGGCGCGGCGGAAGTCGAGCGACTCGTCGATGCTCTCTTCCACCAGCGCCCGGCCGCCGGGTGCTTCCATCATCGCTGCCGAGACGTCGCAGCTCGCGATGATCGCGTACTGCGGGCTCGTCGAGCTGTGCATGAGGTAGGCCTCGTTGAAGAGGTGCGGGTCGAGCTTCCTCTTCTTCGCATCCTGCACCAGCACTTGCGAGGCCTGGCTGATGCCGGCAAGCAGCTTGTGGGTCGACTGCGTCGCGAACACGATCTGGTTGTTCGGGCGCGGCCGGTTCTTGCCCATCGCGTGGAAGGTGCCGTAGAAGCGGTGGAACGCCGCGTGCGGCAGCCAGGCTTCGTCGAAATGCATCGTGTCGATGTAGCCGTCGAGCGCGTGCTTGATGGTTTCGGTGTTGTAGAGCACGCCGTCGTAGGTGCTCTGCGTGAGCGTGAGGATGCGCGGTTTGACCTTCTTCGGGTCGACGCCCTTCAGCAGCGGATTGGCGGCGATCTTGCGCTGGATCGCCTCCTTGGTGAACTCGCTCTGCGCGATCGGGCCGATGATCCCGTATTGGTTGCGCGTCGGCGGCAGGAAGACCGGGATCGAGCCGGTCATGATGATCGCGTGCAGGATCGACTTGTGACAGTTGCGGTCGACCACCACCACGTCGCCCGGCGCCACCGTGTGGTGCCAGACCATCTTGTTCGACGTGCTCGTGCCGTTGGTGACGAAGAAGCAGTAGTCGGCGTTGAAGATGCGCGCCGCATTGCGTTCGCTGGCCGCGACCGGGCCGGTGTGGTCGAGCAGCTGGCCGAGCTCGTCGACGGAGTTGCACACGTCGGCGCGCAGCATGTTCTCGCCGAAGAACTGGTGGAACATGCGGCCGACCGGGCTCTTCAGGAAGGCGACGCCGCCCGAGTGACCGGGGCAGTGCCAGGAATACGAGCCGTCCTGCGCGTAGTCGACGAGCGCCTTGAAGAACGGCGGCGCGACGCCGTCGAGATAGCTGCGCGCTTCCCTGATAATGTGCCGGGCGACGAATTCCGGCGTGTCCTCGAACATATGGATGAAGCCGTGCAGCTCGCGCAGGATGTCGTTGGGCAGATGCTGCGAGGTCCGCGTCTCGCTATAAAGATAGATCGGCACTTCGGAGTTCTTGAAGCGCACCTCGGTGATGAACTTGCGCAGGTTCAGCACCGCCGGGTCGAGCTCGGGACCGCTCGTGAACTCCTCGTCGTCGATCGAGAGGATGAAGGCGCTGGCGCGGCTTTGCTGCTGCGCGAATTGCGAGAGGTCGCCGTAGCTGGTGGCGCCGAGGACCTCGAAGCCTTCCTTCTCGATCGCCGCGGCGAGAGCGCGGATGCCGAGTCCGGAGGTGTTCTCGGAGCGGAAGTCCTCATCGATGATGACGATCGGAAACTGGAAGCGAAGCATCGGCGGGGCTCGGTGGGCGGCTCGGAAAGCGCGCAGTGTAGGGCTCTACACTTACTTGCGGTTCGCACCGCTGGAGGCATCGATGGACTTCTCTCCTGCAACGTGGTGGTGGCTCGCCGCCGGCATCGCCGTCGCCGCCGAGCTCGCCACCGGCACCTTCTATCTGCTGATGATCGCGCTCGGCCTGTCCGCCGGTGCCGTCGCCGTGCACCTCGGCTTCGCGGCACCTCTGCAACTGCTGGCTGCCGCTGTCGTCGGCGGCGGCGCGACGGTGGCATGGCACTGGCATCGCGGCCGTAGCGCGACCCCTGCCCTGCCGTCGGAGCAGAACCGCGACGTCAACCTCGACATCGGCGAGCGCGTCCGCGTCCTCGCCTGGGGCAGCGACCGCACGGCCCGCGTCGAATACCGAGGCTCGACCTGGGTGGCGCGACTGCAGCCAGGCGCGGCACCGGTGCCCGGCGAGCACGTCGTTGCCGCCGTCGAAGGCAACTGGCTCGTGCTGGCACCGTCGCCGCTGTGAATCTTTCCTGGAGCATTCGATGACCGAAGTCGCCCTCGTCATCGCGGTCATCGCCGCGATCTTCATCTTCCAGACCTTCAAGATCGTGCCGCAGCAGCACGCCTGGGTCGTTGAGCGGCTCGGAAAATACGACCGCACGCTGACGCCGGGCTTGAGCTTCGTGATGCCCTTCCTCGAACGCGTCGCCTACAAGCACTCGCTGAAGGAAGTGCCGCTCGACGTGCCCAGCCAGGTCTGCATCACCCGCGACAACACCCAGTTGCAGGTCGACGGCATCATCTACTTCCAGGTCACCGATCCGATGCGGGCGAGCTACGGCTCGTCGAACTACGTCATGGCCATCACCCAGCTGGCGCAGACGCTGCTGCGCTCGGTGATCGGCAAGATGGAGCTCGACAAGACCTTCGAGGAGCGCGACCAGATCAACGCCGCCGTCGTCAGCGCGCTCGACGAAGCGGCCTCGAACTGGGGCGTCAAGGTGCTGCGCTACGAGATCAAGGACCTGACGCCGCCAGCCGAGATCCTGCGCTCGATGCAGGCGCAGATCACCGCCGAGCGCGAGAAGCGGGCCCTGATCGCGGCCTCGGAAGGCAGGAAGCAGGAGCAGATCAACATTGCCACCGGCGAGCGCGAGGCCTTCATCGCGCGCTCTGAGGGGCAGCGCCAGGCCGAGATCAACAAGGCCCAGGGCGAGGCCGCCGCGATCGTCGCGGTCGCTGATGCCACTGCCGAAGCGCTTCGCAAGGTGGGCCAGGCGATCCGTGAGCCCGGTGGCGAACAGGCGGTGCAGCTCAAGGTGGCGCAGCAGGCCGTCGAGGCCTTCGCGCAGCTCGCGCAGAAGAACAACACGATGATCGTGCCGAGCAGCCTCAGCGAGGTGTCGAGCCTGATCGCTTCGGCAATGGCGTTGACGCGCAGCGCGGTCGTCCGGCCCGGCTGAAGCGGGCTGCCGAGTGCACCCTCGACTAAGATCGCGCGCTCCGGAGAGGTGGATGAGCGGTTTAAGTCGCACGCCTGGAAAGCGTGTGGGGGCTAATAACCCCCCGCGGGTTCGAATCCCGCCCTCTCCGCCAATCAAGTAACGAACACGGGACTTCGCGGCCTGTTTTTATTTCTGACCCATCGTCCGACCCATCATTAGGCGCACGTCATCAAAGTCAGGCTGGCATCGGGCTCTCGCTAGACAGATAGCGGCAGCCTGACCCCGCAGGGTCCACTTAGGGGTGCCTTCAGAAAACGGAATTTAAAGTACGCGAA
>JAYVNL010000207.1:0-4028 GCA_043758495.1 Rhizobacter sp.
TCAGGTCGCGACGGCGGCGATCAGGGGCACCAGCAGCGAAGCCCAGAGCACCTGCAGGCCGAGCGCGATGCCGGCGTAGGCGCCGGCGTCGGCATCGACCTGCAGGGCGCGGGCGGCGCCGATGCCGTGCGACGCGGTGCCGAGCGCGAAGCCGCGCACCGACCAGTCGCGGATGCCGAGCCAGTCGAACAGGTATTTGGCCGAGAGCGCGCCGACCATGCCGGTGAGCACCGCGAACACCGCAGCCAGCGCCGGCACGCCGCCGATGCGCTCGGCGATGCCCATCGCGACCGGCGCCGTCACCGACTTCGGTGCCAGCGAGCGCATCACGTCGACCGGCAGGCCGAGCGCCCACGCCATCGCGACGGCACTGCCGCCGGCAGCGAGGCCGCCGGCCAGCGCTGCGGCGTTGAGCGCCAGGGCGCGCCGCCTCAGCTCGGCGCGGCGCTGCCAGAGCGGCCACGCGAGGACGACCACCGCCGGCCCGAGCATGACGTGGACGAACTGGGCGCCGGCGAAGAAGCTCGGGTAGGGCGTCTTCGTCGCAACGAGCACGGCGCCGATCGCGACCACCGACCACAGCACCGGATTCGCCCACGGCGCCCGGCCGACGCGATCGTAGGCGGCGTGTGCGGCAACGTAGGTCACGAGCGTCGCCGTCAGCCCGAACAGCGGCGTCGAGGCGAGGTAGACCCAGAGCTGGACGAAGTCAGCCATCGTGCGTCGACGGCGACGGCTGATTGCGAACCAGGCGCTGCAACACGAGTGCCGTCACCGCCATGCCGATCCACGTCGAAGCGACGATGACGACGAGCAGCTGCCAGCCGTGGTGCGCCAGCAGGCCGAGGTGGGTGACGACGCCGACGCCGACCGGCACGAACAGCAGCGACAGGTGGCCGAGCAGCAGGTCGGCGATCGCCGCCACCGGCTCGCGCAACGGCTGCCACTGCAACGCGACGAGCAGGATCACGAGACCGACGACCGGGCCGGGAAACGGCAGTCGCAGCGCATGAGTGATCGCCTCGCCCCCGGCCTGCAGGAGCAGCAGCAGGGCCAGGCCGCGCAGCGCGCTCATCGCCGCCGCAGCGGCATCAGGCCGGGACCTTCGCCGTCTTCTCGATCCACTGCGCGAACGCAGCCATGACCCTGTCGAGAAACTGTCTCGTCTCGGGCTTCTTGATCGCGCCCGACTCGTCAAAGAGTTCGCCCGCACCGCCGATGTAGGCCTCGGGCTGCGCCAGCGTCGGCATGTCGAGGAAAACCAGCGTCTGGCGCAGATGGTGGTTGGCGCCGAACCCGCCCATGGCCCCGGGCGAGACGCTGATGACGGCGGCCGGCTTGCCCGACCACGCGCTTTTTCCGTAGGGCCGCGAGGCGATGTCGATGGCGTTCTTCAGCACCCCCGGCACCGAGCGGTTGTATTCGGGAGTGACGAAGAGCACCGCGTCGGCGGCAGCGATTTTCTGCTTGAACGCCGCCGAGGGCGCCGGCGGGTTGGTATCGTCGTCCTGGTTGTAGAGGGGCAACTCGCCGATCTCGGCGATCACCAGCGCCAGGCCGGCCGGCGCCGTGGCCTGCAGTGCCAGCGCGAGCTTGCGGCTGAACGACTCCTTCCTCAGGCTGCCGACGACGACGGCGACCTTGCGCGGCAGACTGGCCATGGCTGAATCCTTTCGGGTGACGGGGGGTGGACGATTCGGCAATCATCGGCGATAACGACTTGCGCCGAGCACCATGAACAAAGCATTCACCCGCGAGCCCGACGGCGACGACGACCTCGGCGACGATGCCGAACTGCCGACCGCCGTGCTCCCAGCCGGCGCCAGGAACTACATGACGCCGGCCGGCTGGAAGCGGCTGCGCGCCGAGCTGATGACCCTCCTCGACGACGAGCGGCCGAAGGTCGTGGAGACGGTGTCGTGGGCAGCCAAGAACGGCGACCGTTCCGAGAATGGCGACTACCTCTACGGCAAGAAGCGGCTGCGCGAGATCGACCGCCGCATCCGCTTCCTGACCAAGCGGCTCGACATCGCAGAGGTCGTCGATCCGTCGCTTCACCATGGCACCGAGCAGATCTTCTTCGGTGCCAGCGTTCGCTTCGTCGACGAGCGCGGCGGCGAGAAGACGATCCGCATCATGGGCGTCGACGAAGCCGAGACCGCGCAGGGCGAGGTCAGCTGGGTCTCGCCGATCGCGCGCGCGCTCCTGAAGGCGCGCGTCGGCGATGAAGTCAAGCTGCTGACGCCGGGCGGGCTGGAGAAGGTCGAGGTGCTGGCGGTGGACTACCCGGCCCCGCTGTCATCGTGAGCGAAGCGAGGGATCTCGTCGGTCGCGTCGAGATCCTTCGCTGCCCTCAGGATGACATGCCGCTCAAGGCTTGACGCGGGCGACCCGGAGCACCGCCGGCGAGCGCTTCAATGTCCGCATCACCTCGGCGAGATGCAGGCGATCGCGCACGCTGAGCAGCAGGCGAAGTTCGGTCGTTTCCGCAGCCCGTTCTTCGCTCATGTCGATGTGCGTGATGTCGGCCTCGGCATGGCTCACGGCCGAAGCGACCTGCGCCAGCACGCCCTTGCCGTTGCTGACCAGCAGCGACACCGCGGTTTCGAAGGCACGGCTCGGCTGTTCGGCCCAGTCGACCGCCATCCAGCGCTCGCTATCGCGGTCGAGCAGGCGCTTGCCGACGCTGCAGTCGGCGGTGTGCACGAGCAGGCCCTCGCCGCGGCCGAGGTTGCCGACGATGGCGTCGCCGGGGATCGGCCGGCAGCACGGCGCCAGCTGCACCGAGGCGCCCTGGCTGCCGTCGATCAGCACCATGCCCTGCGACGGCACCGAATCGTCGACGGCGTAGCGGCCCATCGTCAGCGTCAGCGCGTCGGGGCGGACGCCGCTCTCGGCGAGCAGGCGGGTGAGCCGCGTGGCCACGATGTTGGCGATCTTGCGGCCGAGTCCGATGTCGGTGAAGAGGTCGTCGCGGTTCCTGCTACCGGTCCAGCGCGTCAGCTGCTGCCAGACGGCAGCGCCGGCGCCGTCTTCCGGCGGCAGCGACAGGCCTTCGGCGCGCATCGCCTGCGCCAGCATCTTCTCGCCGAGGTCGCGCGACTCCTCCTGCTCCATGTTCTTCAGGTAGTGGCGGATCTTCGAGCGCGCTCGTCCCGTGCACACGAAGTTCAGCCAAGCCGGGTTCGGCCGCGCGTTGGCGGCGCCGATGATCTCGACGACGTCGCCGCTTTTAAGCTCGGTCCGCAGCGCCACCGGCTCGCCGTTGACGTTGGCGGCGACGCAGTGGTCGCCGACGTCGGTGTGGATGGCGTAGGCGAAGTCGACCGGCGTGGCGCCGCGCGGCAGCGCCAGGATCTTCGACATCGGCGTGAAGACGTAGACGGCGTCCGGATAGAGATCGATCTTGACGTGCTCGAGGAACTCGCCGGCGTCGCGGGTCTCGTCCTGGATGTCGATCAGCGACTGCAGCCAGAGCGCGCCGAGCCGCTGCGCCTCGTGGCCCTGGACCGGGCCGTCGTCGTGCTCTTTGTAGAGCCAGTGGGCGGCGATGCCCTTCTCGGCGATGGCGTGCATTTCCTCGGTGCGGATCTGGAACTCGACCGCGGTGCCGAGCGGGCTCACGAGCGTGGTGTGCAGCGACTGGTAACCATTGGCCTTGGGGATCGCGATGTAGTCCTTGAAGCGGCCGGGCATCGGCTTCATGAGCTGATGCAGCACGCCCATCGCCAGGTAGCACTCCGGCAGGGTGGCGACGACGATGCGAAAGCCGAAGATGTCGTTGACCTGCGCGAAGGTGAGGTGTTTCTCGCGCATCTTCGAGTAGATCGAAAAGATCGTCTTCTCGCGGCCGAAGATCTGCGCCGGCAGCCTGGCCTGCACGAACGACTTCTCGACGTCTTTTCGGATCCGGTCGACGACATCGCGCCGGTAGCCGCGCGCCTTCTGCACTGCCTTCGAGAGCGCCGCTTCGCGCCACGGCTTCAGGTGCCGGAACGACAGTTCCTGCAGCTCGCGGTAGGTCTGGT
>JAYVNL010000208.1:0-12234 GCA_043758495.1 Rhizobacter sp.
CAGTGACTGGAAGGTGAGCACCACACGCAGCTTCGGGTCGCGCACGTGCTTGCACGCCAGCGACCAGACCGTGCGGTAGCCCTCGAGGCGAACGAGATCGGCAGCGACGCGCACCATGTCGGTCCACGAGTCGAAGGGCTTGTTGCCGAGCTGCTCGAAGCCGACCTTGTAAATCGCCTCGCTGGCCCGAAGGAAGCGCTCGTAGCCGGCGACGTCGCCGGGCGCCAGCTTCGCCACCGCGGCGCGCATCGCCACCGCATCGCCGCTGTAGTCGAAAGTGGTGCCGTCGTCGAAGACGACGCGGTAGAACGGCGCCACCGGTCGCAGGTCGATGTCGTCGGCGAGGCGCTTGCCGGCGAGCGCCCAGAGTTCCTCGAGCAGGAACGGCGCGGTGATGACGGTCGGGCCGGCGTCGAAGGTGAAGCCGTCCTGGCGATGGACGTAGGCGCGGCCGCCGGGCGCGTCGAGCTTTTCGAGGACGCTGACACGCCAGCCGCGGGCCCCCAGCCGCACCGCTGCAGCGAGGCCACCGAAACCGCTACCGATCACAATCGCGTGCGGTCGGGAATCGCCCTGCACCGCGCGAGACGGACTGGGCTTGACTGTCGACATGAGCGAATATTGAGAGTGTCAGGACCACCTGACAACCCGGGACAAGCGCGCAGCGACGCTGCCTTGGTGCTGACCGGCGTGGCGTGCGAGCGCGGCGAGCGCCTCCTCTTCGACGCCCTCGACCTCGAGGTCGCGGCCGGCAGCATCGCCTGGCTGCGCGGCGCCAACGGCCGCGGCAAGACCACCCTGCTGCGCACCATCGCCGGACTGTCGAAGCCGGCCGCGGGACGGATCGAGCGGCGCGGTGCGGCGGCGTCGTGGCCATGTCTCTATCTCGCGCACGCCAACGCGCTCAAGGACGACCTCAGCGCCGCCGAATCGTTGCGCTTCCTGCTGCGGCTGGCCGACGGCGGTCATGGCGACGAGCACGGCGACGATCGCGTCGAAGCAGCGCTGGCCCGGGTCGGCATGGCCCACCGCCGTCATGCCCCGGTTCGCACGCTCTCGCAGGGCCAGCGCCGTCGCGTCGCCCTCGCCCGCCTCGCCGCCGCGACCGGACCGGCGCTGTGGCTGCTCGACGAGCCCTACGACGCGCTCGACGACGACGGCGTCGCGATCGTCGACGGCCTCCTCACCGAGCACGCCGGCCGTGGCGGCATCGTCGTGCTCACGAGCCACCTGCCGCTGTGGATCGCGGCGCCGGCGCCGGTCGAAGTGCAGCTCGGCGCCGCGGCATGACGAGCACCTTCGCAGCGCTGTTCTCGCGCGACCTGCGCCTAGCCGCGCGGCGCCGCACCGATGTGCTGCTGCCGCTCGCCTTCTTCGCCGTCGCCATCAGCCTGTTCCCGCTCGGCGTCGGCCCCGAGCCGCAGACGCTGCGGCAGATCGCGCCCGGCGTCGTCTGGGTCTCGGCCCTGCTCGCGGCGATGCTCTCGGTGACGCAGCTCTACGCCGGCGACTTCGCCGATGGCTCGCTCGAGCAGCTGCTGCTCGCCGATCGTTCGCGGCTCGGCATCGCCGCCGCCAAGGCGGCGTCGCACTGGGTGCTCACCGGCCTGCCGCTCGCCATCGCGGCGCCGCTGTTCGGCCTGATGTTCGACATGAGCGCCGCCGCCATCGGCGCGCTCGTCGCCAGCCTGCTGCTCGGCACGCCCGTACTCAGCCTGCTCGGCGGCCTCGGCGCCGCTCTCACGCTCGGTCTGCGCGGCGGCGCCGTGCTGCTCATCCTCATCATCGTGCCGCTCTGCATTCCCGTCCTAATCTTCGGTGCGGGTGCTGTCGCCCAGGTCGATGCCGGCTTGTCGGCAAGCGGCCACTATTCGCTGCTCGGCGCCCTGCTCATCTTCATGGCGCTGCTGGCGCCGCTGGCCACGGCGGCAGCGCTTCGCATCGCCAGTGAGTGACGGTCGCGAGCGGATACCCTGGCGCGGCCGTGGCCTGCTCGCCGGGCCGACAATCGGTATTAATCCCCGACCATGACGACCTCCCCGCGCTTCTTCGCGTTTGCCTCGCCGGCCCGGTTTTATCCGCTTGCCGGGCGGTTCGTACCATGGTTCTGGGCCGCCGCGATCGCGCTCACCGCGGCCGGCCTCTTCGTCGGCTTGTTCCGCGCCCCGACCGACGCCACCCAGGGCGACGCCTACCGGATCATCTTCATCCACGTGCCGGCGGCCTGGATGTCGATGCTGCTGTACCTGGTGATGGCGTTCTGGGCCGCGATCGGCTGGGCTTTCAACGCCCGCCTCGCGTCGATGGTGGCGCGTGCGATCGCGCCGACCGGGGCGATGTTCACCTTCCTCGCCCTCTGGACCGGTGCGCTCTGGGGCAAGCCGACCTGGGGCACCTGGTGGGTGTGGGACGCACGGCTCACGTCGGAGCTGATCCTGCTCTTCCTCTACGCCGGCTTCATGGCCATCGTCGCCGCCATCGACGAGCCGCGGCGCGGCGATCGTGCCGGCGCTCTGGTCGCGATCGTCGGCAGCGTCAACGTGCCGATCATCTATTTCTCGGTGAGGTGGTGGAACACGCTGCACCAGGGCGCCAGCATCAGCGCCACGACAGCGCCGACAATGGCGAAGACGATGCTGCTCGCGATGCTGATCATGACTTTCGCCTTCTGGGCCTACGCCTTCGCTGTCGTCTTCACGCGAGCGCGGGCGATCGTGCTCGAGCGCGAGCGGAACGCGAGTTGGGTCGAAAGCGCTGCCGCCGGCGTCGCCAGATCGCCGATCGGCGCCGGGCAAAGGCTGTCGACATGATCTGGAACAGCGCTGCCGATTTCTTCGCGATGGGCGGCTACGGCCTCTACGTGTGGGGCGCCTACGCGGTGACCGCGGCTTTCATGTTGGCCGAGCCGGTGCTCGTCGCGATGCGCCACGGCCGCGCTCGCCGCGCTCTCGCCGCCAGCGAGGAAGGCGGCTCGCGATGAAGCCGCGCCACAAGCGGCTGGCGGTCGCAGCCGGCGTCGTCGTCGCCGTCGGCGCCGCTGCGGCGCTGGTCCTCAACGCCTTCCAGAGCAACCTCGTCTTCTTCTATTCGCCGTCGCAGATCGCCGCCCACGAAGCGCCCGAGGCGCGCACTTTCCGGCTCGGCGGCCTGGTCCGCCAGGGCACGCTGAAGCGCGACGGCATCCGAGCCGACTTCATCGTCACCGACACCGCCAAGGAAATTCCCGTGCGCTTCGAAGGCATCCTTCCCGACCTCTTCAAGGAAGGCAAGGGCGTGGTCGCGCAAGGCCAGCTGAAAGACGGCGTTTTCATCGCCCGCGAGGTCCTCGCCAAGCACGACGAGAACTACATGCCGCCCGAGGCTGCGGAGGCGCTGAAGCGCGCCCAGCAAGGCAACCCGAAACTCGCAGAGACGCTTAAATGATCCCCGAACTCGGTCACTTCTCGCTTTGGCTCGCGCTCGGCATCTCGGCCGTGATGGGCACGCTGCCGATGCTCGGTGCCCACCGCAACCGCGGCGACTGGATGGCGCTGGCGCGGCCTTCCGCGCGCGCCCTGTTCGTGCTTGTCGGCTTCGCATTCCTCTGCCTGGCCGCGAGCTTCGTCGGCAACGACTTCTCGGTGCTCTACGTCGCCTCCAACTCGAACAGCACGCTGCCGCTGCACTACCGCATCACCGCCGTCTGGGGCGGCCACGAGGGTTCGATCCTGCTCTGGCTGCTGATGCTCACCTTTTGGGCGTTCGCGGTCGCGACCTTCAGCCAGCATCTGCCGGAGAAGGTCATGGCGCGCATCCTCGCAGTGATGGGCTGGCTCGCGTTCGGCTTCCTGCTCTTCCTGCTCGCCACCTCGAATCCCTTCGACCGCCTGTTGCCGGTGCCGGCCGAGGGCCGCGACCTCAACCCGCTGCTGCAGGACCCGGGCATGGTGATCCACCCGCCGATGCTCTACATGGGCTACGTCGGCCTCTCGGTGGCTTTTGCGTTCGCGGTCGCGGCGCTGATCGGCGGCAACCTCGACGCGCAATGGGCGCGCTGGACGCGGCCATGGACCACCGCGGCCTGGATCTTCCTCACCCTCGGCATCGCCCTCGGCAGCGGCTGGGCCTACTACGAGCTCGGCTGGGGCGGCTGGTGGTTCTGGGACCCGGTCGAGAACGCCTCCTTCATGCCCTGGCTGGTGGCCACGGCGCTGATCCATTCGCTCGCTGTCACCGAGAAGCGCAACAGCTACAAGAACTGGACGGTGCTGCTCGCGATCGTCGCGTTCTCGCTTTCGCTGCTCGGCACCTTCCTCGTCCGCTCGGGCGTGCTGTCGTCGGTGCATGCCTTCGCCACCGATCCGCGGCGCGGCCTCTTCATCCTGGCCTTCCTCGTCATCGTGATCGGCTCGTCGCTGGCGCTCTACGCGTGGCGCGCCCCCTCGGTGGGGCTCGGCGCCCGCTTCGCGCTGCTCTCGCGCGAGACGCTGCTGCTCGGCAACAACGTGCTGCTCGTCGTCTCCTGCGGTGCGGTCCTCCTCGGCACGCTCTACCCGCTCGCGCTCGACGCCATGAACCTCGGCAAGATCTCGGTCGGCCCGCCGTACTTCGAGACCGTGTTCGTACCGCTGCTGACACCGCTCGTGTTCCTCATGGGCGTCGGCCCGCTGGCGCGCTGGAAGGAGGCCGAGCTGCCCGATCTCGCCTCGCGCCTGAAGTGGGCGGCCGGTGCCACCGTGGTCGCGACGCTGCTGGCGGCATGGCTGAAGGGCGGCATCGGCATCGTCGGCGCCGTGGGGCTGGCGATGGCATTCTGGATCGTTGCCTCGCTGGTGACCGATCTCGTCGAACGGCTACGGCCGGCGGGTGGAATTCGCACCGGCGTGCTGCACCGGGCGAGGCAGATTCCGCGCGCGGTGCTCGGCATGATGCTGGCCCATTTCGGCATCGCCGTCTTCATCTTCGGCGTGACGATGGTGCGCACTGGAGAAGTCGAGCGCGACGTGCGGATGGCGATCGGCGACACCACCGAGGTCAGCGGCCTGGTCTTCACCTTCGGCGGCGCCCGCGAAGTGGCCGGGCCGAACTACCGGGCACTGCGAGGGCGCATCGACGTGACCGAGAACGGCAAGCCGGTGACCACGCTCTACCCGGAAAAACGCATCTACCCGGCGACCCAGACCACGCTCACCGAAGCCGCGATCGAGCCCGGCTTCACGCGCGACCTCTACGTCTCGCTCGGCGAGCCGGCCAACGGCGGCGCCTGGATCGTGCGCGTCTACGTCAAGCCTTTCATCGACTGGATCTGGGGCGGCTGCCTGCTGATGGCGCTCGGCGGCCTGGTCGCCGCCAGCGATCGCCGCTACCGCGCCAAGGTGCGGGCGACAAACGCGGCGACGGCTTCTGTCGGAGCGTCGCCGGCGTGAAGCGGCTCTGGTTCCTCATTCCCCTGTTTGCGTTCTTCGCGCTGGCGGTGGTGCTTGCCGTCGGTCTGAAGCGCGACCCGCGCGAGGTGCCGTCGCCACTGATCGACAAGCCGGCGCCGAAGTTCACCCTGCCCCGGCTCGACGACGCCACGAAGACGATCCGCCTCGACGACATGCGCGGCAAGGTCTGGCTGCTCAACGTCTGGGCTTCGTGGTGCGTGGCCTGTCGCGAGGAGCATCCGGTGCTGCTCGAATTCGCGAAGAAGCGTGTCGTGCCGATCTACGGCCTCGACTACAAGGACGAGCGCGCCGACGCCGAGGCCTGGCTGGCGCGCTTCGGCAATCCGTACGACGCGTCGCTGGTCGATGCCGACGGCCGCGTCGGCATCGACTTCGGCGTCTACGGCGTGCCCGAGACTTTCGTGATCGACGGCAACGGCGTCATCCGCATGAAGCACATCGGGCCGCTCACGCCCGAGGTCCTGCGCGACAAGGTCGAGCCGTTGCTGAAGAAGCTCGATGCCTGATCACGACAGGACCAGATCCTTCGCTTCGCTCAGGATGACCACCCGCCCTGTCATCCTGAGCGCAGCGAAGGATCTCATCGCCGCGTTTGCCGTCGTCCTCGCCACGGCCGCACCGATCGCGGCGAAGGAGGCCCTTCCCGAAGCCGCTGACCCCGCTCTCGAGTCCCGCATGACGCGCATCACCGCCGAGCTGCGCTGCCTCGTCTGCCAGAACCAAACCATCGCCGATTCCAATGCCGCGCTCGCCGTCGACCTCCGCCGCGAGACGCGTGACCTCCTGAAGCAGGGCAAGAGCGACGCCGAGGTACGCGACTACATGACCGCGCGCTACGGCGACTTCGTGCTCTACCGGCCGCCGCTGAAATCGTCGACGGCGCTGCTCTGGTTCGGCCCGGGGGCGATGCTTCTCGGCGGTTCCGCCGTGCTCGTCGTGGTCGTGCGGAGGCGCACGCGGATGAAGGCCGACGCCTTCGAGCCCGACGGCGACGACGACGACGACGCCGCCCCGCGCGCCGCCTGAGCATGAGTACCGACGCCCTCGCAGCGGCGCGCCAACGCCTGCTGGCACTGAAAGCTCGCCTCGACACCGGCGCGATGGCGCCGAGCGACTACGAGCGCGAGCGACGCGCCGTCGAGCGCGCGCTCGGCGAAGCGGTGGTCGCGTCGGTGTCCGTCGCTGTCGCGGCGAGGCCGTCGCGGCGGCTGCTCGCCGGTCTTTTCGTGCTCGTCGTCGGCGTTGCCATCGTCGGCTACGCATTCACCGGCAAGCCGTCGATGACCGGTCTCGCCGCCGCAGCGAGTCAGCCGCCCGTCGATGCCGCGGCGCTCGCCGCCGACCCGTCGGCCAGCAGCGCCACCGGCGCCAATGGCGATCCGCGCCAGACCGGCCTGCAGCAGATCGCCGCGATGGTCGACAGCCTGGCCGCGCGCATGAAGGAGCGCCCCGACGACGGCGAAGGCTGGACGATGCTGGCGCGTTCCTACACCGTCCTCGGCCGCTTCGGCGAAGCAGTGCCCGCCTACGCCAAGGCCGCGGCGCTGCAGCCGGCCAACGCCAGCCTGCTCGCTGACTATGCCGACGCCGTCGCGGCGCAGACGGGCAGCGTCGGCAACCCCGAGTCGCTCGCCCTCATCGATCGCGCACTCGCTGCCGATCCGAAGCATCCGAAGGCACTGGCGCTGGCCGGCACCGCGGCCTACGACCGTGGCGACTTCGCCGGCGCCGTGGCGCGCTGGCAGATGATCGCCGACGCCTTGCCGGCGGGCAGCGAGCTGTCGGTACAGGTGCAGGCGAGCATTGCCGAGGCGAAGCAGCGCATGGGCGGCGGCATCGCTTCGAAGATGCCGATGGCGGGTGGGACCGCGTCGGTCGCCGCAGCCGGCGACAGCGCGCGACCGGCAGCGGTCGATGCGTCGGCGGTTGCCGGCACCGTCAGCCTCGACCGGTCGCTGGCCGGCCAGGCCGCTCCCGACGACACCGTCTTCGTGTTCGCGCGCGCGGCTGAGGGCCCACGCATGCCGCTCGCCGTCAAGCGCGCACGCGTCGCCGACCTGCCGCTCACCTTCCGGCTCGACGACAGCATGGCGATGTCGCCGGCAGCGAAGCTTTCCGGCGCTCGCAGCGTCGTCGTCGGCGCGCGCGTGAGCAAGAGCGGCAACGCGATACCGCAGCCGGGCGATCTCTCGGGCGAGTCGGCGCCGATGGCGCCGGGAACGAGCGGCATCACGATTCGAATCAGCGAGGTCGTGAGGCCGCGATAGTTGGCAGCTCCGACGCGCTCAGCGGTGCTGAGCGTGCCGGATATCGATCAGCCGCAAGATCAGCGGCGTCAGCATCAACTGCATCGCCAGATGTCGAGCCACAAGACGATCAAGCAGGCCGTGATCGCTGGCCTCGGCATCAGCTTCCTGTCGCTGCACACGCTCGGCCTCGAGTTGCGCGCGTGCTGTCAGCGGCGGCCGAGGCCTTTCGCTATGCCGTGCTGGAGAACGCCGAGACCTACCTGCGCGCGCACGACAGCGACCGGCTCGGCCCCGGCGCAGGTGCCGTACCGCGCCAGCTCAAGGCGAAGAAGGCGGTGTCGTCGATTCGAAAAAGGACCTGATGAGCGCGGCGATGCGATCCGGTGCCTCTTCGTGCGCGAGGTGGCCGAGGCCCGGCAGCTTCTCGACCCGGGCGCCGTGGACATGCGACGCGACCTCGACCGCCTGCGAAGGCGGCACGGTGCGGTCGTTGCCGGCAGCGACGAGCAGCGTCGGCACGGCAAGGCGGCCGAGGTCGCGGACCAGCTCGTCGAGGTTCCAGCTCGCCATCATCGTCAGCGCGCCGTGCACATGGGCCGGGCTGCGGATGAGCCGCGCGTAGAGGGCGACGCCTTCGGCATCGAGGGTCGAGCCGGTGCCGTCGAGAAGGCGATCGACGGCGCGCGGATCGTCGGCGAGCGCTGCGAACAGGCGCGCCGCCAGCGGCGTTGCCGCCATCACGCGGGCAATCGGCGACAGGAAGCGCAGCATCCCGCCGAACGGCAGAAAGGCGCCGTTGAGGCTGACCAGCGCTGCCGGTGCGATGGCGCCGTCGATCGCCATGCGGGCGAGGATGGCCGCTCCCGCGGAATGACCGGCGACGAAGGTCGGCGCGACGGGGAGCTGGGCGAGCAGAGCGGCGACGAGGCGCGCCATGCCGGGCAGAGACATGCCGCTTTTCGGCGCCATCGCGGTGAAGCCGTGGCCCGGCAGGTCGGGCGCGACGACGGTGAAGTTGCGCGCCAGCAGCGGCGCCAGGAACCGCCACGAATGCGTCGACGCGCCGGTGCCGTGCAGGAGCAGCAATACCGGTCCTGCGCCCATGCGCTGCACGTGCCAGCCGATGCCGCCGGCCTCGACAAAACTGCTCGCGTCGCGATGCGGCCAGTCGAGGCCGTCGCGGCGCCAGTCGAGCGGAGCCATCGTGCGCGCGCCGTGGTGATGGCCGCTCAGCGGCCGCCTGACGACTCGCTCGTCGACGCGACCCGCACTGCTTCGGAAAGCGCGGCGGCACCGGCGTAAGGCAGCGGCAGGTAGCGCGCGTGCATCGACGCGGCGAGCTCGCGGGCGCGTGCCTGCGGCTGCGGCGAGGTGTCGATGAGGAGCGTGCTCAGCTGCGCGGCGCGCATCGCCCGCGCCGCCAGCAGGGCGTCGGCGTCGGCACCGGCGCGGCCACCACTGCCGTCGCGAGCGACGTTGGCGCGGCCGTCGGTCAGGACCACGATCACCGGCGTGTCGCCCTTGCGACGAACGCCGAGCGCGAGCAGCAGCGCCGCGTCCATGCCGGCCGCGAGCGGCGTGCCGCCTCCGCCGGGCAAGCTCGCGAGCGAGCGCTTGGCGCGCACCAGCGAGCGCGTCGGCGGCAGCAGCAGCTCGCTGCCGCGGCCGCGAAACGCGATCACGGCGACGCTGTCGCGGCGCACGTAGCACTCGGCGAGCAGCAGCTCGACGGCGCCCTTCGCTTCGGCCAGGCGCTGCAGCGCCGACGAACCCGAAGCATCGACCGCGAAGATCGTCGTCGTGCGGCCGCGCTGGATGCGGCGGGCAACGTGGAAGTCGTCGGTGCGGATACGGACGCGCGGCGCGGTATCGGTCGCCGCGATCATCCCTTCGCCTGCGCGCAAGCGCTGCCACGGCGCCGCGGCACGCAGGGTCGCGATGAGATCGAGGCGATCGCCGGCCCGTGGCGGCGTGCGTCGGGCACCGGCCGGACGGCCGTGGCGCTGGCCTTGCTGGGTGGCACCGGCGCGGCCGCTGCGGGCGCGCCGGCGTATCGAAGGCTCGCCCATCGCAAGGCGCGCCAGCAGGCCGCGCGGGATCGCTGCGGACGCTGCAGCAAGGACGACCTCGGCGGCCATCTCATCGCTGTGACTGTCGTCGGCGTCGGCGTCGGCGTCGTGGTTGTCTTCGTCGGCGCTGCCGGCGTCTTCGTCGCCCCGGTCGGTCTCCGCGGGCGGCAGCTCCGGCGCTTCGTCGACCGCGTCGTCGGATTCGTCCTCGGACTCGCTCGCGCTCGCCGGCATCCGCGTCGCGCGCGGGGCGAGGACGAGGCGCGCGGCGACGGCGGCATCATCGGCCGTCGCCTCGACGCGGCCGGCCAGCGCCGCGGCGACGCGAGCCGCACGCGCCGCCAGCACGCAGGCCCGGATCGAATCGACGCCGAGCGCCACGGCGGCAGCGCAGAGCGCTTCGAGAACGTCGTCGGGGAGGCGCACGGCCGGCAATGCAGCGCGGGCCTCGGCGAGGCTCGTGCCGACGATCGCCGCATCGGCGCGCGCCCGTTCGGCCGCGAGCACCGACACGCCATCGAGATCGACGCGCAGCGCCAGGCGGTCGAGCAGGCTCTCGGCCGGCCGCTCATCGGGCTCGACGCCTTCATCGAGCGCGACGACGGCGAAGCGCGCCACGTCGCGTTGCACGATGCCGTGGCGAGCCAGCAGCACCTCGCCGGTGTCGAGCGCGGCGTTGACGTGGGCGACGTGGGCCTCGTCGGCGCGCTCGGCCATCGCCAGGACGACGACGCCGCCGTTCGCTTCGACGAGCAGGCCGCGCTGGGCGACGCTGGTGCCGCGCTGCAGCGTCGCCGCGACGTCGAGGCCGCCGAGCAGCCGATCGACGTCGACGTGCGAAGGCACCTGCCGCCACGGTGTCGCCGGTGCCAGCGCGCCGCGAAGGTCGGCGAGCCAGCGATCGCGCACCGGGCCGGCCGCCGACCGCAGGCAAAGGCCACCGAGCAGGGCCGGATCGACGGCGAGCAGGCGCAGCGCCAGCCAGGCCTCGCTGGCGGCGCTGGTGTGGTCCAGCGGCAGCGCTGCGCTCACGGCGGCGGCGCGCTCAGGCGCCGAACAGCTCGGCGACGGCGCGCTCGACGCGGACCGTCGAGCCGGCGTCGTCGAGCGGGCTGCGGCGCAGGCGATGGCGCAGCGCCGGCGCGGCGATGCGCTTCAGGTGCGCGTCGCCGACCGCGGCGTCGCCGTCGAGGGCGGCGACGGCGCGGGCAGCCCGCATCAGCGTGAGCTCGCCGCGCAGGCCGTCGGTGCCGAGCAGGAGGCACAGCCGCGCCGCTCGCTCCAACACGGCGTCGGCGACGACGACACCGTGCAGCCGCGCCTTCGCGGCGACGATGCGGCGGCGGATGCGCTCGTCGTCCTTGCGCCAACGCTCGACGAAGGCAGCGCTGTCGCGCTCGAACGCTTCACGGCGCTTCACGACCTCGATGCGCGACGGCACGTCGCCCGGCGTCGTCACCTCGACCGAAAGGCCGAAGCGGTCGAGCAGCTGTGGCCGCAGCTCGCCCTCTTCCGGATTGCCGCTGCCGACGAGGACGAAGCGGGCCGGATGGCGCACCGACAGGCCCTCGCGCTCGACGACGTTCTCGCCGGAGGCGGCGACGTCGATGAGCAGGTCGACGAGGTGATCTTCGAGAAGGTTGACCTCGTCGACGTAGAGGAAGCCGCGGTTGGCGCGCGCCAAGAGGCCGGGCTCGAATGCCTTCACGCCCTGGGCCAGGGCGCGCTCGAGGTCGAGCGCACCGACGACGCGGTCTTCAGTGGCGCCGAGTGGCAGGTCGACGACCGGCACGGCGACGACGCTCTCCTTGGCTTTGCCGGCGGCAGCACCGGGGCCGGTACAGACTGCACAAGCCATCGCGACGGCCGCCGGATCGCAGCCGTACGGGCAGCCGGCGACGACGCGCATCTTCGGCAGCAGAGCCGCAAGCGCGCGCACCGCCGTCGACTTGCCGGTGCCGCGATCGCCGAAGACCAGGACGCCGCCGATGCTCGGGTCGACGGCGGCGATCAGGATCGCCAGCTTCATCTCGTCCTGGCCGACGATGGCCGAGAACGGAAACGCGAGCGCCATCAGCGCGCCCGCCGCCGACGCATCAACCGGCCTTCTTGGCGTAGGCGCCGCACCAGCCCAATGTGGCCACGCGCTTGCCACCGTAGAGCGGGCACGGGGCCAGCGGATCGGTCGGCTTGCCTTGATAGAACTGGCAGTTGCCGCAGCCCTGGCCAGCCGCGTAGCTGGGGTACTTGGCCTTGTTCACCTTGGCGGCGTCGGCAACGTAGCCGAGGGCCACGGCCTGAGGGTCCTTTTCGTCGAGCACCGGCGCATCGGCGGCAAGCGCCTGCCGGCCGGCCAGAAGGGCGGCGCCGGAACAGGCTGCCAGGCGCATGAAATATCGACGTGATTGCATTCGGAGTCTCCGTGTCTCGCGGTCGCCCGCATCAGGTGTCAACGCGGCCGAGCCCAGGTTGTTGACAGCCCCGGCCGTT
>JAYVNL010000209.1:0-4008 GCA_043758495.1 Rhizobacter sp.
GAGGAGGGATGCCATGGCGGCAGTGTGAACCGGGCCGCACGGGTTGTCACCCGCCCGGTCATTCGCGCTGGATCGACGGTGCCGTGGCCCCGACGCTCAGTCGAGCACGACCTCCGCCCGCACCGCGCCGGCGCGATCGGCGCGGGCGCTGAGCGCGAGGCGGGTGCCCTGCGGCGCCCGCACCACCCATTCGCCGATGGCGCGGTCGGCCGTGACCTCGCGGGCCGGCAGGAAAGCGTTGAGCGAGCTCTTCGGCGCGTGGCCCTCGAGCTGCGGTCCTTCCATGCGCGGCTTGCCGCTGACCAGCGCCACCGACGGGTCGCCCTCGGGCAGGTGGATCTCGAACATCACGCCGCGCACGATCTTGCGCTTCAGCGCCAGCTTGGTCACGTAAGCCGGCAGCCAGCCGCTGTTGACGACGGCGATGCGCACGCGCCAGGTGTCGGGGCCGAGCGCACGCACCTCGGTGCGAAGCAGCTCGAGCTTCGGCAGCGACAGCGCGATCGTGGTCATCCACTTCGGGAAGCGCGCGGCTTCACGCTCGCGCAGCGGCGGCGGCGGATTGCGCCAGTAGTTCATCTTGTCCCAGCCGCCGATCTCGACCGCACCCAGCTGCGGATGCATGAACGGCTTCCAGTCGACGTGGGCCTGGCCGCCGCAGTGCTCGTCGCTCCACTTGATCAGCTTCAGGTCGTCTTCGACCGGATGCTCGCGGTACCAGTCGATCCACTTGTAGTCGGTGATGCCGGCTTCCTTGTTCGGGGCCCAGATCTCGACGACCCAGAACAGGGCGCCGAGATGCTCGTAGACCCAGTCCTGGGTGCCGCTGATGACGTCCTTCGGGTGGTACTTGAAGTCGTGCCAGATGCTGATCGCGGGGTAGCCCGAGAGCTTGGCGCCGATGTCGCTGAAGCGCTTGATCGACCACAGGTCCTCCGGGATCATGTCGTCGTCGCTCTGCGTGCCCATCGGCCGCAGGATCACCCCGCTGTGGGTGTGATAGCTGATGGCGGCGCCGATGTTCGGATGCTTGACGATGAAGTCGACCATCGCCTTGACCTCGGGCTCGCTGGTCGGGTAATCGCCGGCTCCCACCTGCTCATGCTCCTGGCGCCAGCCCGACGGAAAGTTGCGGTTGAGGTCGAGGCCTTCGAGGTCGGTGTTGAACCTGATCGTGAGGCCGTCGTAGTTCTGGATCAGGCCCTCGGGCATCAGCCGGTAGAACTCGCCGGCGAACTCGCCGGGCTCGCGGGCCACCATCAGGCGGGTGTCCTGCGGGCACTTCTTCCAAGTGCCGTTCGGATCGGGCACGCGCATGAAGAGGATGCGGCCGTCGCCGTCGATGTCTTCGGCGGTCAGTCCGTCGACGCTCTCTTCGTCGAACGGGTAGCGCCGCGTCGACGAGCGGATGTGGCGCGGCCGGTCGGCCAGCGCCAGCTCGGCACCGTCGGGATTCAATCGCGGGCAGAGATAGACGACGCGGCTGTCGAGCAGGTGCGTGATGTCGGCGTCGCGGCCGTACTTCGTGAGCAGCTCGTTGAGGTAGTACAGCACCGCGGTCGACGCCGTCAGTTCGGCGGCGTGGATGTTGCCGTCGACCCAGAACGCCGGCTTGTCCTCGGCGGCGCCGGTCGCGATGTTGGTGAGGGTGGCGACCCAGATGTCGCGGCTTTCGTGGCTCTTGCCCATCGACTGCACCGCCATCAGCGTCGGATGGGCCTGGGCGCATTCGAAGAGCAGGCGGCTCAACTCGTCGTGCTTGTAGAAGATGTCGAAGCGGAAGGTCGGGGCAACGGCTGCGGTCATGAGGCCTATTGGCCCCGGAAGAGGCCCTGGAAGTGTCTCGATACCGGCAGCCGCTCGTCGCGACCGCGCAGTGTCACGACCATGGTTGCGTCGTCCTGGCGGATGGCGCTGGCGATGGCTTGTCGGTCGACGATGATAGATCGGTGCACCTGCCAGAAGCGCTCCGGATCGAGCCGGGCGAGCAGCTCTTTCAGCGGCGTGCGGATGAGCGCCTCGCCGCCGCGATGGACAACGCGCGTGTAGCGCGTGTCGGACTCGAAGAACACGACCTCGTCGACCGGGATCATCCGCACTTCCTTGCCCACGCCGGCCTGGATCGTCGTCAGCGGCGGCGGCCGCCGTGCCTGTTCCGACAGCCGCCCGAGCAGCGCGCGCAGCGCCGGCCCGCCGATCCCGGCGCCGACGTCGCCACCGCGCAGACGGGCGACGGTGCGGGCCAGGCGGGTGGCATCGACCGGCTTCATCACGTAGTCGACAGCGCCGGCATCGAAGGCGGCCAGCGCGTGATCGCCGTAGGCGGTGACGAAGACGATGCGCGCGGCGCCGTCGATCCGGCGCGCGACCTCGAGGCCGGTCATGCCCGGCATGCGGACGTCGAGGAAGCAGACCGCGGGTTCGTGTTCGAGGAACAGGTCCCAGGCGTCGACGCCGTTGGTGGCGGTGGCGATGATGTCGAGCTCGGGCCAGGCGACGGCGAGCGCCGCGGCGAGCTGTTGGCGTGGCGCTTCCTCGTCATCGGCGACGAGGGCGGTCGGCGTCATGGCGCCGGCTCGATGCGCAGCCGCGTCTCGGCGCCTCGCCCGTGCGGGCCGGGCACGAGATCGAGCGTCGCCCGCGCGTCGTAGAGGTGGCGCAGGCGGGCGCGGCTGTTGGCGAGGCCGACGCCGCGTTGCGCCGCGTCGTTCGAGGCGGCGGCCAGACCGGCCAGACCGGCGCCGTCGTCCGTGACCCGCAGCAGCACGGCAGCGTCTTGGCGCGCCGCCGTGACCTCGATCCTGCCGCCGGCGAGCATCGGCTCGATGCCATGCTCGACCGCGTTCTCGACCAGCGTCAGCACCAGCCCGACCGGCAGTTCGACGCTGTCGCAACCGGCAGCGACGTCGACGCGCCAGCTCAGCCGCTCGCCGAGCCGCGACGCCATCACCTCGAGGTAGTGCCGCGCCGCTTCGCACTCGGCGCCGAGCGTGGCCAGCGGCGCGTCCATCGCTTCGGTGGTCGTGCGCAGCAGGGCCGTGAGCGATCGCAGCAGCGGCCCGGCGCGGGCGTCGCCGGTGTCGACCCAGTGCTGCAGCGAGGCCAGGGTGTTGAAGATGAAGTGCGGCCGGATCTGGCCCTGCAGCAGGCGCAGTTGCGCTTCCGCGGCCTGGCAGGCGGCGGCGTCACGCTCGCCGACGAGCCGGGCTCGCTCCAGCTCGGCACGGAGAACCCGCCGCTTCGCGAACGCCGCCACTTCCAGCGCGCCGCCGAGCGCCACGACTCCCAGCGCGAGGTACGGCCCGACGTCGCCGATGGCGCTGCGCACCGCTGGTCCGAGCGTTTCCGTGGCGAGCCCACCGTGTTTGGCAATGCGGCCGGCGAGGAAGCCGACGGCGGCGCCGAATGGCAGCGACACGGCAATCAGCAACCCGATGCGCAGACCCTTCCTGCCCGTGAAGCGTTCGGGCTGCAGCCACGCCCCGAGCACGGCCATCGGAATCGCCGCCCACACCCCGAGGCTTGCCGCCACGGCGATCAGGGCCGACGCGCCCAGGCTCGTCAGTGCCAGGCTGCTGCCGCAGACAGCGCAACACAGGGCGAGCCAGACGCCGGCGCCGCGCCGGCTGTAGAGCCAGCGATCAATGCGCTCGACCTCGGCGCGGGTGCGCGGCGGCATGCGCCGGTAGTGCGGCTCGGCCCAGGCGAAGTAGCGGCGCTGCAGCCAGTTGTCGTCGGCGCGAAAGGTCATTGCCGGATTCTCGAACGTCGTCGGCCGGCCCGTCGCGACGATGCGGCGAACGGCAGGCCGGGCTGCACGGACCGCGCTCAGGCGTACACGATCGGCATGCCGCCCTCGAACACGCGCAGCTCGCCGGCCGCGAACGCGTGCCAGGTCTCGTCCTTGGTGAGCGGCTCGGTGACGACGACGGCGACGCGGTCGGCCGGCGAGGTCTGCTCGGCGAAGTCGACGGTGAGATCGTCGTCCTGCAGCGAGGCGCGCCGGAA
>JAYVNL010000210.1:0-3987 GCA_043758495.1 Rhizobacter sp.
GCCGTTGCCTGCGGACGCCAGCGTGCTGGTTCGGCTGTACAAGTTGCCCAAGGACAACGAAGACATCATCCTGCAGATTACCCACGCCACCAACAGCCAGAACCCGGTGGACCTGAAGGACCTTAAGTCGAATGACGAGGTGCAACAACGACTGGATGACAGTGTTCAGGCTCTGGGGTACGGCTATCGACGCAAGCGCACCGACGGTGCCGCCAAACCCACAGACATAACGTCCGGCGCAGCCGCCGAGGCGATTCTCGCGGTTTGGAGGTCAGCACCGCACCAGGCAAAATTTCTGACTCGAGAGCATTTCGGGAAACTCTATCGCGAGATTTTCGACAGCACGATCAACGGCGCCCAGACTGTCGCGGCGGTGCTGCTCTACCGGATTGCCGAGAACCACCGGCGCCGACCCGCGCAGGCGGACCCCATGTTCGTGCGTTATGCGTCCTGCTTCATTGCCATGCAGATGGGCCGACGATTGCTCAACGACCTGGCCTTGCCCATCGAACGGCTGGACCACACCAGCTTCTCGCAGGCAAAGCAGTTGATTGAAGAGCGGGGTGAGGGGTATTTCACTGCCTCGGTTCAGGATGTCGATCAGGCGCTGAAGGCCCTTTATGGCGGGCAAGAGGTATCTCTACAGCAGCTCTCGGCGACGTTCAGGCGCGGCGACTTGATCGACCGATTGAAAGGTATTGATGTTTGAAGTCCATCGACTCATTTTGCGGACCTATGAAGTGCTGCGCCACAACAAGAAGCCCAAGCTCAACATCACCTGGGACAAGGACCGTGGCAATGACGTGAAAAGCGCGCCGTGGTTCAAGGTGTTCAAGGGCGACCGCATCAATGACCACCACTTGACGCTGGCTGAGAACCGGGCGGCACGTATCGCCAGCCGGCAAGGAGCATGAGCATGACTGACCAAACGCCGTCAGATTCGGATACATCGGCAACCAAGGCTGCGGCCAACCTGCGCCGTGTAAGCCTTCGTAGCCTGTTTCTGGACCCGAACAACTTCCGCATCATCCACGAGCCAGACCAAAAGCAGGTGCCCGACGCAGAGGTCAAGAACCGAGACGTGATGCAGCGGACCATGCGGCTCCTGTGCGGCGACAAGAACCAGAACATCCAGGAACTGATCGAGAGCTTCAAGGCCAACGGCTACCTCCGGGTCGACCAAATCCTGGTGCGCGAACTTACCGGCGGTGGCCTGCTCGTGGTCGAAGGCAACCGTCGCGTTGCGGCGCTCAAATTCCTCCAGCAGGAACACGAATCCAAGGGCATAGACCTGGGGCAGCTAAGCCCGGAAACATTCAGCCAAGTGCCCGTGGTGCTGTACACCGATGGCGACGAGGTGCACCACCTCACGCTGATGGCGCTGAAACACATCAGCGGCAACAAGAAGTGGGGTGAGTGGAACCAGGCCCAGCTTCTGGAAAGCCTGCACAAGACTCACGGCCTAGGCGAAGACGAAATCTGCAGACGAATCGGCATCAGCAAGGTCGAATTGCGTCGCAGCCTGCGAGCACTTTCGATGGTGGCCGAGTACCAAGCCTCGGACTATGGCGACCAGTTCAACGAAGCCATGTTTCCCGTCTTTCGCCATGCCGTCCGCAGCGCCGCACTGAAGGACTGGCTGAAATGGGACGACGGCGACCGTCAGATTCACAACACCACCAACCGCGACTTCTTCTTCTCGCTGCTGTCACGCGAGCCCATGGAGGAGCAGGAAGACGATGGGTCTGTGGGCTACGGAGGAAAGTACCTGGAGCCGGTGATCACTCGGCGTGACGACGTGGACACGCTGGCCAAAGTGATTTCAGACGAACGAGCACTGGATTTTCTAAAGAAGAGCCGCGATTTGAACGGAGCCTATCGAAGCAGCGATCTGATGTTTCGGGAGCGACAGGAGTCAGCAGTCCGGTCCGTTGCGGCGGACATCGACACGTTGGCGCAGTTGGCTATCAACCCGCAGAACCTGCCCGAACTGGAAGGTGTTCGGGGAAAGCTTCAATCGATCATCGATCGCGCTCGCGCTTCGGGCTTGAGCGGCGTCGAACAGAAAGCCGTGTTCCGCGACCGCGTCGACGCGCACTTCTCACGCATCCACGTGAAGCGCTATCGGCGCCTAGCTGGCCTGGACATGAAGCAGCTGTCCCGCATCAATCTCGTCGCGGGCATCAACAACTCCGGCAAGACCTCGTTGCTGGAGGCCGTGTACCTGCTGGCCAGGCAGAACGACCTGGACGGCTTGCTTGAGGTGATGCGGCGGCGCGGCAAGGTGGCAACGGATCAGCTCGACCCAGAATGGATGCTCGAACAACTGGGCTCGGAGACCCTCGTCATCGACGGCACCTTTGATCAGCTGCCAGCTTCGGTGGAAATCAAGCAGCGCATGGAAGAGGATTCTTTGATCGATCGCACGCGGTACTTGGGTTCAGTGGAGATCGAATCGCAGTTCGGGACAACGAAACTCGCCTCGGTCAACCGAATATACAAAGGCCAAGACCGGGAAACCCACGCCGATAGTCTTCGGTTGCTGTGCCCGGTGATCTTCAGCAGTCCGTTTTTCTTCAACGAACCGCACCGCTATACCGGCTTCTATCACAAGAGCGTTCAGTCCAAGGCGCTGCCGGACATCTTCGATTTTCTTCGTGCCAATCTGCTGCCAACTCTGGAAGACATCCGTCTGACGGATGAGCGCCAGCGCTTTCTGGTGGTTGACAGGCATTTTGAGTCCGGTGTCGATCTCTCTTGCTATGGCGAAGGCCTGCAACGGATGTTCTTGCTATCACTGCTGTTTGCCTCTGCGCAGCACGGTGTTGTGCTCATCGACGAGTTCGAAAACGCGCTGCACTACCGACTAATCGA
The DNA here is from genome assembly GCA_043758495.1 of Rhizobacter sp. Lineage (GTDB taxonomy): Bacteria > Pseudomonadota > Gammaproteobacteria > Burkholderiales > Burkholderiaceae_C > Schlegelella_A. Next base: position 2,875 of record JAYVNL010000210.1, read on the forward strand.
ACCGTTCTCGCGATTCGTGCACCAGCTGGCCTTGAAATTCAACGTGCAAGTCTTCATCACCAGCCACAGCAAGGAGTGCATCGACGCCTTCATCACGGGAGTTCCGGAGCCCAAAGACCTGTCCTGCCATGCGATCGTGGACACGCCAGAGGGCATTCGAACGCGAGACTTCAGCGGTCCCGCGTTTAAGAAACTGCTTGAGGCCGGCGACGTGGATCTTCGAGGGGCTCAGTGATGCCACAGTGGTCAAACGCCCATCTGATGTTCTGCGAAGGCCCGCACGATGCGGCTGTCCTGAATCGCTTGCTCAAGACGCAACTCGAGTTCAAGCAACTACCACTGAAGCTTTCAGAGCTGCCCTATCCGCTTTCGAACGTGTTGCAAACGAGCTTCAAGAATCGCGCATCAGAAGACCTGCGACTTGATCTGGCGAAGAAGTTCTTTCTTCCGGACTACGTATCCGCGCGTGACTCGGTGCTGACCTTGATATTTAGCTATGGTGGCTCCAATAGGAAAGTCAGCATGCTGCCGTTCTTGGAGAACGTGTTTGAATTGCTGGCAGTCACCAATTTCTCAAGCTTGGAGCAACTGGCGGTGAGGCCAGCCTACGCCTACACGGTCTTCGCCGATGCCGACGCGCTGGGTGAATCGAGCGTCCGAGCGCTCATCAGCAATGAGTTTGCGAAGGTCGGGGAGTCGAGCTGGCTTGGCAGCAAGTGTGAGCGCATCAAGGCTACCAAGGCAGCCTCTCAGTCCACAGACTTCGGGCCGACAGCAGCCTACGTGTGGCGCAAGAGCGCCGAAGACGGCGGAACGCTTGAGGACGTGGTTCTTGAGTGCCTCGACGGAGATGCCGACCTTCAGAAGACGCTTGCGCACCTGGATTCACGCTTCGATTGGTCGCCGCCCGCCGGCGCAACTGCAGAGCAGGTTTGCGCTGGCTCAGCCAAGCGTCTGAAGGCAGCGTTCTGTGTAGAAGGCCAAAAGGAGAGGCCAGGAGGCAGCCTCGGCGTAGTCCTCGATCAGAGCAAGCTTCTTGGGCCGGACGAGTTCAAGAAGTCGGTCGCTATTCAGGACTGCCTGGCCTTCCTAACGGAATGGTTGGCACCGGCT
>JAYVNL010000211.1:0-12118 GCA_043758495.1 Rhizobacter sp.
CGCCGTCAAACGAATCACTCGGCCGATGCTCGGATTCAAGAGCTTTCGCAGCGCCCGAATCCTGATCGCCGGCATCGAAACCATGCGCATGATTCGCAAGGGTCAACTCAGCGACATCAAAGATCGAGCATCGTCTGCAACGAGCCAGCTCTACTCCCTGGCCTTCTGATCGGTGTCGGCCCCGTGGCCATGCTTAACCTCATCGCGCTATCGCGACAGAACCCGTCGGATAGCTTTGGTGCTTGAGCACCTTGCGATGGATCACGCTGAGGACCTGCAGCTGTCGCTCCGTGACCGGCGGCAGCAGCACGATTCCTAGCGTCGGATCCTCTTGGACTTCCATGGCTGGCAACTCTCAAGCCGTCGGCGATACCTGTCAAATACAAGTCAGACAGGTAGAAAAGAACGGTACCGGCAAGGCACCAGTATTACTGGTTCACCCGAAGTCGCTGGTTGATGGCGCCGAAAGCTGAACACCGACAGCAACTTAGGCGTTCGAGCCCCTGTACCAGGCGCGTGGTCCGAGCTGTTCCATGAGAACTCACAGGTACGTGAGTGCTGGAACAACAAATGAAGTGCTGGTACCGCGTACTGGTACATCTATCAAATCATCTCATCTCACCATTGCACCGGGCATAGCTGCCCGGTCAAGCGTCCCGACCAAGGCTCTCGCTGTATCAATGGTGCAAGGCGCTGGTACAACCGTCTTTCATAGGAGGCGCGGCGAGATGTTCCAGCACATCGAGCGGCTACCGACTAACACCGCCGTCGCTTTTCTAGCCAACCGTTTCCGGGACTTATTACGCTGTTTCCAATCCAAAATAGTGAAACCGACGTATTCTCATAGGTAACTAGTTCGGCGAATATTCGCAGGGTGAGTGGGACTACATCCGGTGCAGAACTCATTATCTTGAGACGCTGTATCGGGCAAGCGCGCCGGCAGGCACTGCCTAGAAAACACGGCCAATAATGAGAGCCTTGAAACAGACTCCGAGCGAGCTGGCGCGCCGGTTTCTAAGTTGACTTCTTGGGCGCGCTGGACATCACCGGTTGCTTGTTCGGTGCAAACACCCGCTGAGCTACGCGCGCTTCCATCAGCGCCGAGTCGCGATTGATCCGCCGCTCGAGCGCTTCTTCTGCAGAACGTCCCCCTCCGCCGCTGCTGGCCGGCACGATCCGGATAGACGCACTTTCGCCGCGCCGCTTCTAGAGGACCGGAGTCGGCGCCTCGGCTGCGCGTCGAGCGAGATCTTCCGAGCAAAGGCGGGCCGCCAAGCCACCGTCTGAGAGCTTTGTGTTGGCGGTTAGCCAGACTGAGCCCTTGTGAGCTTGGTATGCCAGCTGGTCAGGCACGTCGCCGCCCATGAGCTGAAGCATGAAGTATTGCGGCCCGGGGACCATGACGTTCGCTGCCCCTGTTAGCCGATAGGTCGGCGACGCTCGCATTGGACGCTCCCGTCCTGCATTAGGGTGAACTCGACCTCGTCGGTGCAGGGCTGGCGGTTCTGTTCGTCAACACCCTTCAGCATCGCGCGTAGTCACGCGAAAACCTGGGTTTAGGTATATGCTCCGCATATACTAAGGGACGTCATGGCCACTGACAAGCTTCTCATCAAATACCGCGCACGCGATTCGTTTGCCGGCGTCACGCGCGGCACGGTCAAGGCGCTGATGGACGCGCTCGATATGACTGCGACCCAGGTGGTCCACATCGCTCTGTCTCGTTTTGCGGTCGAGGTTCTGCCGGCCTACGAGAGCGATGATGGTCCGCTGACCAGCGCGCAGCTGAAAGCCGTGAGCCGGCGCGCCAAGGGCGCCTTGCCCCGTGGCGAGGTCGTCGCCGATCGTTCACTGTTCGGGTGAGTGCTGCTTGGCTGAAGGCGCCGCCGACCGTGGGCGACTTCGTCTGGTGCCACTTCCCGCAGGGAGCAGACGGCTCGCCCGGTCCCAAGCCCCGTCCTGCCCTGGTCGTCCGCGTTACGACTCGAACTGACGGCGCCGAAGTGACCGTCGCCCACGGGACATCGAAACGTGTGACCTCGCTCAAGAGCGGCGAGTTTGCGATCAGCAAGTTTGCAAATCCTGAGGCCTATCGGTTGGCTGGCCTGTCCTACGACAGCAAGTCCAACCTCAAGGAAACAGTCGTGCTGCCCTGGACCGAATCATTCTTCAAGGTCCCGCCTCTCGCGCCATGCGGTCAAACACCCCGGATGGGAACCCTGCATGCGTCACTGGTGCGAGCCGCAGAGGCAGCGTTTCGAGCCGCCAGCTGACGGACGCTCTACGGTCGAGCTTCCTTGCTCCGCCAGAGGCCTCTAAAACGCTCCGCCGCAGTCCGCGTGTACAGCGCGGTGTGCCGGATGTCGCGATGGCCGAGCCAGTCCTGCGCGAGACGGGTGTCGGCGCCTTTGTTGGCCAGAACGTGGCCGCAGCTGTGACGAAGCACGTGGGGATGAACGTGGCCGAGATCCGCCCGCCGCGCAGCCTCTCCGACCAGGTAGTGGAAGTACTACCGGGTCATGGCCTCGCCGCGGCTGTTCAAAAAGACCCAGGGCTTCTCGTCTGTCCGCTGACGTAGGTAGTCGGCCCGAACACCTCAGCGCCCAACATCGCCCCGTCGGACGTCGCCGTCACTTGCCGCGCTAGGACGAATTCTGCAGGGCCGACTACTGATGCTAGTCATCCAATGTCGTCAGCTTTTCGGGTTTCGAAGGCCTCGGGTTTGACCCCTGAGCCTTGACCGGCGAATACACATGGCTCACCGTTGCTCCAGCGATGTGCCGGTCAGCCAGATCGCGTCTCTAACGACTCAGCAGTCGGCCGTTGCTCAGCTGGCTTGAAGAAACGAAGACTCGTCGGCTGATCGAGCTTCTCTTGCGTCATCCGTATTCGGAGCCCAGGCGCCCAGGCTTGAGCGCGACTGCCAACGAAATTGCCGCCTTGGCCGCGCCTATTGATATTTATCAACTGGTAATCACGATTCACGCCATATAAATGACAGGCCCAACGTTGCCTGAGAAAAGTTCGGTGCGCTGGCACACAGGTATTCATGCTTGGCCGCGTAAGATCTTTAGGGGCGTGCTGGAATGGATGTCTTTCGCGTCGACTATTAAAGGAGTTGCTATCGTCACACAGCGCGCATCGTTTATCAGGCTGCTCTTGCTGGCCGCGTCTTTGCTGGCCACTGCTGCAGCTCAAGCGGTTCCTTCGTATGCGCGCCAGACCGGGCAGAACTGCGTCGCCTGTCACGTGAGCTTCCCGGAGCTCACGCCCTATGGTCGCTGGTTCAAGCTTTCCGGATACACGATTGGCGTTCGCCAGAGTGTTCCCCTCGCCGGCATGGCCTTGGCGGGCGTGACCTCGATCAAGAACAACGACGACGGCACGGGCACCGGTACGCCGGTCACGGCAAGGAACAAATTGCCGGCTTTTAATCAGGCCAGTGTCTTTCTTGCCGGCAAGGCAACGGACAACTTGGGAGGCTTCGTTCAGTACACCTATGCGCGAAGCTACAGCACCGACGGGACGAGTGTGGGCCACAGCGGAATCGACAATACCGATCTTCGCTGGATCGGTCGGATAGGCAATGAAGATGCCGACGTCGTCAAACTGCTCTACGGGCTGACCGTTCACAACAATCCGACGGTACAAGACGTGTGGAACAGCACGCCGGCGTTCGGATTCCCCTTCACGGCATCACCGACCGCCGTCGGCCCCAGCGCCAAAACGCAAATCGAAGGCGGGTTGGCACAGCAAGTCGCCGGGGTGGGCATCTACGGGTTTTATGACCGCACCTGGTACGCCGAGCTGACTGGCTATCGCACGGCGGATGGCATCTTTTCGATCTTGCGCCACGGTCAGGACACGGGGACGCCAGGTGGCGTGGCGCGCCTTCAGGGTTACAACCCCTATCTGCGGATGGCCTACAACAAGGAGTGGGGCCCCCAGTCGTTCATGGTCGGTGCCTTCGGTCTGCGCGTCAACCGGTACGTCGACAATACCAATCCCAGCAGCGGCGCAGATCGATACACGGACGCCGGCATCGATGCGCAATACCAGTACATCTCGAACCCGCACACCTTCACAGCGCAGGCACGCTACCTCAAGGAGCGGCAGGACTATCGCAGTAGCTTCGGGCAGTCACTGACTTCGAACGACAAGGACACGCTCAACTCGTCGCAAGTCAAGGCGACCTACTACTTCGAGCGTCAATACGGGGCAACGGTGAGCCACTTTTCCACCGCCGGCAGCGCCGATGCGACTCTGTACCCGAGCGGCGCAGTCACAGGCAGCGGCAACGGCAGCCCGAACAGCAGCGGCTACGTCTTGGAACTTGACTACCTGCCGGTGCAAAACGTCCGGTTGATGCTGCAATACACGGGCTACACCAAGTTCAACGGGGGCAAGAGCGGCTACGACGGCGTGACGACGCGAAGCGCACGCGACAACAACACCGTGTTCTTCGATCTTTGGGTCGCTTTTTGACGAAGCGCGAACATGAACATCTTGTCTCACAGAATCATCGCCTCCCTTTGCATTTCCTTTGCCGCGATTGGGGTGGGAACTGCCGCCTCTGCACAAGACAAGCCGGCCGCCGCTGACCAAGCGGCGCAAAAGGTTGCCGCCTCCATCTGCTCATCGTGTCATGGCCCAACCGGGGCGAGCACGTCACCGGTCTTTCCTCGCCTAGCGGGTCAACAAGAGATTTATTTGGTGGCCCAGCTGAAGGCGTTCAAGGCCAGGACGAGAGGAGAGGCCGATGCGCATGACTACATGTGGGGCATGGCGACTTTGCTCGACGACTCTGTTATCGCTGGCCTCGCACACTATTACGCCGAGCAGAAGCCTGCCCCGGGCATCCCAGGCGACGCGAAACTGATAGCCCGCGGAAAACTGCTGTACGAAAAAGGTGATCCCGCCCACAACGTGACCGCCTGCTCATCTTGTCACGGCGAGTCAGCCGCCGGAACGTCGATCTTTCCGCGGCTGGCGGGACAACACGCGGCCTACGTGATGCGCCAGCTCGAAGTCATCCAGCACAACTTTCGCGACTCACCCATCATGCACGGCGTCATCAAGGAACTGGATGCCAACGGGATGAAGGCGGTTGCGGAGTATGTCCAGTCCCTGTCATGAGCACGCCGGGGAAATGTTCGAATGACCAAAGGATTCACCCTTATGCAACCAAGACGCAGAATCTTCCTGCTGAACGTCGCCAGCGCCGCAACTGCTTTGGGCGTGATGCGTTTTGCTCAGAGCGCCGCGATTGACCAAGTCTCCGAGGCAGATCCGCAGGCCCAGGCGCTGGGATACAAGACAGATGCCACGAAGGTAGACAAGTCGAAGTTTCCGAAGTTTGCAACCGGCCAGGCCTGCTCCTCCTGCCAGCTGTATCAGGGCAAGGCAGGGGACGCAACCGGCCCTTGTTCTTTGTTCCAAAACAACCTCGTCGCTGCCGCCGGATGGTGCAGTGCTTGGGTTAAGAAGGGCTAATGGTCGCCGCCTTCGCAACAGCGCCAGTTCGAGCTACTGCGCATGCTCGAGACGGTGAAGGTTGAACTCGGGGCCGGCTTTCACCTGTGAGGTGAGGCACGTCGCCCCGGCGAAGCCGCGTCAGGCGTGCTCGGCCATCAGCGCCAGCGTCCGCAGGTGAGAACGAGCCTCTTCAGCGCTTTCGTAGATGTGCGGGGCAACATTGCGTCGCTGGAGCGCCTCGCCTAGCTTTAGTCTCAGGAAGCTGCTTGTCGTATAACGAGTGACGCCATGGTAAAAATGATCGACGAGTCGTTGCATCATCTCGCCGAAAGCGTCAGTAAGCTCCGGCGCGATTTTGAAATTCTCGTAGTTGACGATCCAAAAAACCTTTTTCTTCAACGGAGTGAGCGGTGATTCGATGGCTTCCCGGATCAGTTCGATGTCGTCGAATGTCCTGACTGACTGCCGTTCGAAATTGATGAAGAACACGTTTTGATCGCCGTCATAGCTGAGGCGCTGTGTGAGCGGCAGCGACAGCATGCTGTCGCGCAGTCCCATCGGTTCCGGCCTAAAGATGCGCTCGTCCATCAGACGAGGCGCGCGGTGCATGACGGGTTCGAAATCCATTTTCCCGAGGATGTCCTTCGCTAGGTCGACGCCCGGCGCGATCTCGATCAGCTCAAGACCCTCATCGCAAAGCGAGAACACGCAACGCTCGGTGATGTGGAGAACCGTTTGTTTGCGCGCTGTGGCGTACTTGCCGCTGAACGTGCGGTGCTCGACCTCGCGGACGAACTTGCGCGCAACGCCGTCGCTGCGGATCTGGAGCCTGCCGCCCTCGATCACGATGCCGGAGTTGCCCGCATTGAAGGTGCCCATGAAGACCACCTTCTTGGCGCTCTGGCTGATGTTAATGAAGCCGCCTGCGCCAGCCAGCTTCGGACCGAACTTGCTGACATTGAGATTTCCTTCGTGATCGGCTTGGGCGAGGCCGAGGAACGCGACATCGAGCCCGCCGCCGTCGTAGAAATCGAATTGGCTGGGCTGGTCGATGATCGCCTGGGTGTTGGCGGCGGCGCCGAAGTTCAAGCCGCCGGCGGGCAGGCCGCCAATGACCCCGGGCTCGGCCGTCAGGGTCATCAGGTCGATGACCTTCTCTTCATTGGCGACGCTCGCCAGACCCTCTGGCATCCCGATACCGAGGTTGACAACGCTGTTGGGCATCAGCTCGAGCGCGGCCCGGCGCGCAATGATCTTGCGCGGGTTCATCGCCATTGCCGCGATTGCGCTCATCTGCACCCTGATTTCGCCGGCGAATGCCGCGTTGTAAGGTTCGGCGAACGTCTGCCAATGGTTCTCCGGCCGGGCGACGACGACGCAGTCGACCAAGATGCCGGGGATCTTGACTTGACGCGGGTTGAGGCTTCCACGCTCCGCGATGCGCTCGACCTGGACAATGACGATGCCGCCAGAGTTGTGTGCCGCAGTGGCGATGGCCAGGACCTCCAGGGTGAGGGCCTCCTTTTCCATCGTTACATTGCCGTCCGGGTCCCCGGTCGTGCCGCGAACGATGCCCACGTGGATTGGGAACGCCTTGTAGAGCAGATAGTCGACGCCGCCGATCGGCATCAATTCAACGATCTCCTCGGTCGTGCGCGGATTTAGCTTGCCACCGCCGAAGCGCGGATCTACGAACGTGCCCAGGCCGATGGAGGAAAGCTGGCCAGGCTTCCCGGCGGCGATGTCGCGGTATGACTGTGAGACCACCCCTTGCGGCAGGTTGTACGCCTCGATTCGGTTGGTAATGGCCAGCCGCTGCAGTTTCGGCACCAGGCCCCAATGACCGCCGATGACGCACTGCAACAGCCCATCGTGGCCGAGATGGTTCAGCCCCTTGTCCTTGCCGTCGCCTTGGCCTGCGGCATAGACGAGCGTCAGTTTGCGGGGATGGCCGTCGGACGACGCATCCTTCGCACTGCCGCACAAGAACCGCGCCTCGAGCGCGATCGCAATCTCCTCCGCAAAGCCGATGCCTACGAAGCCCCCGGTCGCGACCGTGTCGCCATCGCGGATCAAGCGCACGGCGTCGGCTGCCGAGACGATCTTGCCGCGCTCCTCGTCCTGGAAGGCGCTGAGCAAGGGATGGGTCGAATTCGTCACAGGACGCTGCCTCTTGGTTGTTCTCGCGTCCTCAATACAGGCCGGTCAGGTAATACACGCCGATCACAACGAACACGGCGGCGGTCTTGATGATGGTGACCGCAAAGATGGCCCTCTACGAGGTACGGTGCGTCAGCCCGGTTACCGCCAGCAGCGTGATGACCGCGCCGTTGTGCGGCAGCGTATCCATGCCGCCGCTCGCCATCGACGCGACCCGGTGCAGCACTTCGAGCGGAATATGAGCCGCATTGGCACTCCGGATGAAAGTTTCCGACATCGCCGCCAACGCGATGCTCATGCCGCCCGAAGCAGAGCCGGAGATGCCGGCGAGCGCGCTGACGGTGATCGCCTCGTTCACCAGGGAATTGGGGATTGTCTTCAGCACATCGGCGACGACGGTAAAACCTGGGAGAGCGGCGATGACGCCGCCGAAGCCGTATTCCGACGCTGTGTTCATCGCTGCCAGCAGCGCGCTGGCGACCGCGGCCTTGGTCCCGTCGGCGAATTTAGCCATCACGGGCTTGAACGCGAAGGCGAGGACACAAAGGATGCCGACGAGGAGCCGCCTTCGACCGCCCAGATGGCCGCCACGCAGCCGACCTGGATGGTCACCGGGTGCCCTTTCAGGGGCACGGTCACCGCAGTGCCGTATAGCTGGGAGATGGCGACGGTAAAAACTTTGTTGAACACACCGACCGCAAGCAGCGGCAGTAGAGCGATCCACGGGTTGACTAGCTTTTCGTCTTCGAAGGGCTCGGGCTCATTGACAAGGTTGGTGCCGTACCCCTCATTGTCCGCAGCGGCCAAGCGTCGTCGCCAGTCGAGATAGACGAGGCCGGTGACAAGGATGAAAACCGAGCCAATCACCCCGAGCCACAGCGCGGCGTAGGTTGTAGTCTTGAAGAAGGTGGTCGGGATAATGTTCTGGATTTGCGGCGTCCCGGGCAGCGAATCCATCGTGAACGTGAAGGCGCCCAGAGCGATCGTGCCGGAGATCAAACGCTTGGGGATATCGCTCTGCCTAAACATCTCGGCCGCGAACGGATAGATCGCGAAGACGACGACGAAGAGCGACACGCCGCCGTAGGTGAGGATCGCGCACACCAGGACGATCGAGAGCATCGCGCGCTTCTACCCCACGAACTTGATGACCGAAGAGACGATCGACTTGGAAAAGCCGGAAAGCTCGATCACCTTACCGAAGATCGCGCCCAGCATAAAGACCGGGAAGTACAGCTTGATGAAGCCAACCACCTTGTCCAGAAACACGCCGCTGAACGTGGGCAAAACTTGCGACTGATCGGTCAGCAGCACCGTAAGGAGCGCCGCCACGGGCGCGAAAATGATGACGCTGTAGCCGCGGTAAGCCACGAACATCAGGAAGATAAAGGCCCCTAGGACAATCAGGAAACTCATTCAGACGTCCTTCTGGCACTGCAGTGGCAGCCCCACCGTGGTGCGTCGGCTGCCGGCGTTTTGGCCTTCAATAGTGGGAACCGCGCAGGTTCAACGGCGTCGACCTTGCTAACTCAAGATTGCGGATCAGCCGCTCGTGATGCTCGACCGTTTCCTTGAGAAGATCGCGGATCGAGAGCACGCCGATGACGGCGCCGTTGTTAAAGACCGGCAGGTGGCGAAACCCGTGCCGATTCATCGGCTCCATGCACTCGGGGATAGTGCTGGTCAAGCCGACACTCACCACGTCTCGGGTCATGATCTCCGCGACCGGTGTGTCGCTCGAGGCCTTGCCCTGCAGGATGAACTTGCGGGCGTAGTCGCGCTCGGACACGACGCCGACCAGCGCCGCGCCGTCGAGGACAACAAGAACGCCGATGTCCTTGTCCGCCATCAATCGCAGCGCATCGAGGATCGACGTGTTTGGTCCGACCGCTTGGGTGCCCGGCGCTTTGGCGGCAAGCACCCGCTTTAGTGACTTGAACGCAAGCAGTTGCTCTGGCGTTTTAACAAGAGTTTGAATGCTCACTCCCTCGCTTCAAGGGGCCAGTGTGCATCGGCAGACACGACTACACCATGCACAAAAGCGCTAATTCCGATGACGCCACGGAAGGGGACGCCAAAACAACTAGTCGCACTAAATAGCAATTGCATTCGGGGTCCAACTGCGCAGCCCCTGGCTTGCGGCGCGCACCCGTAGCGGCGTCTGTGCTGTCACTGCGACCGGCGCCAGCGGCAGCGCCAGGATCAACATCAGGGTGGCTAATACCTCCACGCTAACAATGGGCCATCAAGACCGGCAGCGTCATCTCTTGCAAGACGGTGCGCGACGCTCCGCCCAGGACCAGTTCACGAGTCCGGCTGCGGCCGTAGCAGCCCATCACCAAGAGGTCGGCCGCGACTTCGTGCGCAGCGGATAGCAAGGCCCGGCCAGCGTCTGTCGGTGCAGCACGGTGGCGATGCCGCACAAGCGTTATGCCATGAAACTGGAGGTGCTGCGCGATATCGAGCTCGCCGAATCTGTCTGGCGAGGCATCGTCGATCGCCTCCAGGACATGAACACTCCGCGCGCCGTGCAGCCAACGCAAAGCTGCAATGACGGCGCGGGCGGCCTGTGGCGGGCGTTCCAGCCGACCAACACAACATGACCGACGGTGTCGTGTCCGCCGCACAGAGGAAGAATCAGGGCGGGCTTGCCACTCGCTATCAGTACCGACTCGACGAAACCCGCCGGCGCGCCTGCCCCCGACGACGCGCTGCCGGCACCGTGCTGCCCGAGCACCAGCAGGTCTGCATAGAGGGCCTGCCGACAGAAAGCAGCCACCCCGTCCGCGCTGTCGTTCTCCAGCCAGCGCATCGTGGCGCCGTCCTCGCCGAGCGCGACGTCGAAGCAGGACTTCGTGCGCTCCAAGGCGGCCTAGTCGACCCACTGCAGCAAAGCCGCCGGGCTTTCGGTCATGGCCAGTTGCAATGGTTGGTGCTTCGGCGCGGCGACGAACATGGCGCGGAGGGTGGCTTTATGGCGTATCGCCAAGTTGCGCGCGAATTGGAGGCGGCCGATGCTCGCGGTCGTGCCGTCGAGATGCATCAGCACGGAACGAACGGTGCTCTTACAGGTGGCCTGGGGCCGCAACATGTCAGTGCGCCATCAACACCGGCACCGTCATGGATGCCAGCAGGCCGCGTGTAGCGCCGCCAAGGATGCGTTCGACCCAGCGCGAGTGGCCATAAGCGCCCATCACGATGAGGCCGACGTTCAGGTCGGCAGCGTGCGAGAGCATTGCATTGCTGATATCGATGTCGGTCGTTTCGACTCGCATGTCGGCCGAGACGCCCTGCCGCATTAACCATTGTTTCAACGCTTCAAGGCGTGTGAGCAGGGTCCCGTCGTCGGCGGCACCTGTCTCGTTCCAGCTCACGACCTGAACGCGCTTGGCCCGACGTAGAAGCGGCAGTGCATCGGACAAGGCGCGGACGACCTCGCGGCTCTCGTCCCATGCCACCATCACACTGCTCCCGAGGGGTTCGAAGCGGCCGGCGTACGGAATGATCAGCGTCGGCCGTGCGCTGTTGAGCACCACCTGCTCGACGAGATCCTGCGCTTGGCGGTGGCCTGGGTCTGTCGGGTCAGCTTGGGTCAAGAGGGTGAGATCGCTGCAATGGGCGTGACGCACCAGCGAGCGTGCCTTGTCGGCTTCGTCGACGACCGCCTCGACGGACTTGAGCCCCGCGGCGCGGCACGCGTCTTTGAAGCGTAGGGCAGCGCCTTCGGCTTCTTCACGCAGCGCGTCTTTTGCTATCCCGGCTAACTCGACCAGCGTTGCGGCCGCGTAAGAGGTAGCCGAAACGTCGACAAGGCCGGTTGGCGCGACACCGACAAGGTGGCAGTTGTGAGCCTGGGAGAGCCGGATTGCCACCTGGGTACGTGCTGCGCACCCAAGGTCTTTATCCAGAAAGACGAGAAGACTTCGGTAGGTCATGACTCTTTCCCATATCGGGACCGATCATTGTTCGTTCGCTCGTTTCTGTACAACTTGATGCTGTGCAATCTCACGACTTAAATATGGCGCACACGTCGGCTGCCGCAGCTTCGTTTTAATGGTTCTTGCTATGGGCACGCCCTCTTTAAAGTCCACGTATTTGATTGCAAGCCCGTCACCCGTGCGCCGAGTACGTGAGCACGCTTAGCGCTTTGAAGAGAGAACTTTCGTATTGCCGTCGGTGGGCTGCAGAAAATGTTTGAACGAATGAGCATCCAGTCACTCTTGGCATGTGTAGCAGGGAGTCACCCGTCGGCCCCGACAGCTGGACAAGGCTCACGGTCGTTTTGTTGATCCGGGTCAAGCTCTTGCGGGTGCGAATGGAGAGGCTTTCATATCGGGGCAAAACGCGTAGCAGGGACTTCTGGTTCTGTCGCGATAAGCGCGGGATGGTAGGGTCAGCCGATGGAGTTTGACAGTTTGAAGATGACCGAAGCGCTGAGCCGGGCGGTCCAGCGGATGCACTACCCGCTGGAAGTGATGCTGGT
>JAYVNL010000212.1:0-3962 GCA_043758495.1 Rhizobacter sp.
GCGGAGATTTCGCCGGTGAAGGCGCCCGACGCATGCGCCGAGCAATCCTGCGCGCCCCAGCGGATCGCTGTGCCGACGAGCGCAGCGCCGACTTCGCCGAGATAAGGCGCAGGCACGCAGACGGCAACGTCGGCCGTGTCGCCGACTTCGCCTTGCAGCGCGACGAGCAGCGCTTCATTGCCAGCGCGGCCGCCATTCATCTTCCAGTTGCCGACCACGAGCGGACGGCGAACGACGGGCCCTACCACGCCAGCACCAGCTTGCCGATGTGGCGATTCGATTCCATCAGCGTGTGTGCCGCTGCGGCCTCGGCGGCAGGAAAGACCTGGTGGATGACAGGCTTGACGACGCCCTGGTCGAGCCATGGCCAGACGGTCTTGCGCAACGAAGCCGCAATCGCGCTCTTGAACGCGATCGGGCGCGGCCGAAGCGTCGAGCCGGTGATGGTGAGCCGACGCCGCAGCACGAGGCCGGCGTCGATGTGCGCGTCGACACCGCCCTGCACCGCGATGACGACGACGCGACCGTCTTCGGCAAGGCACTTCAATTCGCGCGCGAGGTAGTCGCCGGCGACCATGTCGAGGATCACGTCGGCGCCTCGGCCTTCGGTCAGCCGCAGCGCCTCGGCGACGAAGTCCTGCGACTTGTAGTCGATGGCATGGTCGGCACCGAGGGCGCGGCATGCCGCCGCCTTTTCTGCCGAGCCGACCGTCACGATCACCGTCGCGCCCCAGGCCTTCGCCAACTGGATCGCGGTGACGCCGATGCCGCTGCTGCCGCCTTGCACGAGCAGCGTCTCGCCGGGTTGAAGACGAGCGCGATCGAACACGTTGGACCAGACGGTGAAGAAAGTCTCTGGCAGGCTCGCCGCCTCGATGTCGGTGAGGCCCGCCGGCGACGGCAGGCACTGCCCGATCGGCGCCACGCAAAACTCGGCGTAGCCTCCACCGGCGACGAGCGCGCAGACGCGGTCGCCGGCCGTGAAGCCGGCCGCCGCGAGCGCGGCGGGGTCGCCGTCGACCACGGTGCCAGCGACCTCGAGCCCCGGCAGGTCGGAGGCGCCCTTGGGCACCGGGTAGAGGCCCTTCCTTTGCAGCACGTCGGGCCGGTTGACTCCCGAAGCCGCGACGCGGATGAGCATTTCGCCCACACCGGCCGCCGGCATCGGCCGCTCGGTCGGTTTCAGCACCTCCGGCGCGCCGGGCGCCGTGATCTCGATCGCCTTCATCACGACGGAATGATCTCGATCAGTCGTGCGTGGCTTGCTCGCGCGGCGGCATGTCGCGGTCGAGCAAGGCCTTCATCGACAGCTTGACGCGACCCTTCTCGTCCGTCTCGAGCACCTTGACGCGAACGATCTGGCCTTCCGACAAAAAGTCGGTGACCTTTTCGACACGCTGATGCGCAATCTGGCTGATGTGGAGCAGGCCGTCCTTGCCGGGCAGCAGGTTCACGAGCGCGCCGAAGTCGAGGATCTTGGTGATCGGGCCTTCGTAGATCTTGCCCACCTCGACTTCGGCCGTGATTTCCTCGATGCGCTTCTTGGCGTGCGCCGCCTTGTCGGCGTCGGTCGAGGCGATCGTGATCGTGCCGTCTTCGCCGATGTCGATCGTGCAGCCGGTCTCTTCGGTGAGCGCACGGATCGTCGAGCCGCCCTTGCCGATCACGTCGCGAATCTTCTCCGGGTTGATCTTCATCGTGTAGAGGCGCGGCGCGAACTGCGAGACCTCGGTATTCGCCGTGCCCATCGCTTCGGTCATCTTGCCGAGGATGTGCATGCGTGCTTCCTTGGCCTGAGCCAAAGCGACCTGCATGATCTCCTTGGTGATGCCCTGGATCTTGATGTCCATCTGCAGGGCGGTCACGCCGGTGACGGTGCCGGCGACCTTGAAGTCCATGTCGCCGAGGTGATCCTCGTCGCCGAGGATGTCGGTCAGCACGGCGAAGCGGTTGCCGTCCTTGATGAGGCCCATGGCGATGCCCGCCACGTGCGCTTTCAGCGGCACGCCGGCGTCCATCAGCGCGAGACAGCCGCCGCAGACCGAGGCCATCGACGACGAGCCGTTCGACTCGGTGATCTCCGAGACGACGCGCATCGAGTACGGGAACTCGCCGCGGTCGGGCAGCACGGCGACGAGCGCGCGCTTGGCAAGCCGGCCGTGGCCGATCTCGCGACGCTTGGGCGACCCGACGCGGCCGGTCTCGCCGGTGGCGAACGGGGGCATGTTGTAGTGGAGCATGAAATGCTCGCTGTACTCACCGGCGAGCGCGTCGATGCGCTGCGAATCGCGGTCGGTGCCGAGCGTGGCAACGACCAGCGCCTGCGTCTCGCCGCGCGTGAAGAGCGCCGAGCCGTGGGCGCGCGGCAGAAGGCCGCTGCGGATCTCGATCGGGCGCACGGTGCGGGTATCGCGGCCATCGATGCGCGGCTCGCCGGAGAGGATCTGGCTGCGCACGATCTTCGCTTCGATGTCGAACAGGATGTTGTCGACCTTGACCTTGTCGACCGCAGCGCCGCCCTCGGCGAGCGCGGCCATCGTCGACGTCGTGACATCGCGGGTCGCGTTCGTGCGCGCCTGCTTGGAACGGATCTGATAAGCGTCGCGGAGTTTTTGTTCGGCGAGCGCGCCAACCTTCGAGATGAATGCTTCGTCCTTGGCCGGCGCAGCCCAAGTCCAGACCGACTTGCCGGCGTCCTTGACCAGCTCGTTGATCGCGGCGATGGCGATGTTGCCCTGCTCGTGGCCGAAGACGACGCCGCCGAGCATGACTTCCTCGCTCAGCTGCTTCGCTTCCGACTCCACCATCAGCACGGCTGCTTCGGTGCCGGCGACGATGAGGTCCATCTGCGTCTCGGCCATCTGCGTCTTCGACGGATTGAGCACGTACTGGCCGTTGATGTAGCCGACTCGCGCGGCGCCGATCGGACCGTTGAACGGAATGCCGGAAATCGCTAGCGCCGCGCTGGCACCGATCAGCGAAGGGATGTCGGCAGCGATCTCGGGGTTCAGCGACAGGACGTGGATGACGACCTGCACCTCGTTGTAGAAGCCTTCCGGAAAGAGCGGACGCAGCGGCCGATCGATCAGCCGCGAGGTCAGTGTCTCGAGCTCGCTCGGGCGGCCTTCACGCTTGAAGAAGCTGCCCGGAATCTTGCCGGCGGCATAGGTCTTCTCGATGTAGTCGACGGTCAGCGGGAAGAAGTCCTGGCCAGCCTTGGCGTCCTTCTTGGCGACCACGGTGGCGAGGATGACGGTGTCCTCGATCGACACGACGACAGCGCCGTTCGACTGGCGTGCGATCTCGCCGGTCTCGAGGGTGACCGTGTGCTGGCCCCAGGTGAACGACTTGGTGACTTTGTTGAACATGCTCATGTGCGGTTCTCGGTTCGTGACGGGCGCCTTTTGGGGCGGCGCCGACACCCGGAACGAGCCACTTCGGGCGACATGCCATTCCAAAGGTGCTCACGGTCGCTGCCGCGCGAACATCGGTGGAATGACACGGCGACGCCTCGGGCCGCTCGTTCGTAAAGCCGGGGGCGGTGGGCCGGGCCCACGCCGCTCCCGGCGGATCTGGCCTTACTTGCGCAGGCCGAGCTTCTGGATCAACGCGATGTAGCGACCGGCGTCCTTGCCCCTCAGATAAGCGAGCAGGCTCTTCCTCCGATTCACCATCTTCAGCAGGCCGCGGCGACCGTGGTGGTCTTTCAAGTGAGTCTTGAAGTGCGGGGTGAGTTCATTGATGCGGTCGGTGAGCAAGGCGACTTGCACCTCGGTCGATCCGGTGTCGCTGGCGCCGCGGGCGTGCGCCTTGACGACTTCCGCCGTGTGTTCGGTGGTGGCTGGCATCTCGTTTCCTGCATTGAAACCGAGAGCGCGCCATTCAGCGGACTTCGGTTTCGGGTTGCGACTTGCGAGCACCGGTGAAACCAACCGGTGTCGTGCTGATTGCCTTCAAGGCAG
>JAYVNL010000213.1:0-3956 GCA_043758495.1 Rhizobacter sp.
AAGATCGACTTGACATTGATGTCGTAGACCTTGTCGAAGGTGGCTTCGTCGACGTCGAGCAGCGGCTGGTTCTTGTGGGTCCAGCCGGCATTGTTGACGACGATGTCAATCCGGCCGAAGCGCTTGACGGTGTCGGCGACCATCGCGTCGATCTCGGCGCGCTTCGTCACGTCGCAGGTGGCCGCGACGGCGTGGCCGCCGATCTCGGTGGCGACCGCCGCCGCGCCGGGGCCGTTCATGTCCGCCACGACGACCTTCGCGCCCTCGAGCGCGTACTGGCGTGCGATTTCGGCCCCGAAGCCGCTGGCGGCGCCGGTCACGATGGCGATCTTGTCTTTCAATTGCATGGTGGTCTCCTGATTATTCGCCGTTGATGAAGCGATGTTGCATGGTGGGCCTTCCGGTCAATGCGTGACGGCGACATCGCCCTCAAGCAGCGCGCCGCGCTCCAGCACCAGCGTGTGCGTCGGGATGTCTTTCAGCAGGCTGCGGTTCGATTCGGTGATCACGATGCACATTTCCGGTCTTGCCTCGTGCAGCCGGTCCAGCGACTGCGCGTAGAGCTGCGCGAGCACGGGCGCCAGGCCCTGGAACGGCTCGTCGAGCAGCACCATGCGCCGGCCGGCCATCATCGCGCGGCCGAGCGCCGCCATCTTGCCCTGGCCGCCGGATAGCGCCGAGCCCGAGCGCAGCAGCATCGGCTTCAGCTCGGGCATGATCGTCAATGTCTCTTCGAGCCGCGCATCCACCTGCGCGCGCGTCATGCCGATCACTTCACACGGGAAGCGCAGGTTCTCCTCGACGCTGAAGGTCGGGAACATCACCCGGTCTTCGGGCGCGTAGCCGATGCCGAGCCGGGCCCGGTCCCGTGCCGGCACGCTGTCCAGGTCCTGGCCATCGAACCGCACCTGTCCGTCGTGCTGCGGCATGAAGCCCATGATCAGGCGCAGCAGCGTGGTCTTGCCCGCGCCGTTGCGCCCGACGATCGCGACGATGTCGCCCGGTTTGAACGTGGTCGTGATGCCGCGAAGGACCTGGATGCCGGCCAGCCGGGCGGAGACGTTGTCCAGTGTCAGCACGTCACTCTCCGATCACGTTGCGGATCACTTCGGGATCGGTCAGCACCTGCTCGGGCGGGCCGTCGGCGGCGATCTTTCCGGCGATCCACGCACACAGGCGCGTCGCGTAACGGCGCACGATGTCGATGTCGTGTTCGACGAAGATGCTGGTGATCTTGCGCTCGTCGAGAGCGCGCATCAACACTTCCATCAGCTCGTGCTTCTCGTCGGACGAGACGCCGCTGGTCGGCTCGTCCATGATCATCAGCTTGGGACGCAGCACCAGTGCCATACCCACGTCGAGCAGCTTGCGCTGGCCTTCGGGCAGAGAGCCCGACAGGTCGTGGGCGCGCGGGCCGAGCTGCAGCAGGTCGAGCGTGGCATCGACTTCGGCCGCGTCCACGGCGTGCTCCAGCGGCAGCCACAAGCCGCGCTTTTTCGAGACCGACGACGCGGCCAGCATCAGGCACTCGCGCACTGTGTGCTCGCCGAAGATCTGCGGCAGCTGGAACGAGCGGCCCAGGCCGCGCCGCGTGATCGAGCGAGAGCTGTGGCCCGTGACGTCGGTGCCGTCGAACAGCACGGTGCCCGACGTGGGCTTCAGGTGGCCGGTGCAGATATTGATGAAGGTCGTTTTGCCGGCGCCGTTCTGGCCGACGACGGCCAGGCGCTCGCCGGTCGCGAGCGTGAAGTCGATCGAGTCGGCCGCGACGACACCGCCGAACGAGAGCGACAAGCCACGGGTTTCGAGCAAAGCCGTGGTCATGCCAGCCCCTCGTCCGGCGAGTACGCCAGCCGATCCCCCGAGGGGATGAGCCTTGCTTGGGGCGGCCCGGCGCAGCGGCTCATGACTTCGCTTTCAAGTTCGTTTTCAGATGCCGCGAGAGCAACCCGTAGATGCCCGTTGGCGCGACGAACACCATCACGATCAGCACCAGGCCGAGCACCAGTTGCCACATGCCCGTCAGCAGCGACGCGGCATAGAGTTTCATGAATTCGAACACGAACGCGCCGATGAACGCGCCGACCGCGTGCGACGAGCCGCCGAGGATCGCGATGAAGACCAGCTCGCCCGAGCGTACCCAGTAGCCCATCTCCGGCGTGACCAGCCCCTGCGTCAGCGCGAACAACGTGCCGCCGAGCCCGCTCAGCGCCGCAGCCAGCACGTAGCCGCCCCAGAACACGCGTTTGGCCGAGATGCCGAGGTATTCGAGCCGCGTCTCGTTGGTCTTGATCGCCGCGAGCGCCTGGCCGTTGACGGAGCGCGAATAGGTTTGCACCGCCCAACCCGCAGCCAGCGCAAGCACGACGGCGAGGGCGAGCAGCGCGCTCTCGAACGCATCGCGCTCCAGGTGCACGAAGCCGAAGGTGGGGCGGTCGAAGCTCAGGCCGTCGGTGCCGCCGGTGAACGCGCCGAACTTGCCGAGCACTGCGAACAGCATCATCGAGAACGCGAGGTTCAGCATGCCGAAGAAAATGCCGCGGTAGCGCACCATGAACAATCCGACGACGCCGCCGGCAATTGCGGCGAGTGCGGTGCCGGCGACGATCAACAGCAGCGCGTCCAGATGCCACAGCCGCGCCCCAAAGGTCGCGCCATAACCGGCGAGGCAGGCGAACATCGCGTTGCCGAACGACACCTGGCCGGCGCGGATCAGCACCGCGACGCCGAGCACGGCCAAGCCGTTGCTCAGCGCGATCAGGAACGGTGTCTTCAACCACGGGAGTGCCACCGGGAGGCCGATGACGAGCAGCAGCAGCGCCGCGATGAACAGCCGCAGGCGCATCAGATCCTCCGCGCTTCGGCGACCGAGAACATGCCTTGCGGCCGCACCAGCAGCACCAGCACCATGATCAGGTAAGGCACGAGCACCTCGAGTTCGGGCAGCAGGTAGATCGCGAACGAGCGCGCGACGCCGATCATCAGCGCGGCGATCGCCGCGCCGCCGATCTGGCCGAGCCCGGCGGTGGCGACGACCGCGAACGACAACACCATCATCTCGGCGCCGATGCCCGGCACCAGCGAGGTCGTCGGCGATGCGAGCGCGCCGCCGAGGGCGCCGAGCGACGCACCAATGACGATCGTCAGCAGCGACACGCGGCCCGCGTTCACTCCCATCGCGGTCGCGACCTCGCGGTGGTGCGTGACGGCGGTGACCTGCCGGCCCAAAGCGGTGCGGCCAAGGAACCAGCGCAGGCCAACGAACACGCCGATCGCGCACAGCGGCAGCACCAGCAGCTGGTAACGCGTGTACGTCACGCCGGCCACCGACAGGGTGCCGAGCTGGTTCACGACTTCCGAGACAAAGTAAGGCTGCACGCCCCAGATCAGCCGCTGCAGGTCCTCGAGCACCATGAAGGCGGCGAAGGTCACGAGCAGCTGCAGGATCGGGTCCTTGTCGAGGATGCGGCGCAGCAGGCCGACCTCGAGCACCGCGCCGAGCAGAATGCCGACACCGAGCGCCGCGACCACCAGCGCCGGCAGCGCGAGCGCCGGTGACAGGCCGAACTTGATGATCCCCAGCCCCAGCGTCGCCGCCGCGTAGCCGCCCCAGGCGTACAGGCTGCCGTGCGCGATGTTGATGATCCGCATCACGCCGAAGATCAGCGTGAGCCCCACCGCGACGAGGAAGAGCAGGGCGGCGTACGAGACGCCGTCCATCAGGGCCAGGGCGACGAGGCTGGCGTTCACCGGTAGTCGAACATCTTCAGTTGGGCGTCCTGCAGGATCGATGGCTTGATGGTCTTGACCCAGTCGACCGACTTGGAGCCAACAGGCGTGGTGACGAGCACAGCTGGCACCAGCATCATCTTGTCCATCACCATGAACGGGTACTGCGGGACCTTGCGGGTGATGCCGAGCAGCTGGTCTTCCAGGCCTTGCCCGTCTTCACGCAT
>JAYVNL010000214.1:0-3946 GCA_043758495.1 Rhizobacter sp.
GACGCCGACGGCCAACCGCGGCCCGCCGACGTCGTCATCACGCCGCTGGCGCGGGCGATGCTTCGACCGTTCGCCGCTGTCGTGCTGCCCGGCGCCGACGATCGCCATCTCGGCGCCCTGGGCGGCGCCGAGACGCTGCTGCCGCGCAGCGCTGTACAAGCGCTCGGTCTGCCTGACGCACAGCGCCGGCGCAACGCCGAGCTGCTGGCCTTTGCGCAGCTCCTTCGCCTGCCGCGGCTGACGCTCTTTCGCCGCCGCGCCGACGGTGCCGACCCGCTCGCCGACAGCCCCTTCGTCGAGCGCCTCGCGCTCGCACTCGTTGAGGGCGGACATCGCTTCGAGAGGTGGATCGACCCGCGCGTGGAGATCGAAGTCGCGCCGACGCCGATCTCACGCAGCGCCCCGACCGTGGCCGCCGGGCGCTTGCCGAAGCGCCTTTCCGCGAGCACCTTCGAGGCCCTGCGTGACTGTCCCTATCGCTTCTACGCGCAGAGCGTGCTCGGCCTGCGCGCCGCCGACGAGCTCGATGCCGAGGTCGAGAAGCGCGACTACGGCCAATGGCTGCACGAGGTGCTGCACGAGTTCCATCTCGGCCGTGCTCCGGGCGCCACCGTCGACGAAGACGAAGGTCGCCTCCATGCCGCAGGCGTCGCCAGCCTGGAATCGCAAGGCCTCGACGAAGCCGACTTCCTGCCGTTCAGTGCCTCGTTCGCCGTGCTCGTGCCGCGCTACGTCGAATGGCTGCACAAGCGCGAGGCCGGCGGCGCGTCCTGGTCGCGCGGCGAGGTCGACCTGCGGGCGGCACCCGAGGTGCTCGGCGGCGTCGTGCTGCAAGGCCGCGTCGACCGCATCGATGCCGTCGACGGCGGCCGCGGCCTCGAACTCATCGACTACAAGACCGGCAGCGCCAGTCAGCTGAAGAAGCGTGTGGTCGACCGCTTCGAGGACACCCAGCTCGCGTTCTATGCGTCGCTGGTCGGTGCAGAAAGCGAGCTGCCGTTGCGTGCCTTCTACCTGGCGATGGACGCCACCCGCGGCCTTGAATTCCACGAGCATCTCGATGTCGCCGCCAGCGCCGCGGCCTTGGTGGAAGGCGTGGCCATCGACCTGCGCCGGCTGCGCGACGGTGCTGGCCTGCCGCCGCTCGGCGAAGGCGCGGCGTGCGAGTACTGCGACGCGCGCGGCCTGTGCCGTCGCGACCATTGGGCGGCCGTGAGGGAAGAGCCGTCGTCGCCCGAAGTCGACAGCCCGTGAGCGCACCGGCCTTTCGCGTCGACGGCGTGCCCGCGAGCCGCGACTCGTTCTACGCCATCGCCTGCGACCCGGCGCGCAGCTGCGCCGTCGAGGCCTGCGCCGGCTCGGGCAAGACCTGGATGCTGGTGTCACGGATGCTGCGGGCGCTCCTCGACGGCGCCGAGCCGCACGAGATCCTCGCCATCACCTTCACCCGCGCTGCCGCCGGCGAGATGCGGCAGCGTCTGAATGACTGGCTCGCCGCGTATTCCACGCCGCGCTCCACGCCCGAGGAGCGTGTCGCCGCGCTGGTCGAGCGCGGCGTTGCGCGCGCGCGTGCCGAGGTGCTGGCGCCGGCGCTCGGTGCGCTCTACGGCAAGGTGCTCGACGCCGGCCGGCCGATCGAGATCCGCACCTTCCACGCCTGGTTCTCGCAGCTTCTTCGCGCGGCGCCGCTGGCGCTGCTCGACCGCCTCGGCCTCGCGCCCGAGATGGAGTTGATCGAGAACCTCGAGGACCATCGACCGGCCGTCATGCGCGCGTTCCAGGGCCGCGTGCTGCACGACCCCGTGCTGCGTGCCGACTACGCGGCCATGACGGCGCGTCGTGGCCGCACCCAGCTCGGCAGATGGCTCGCGGCGGCGTGGTGGCATCGCGTCGAATTCGAGATGGCCGACGAGGCTGGCGTCCTCGACGACAGCGTCGAGTCGGCGGCGACGGTCTGGCCTGAAATGGCGCGCTTCGCGCATCCCGTCGACGCCGTGCTCGATGTCTTCTGGCAAGGCCGGATCCGCCGCATCGTCGAGGTCATGGGCCGCGGTGCGCCGACCTTCCAGGCTCTTGCCGGCGAGATTGCCGCGGCGCTCGTGGTCGGCGACGCGCGTGCGATCTTCGATGCGGCCTGGCGCTCGCTCTTCACCGCGAGCGAAGACAAGCCGCGCGTGCTGAGCAAGGCCAACGCCGGGCTCGCCGATACCCAGCAAGCGCTTACCCGGCTCGGCCGCCAGGTCGAGCAGGAAGACGCGCGCGTCGAGCATCAGCGCATGGTCCGGCTCGGCCGCGTTCTCCTCGCCGCCTACGCCGAGTACAAGCGCGGCCGCGGCTATGCCGACATGGCCGACCTCGAGCGCTGCGCACTGGCCGTGCTGCGCGACGACGAGCTCGCAGGCTGGGTCCAGGAGCGGCTCGACGCGCGCATCCGCCATGTCCTGATCGACGAGTTCCAGGACACCAGCCCGCTGCAGTGGCACGCCCTGCATTCATGGCTGGCCGCCTATGCAGGTGCTGGCGGTGGCGCCAGCGGCCAGAGCCCGCCGGGCGTGTTCCTGGTCGGCGATCCGAAGCAGAGCATCTATCGCTTCCGCGGTGCAGAGCCGCGCGTCTTCGCGGCCGCCAGTCGCTTCGTTCGCGAGGCGCTCGGCGGCAACGTTCTCGCCTGCGATCACACGCGTCGCAACGCGCCGGCGGTCATCGCCGCCATCAACGGTGTGTTTGGGCAGGCGACGGTGGCGGGCGACTTCGCTGGCTTTCGCGATCACACGACCGAGGTTGCAGCGGCATCGGCGAGCACCGTCGAAGTGCTGCCGCGTCATCCGCGCGATCGCAGCGTCGGCAAGGCCGACCGCAACGCGCCGCCGACCTGGCGCGACTCCCTGACAACGCCACGGCTCGAGCCCGAATTCGTGCTGCGCGAGCGCGAGGCGGCGTCGGTGGCGCAGGCAATCGCGGCTCGGCTCGCTGCCGGTGCGTCGCCGGCCGACGTATTCGTGCTTTGCCGCAAGCGCGAGACGCTGCGCCTCGTCGCCACTGCGCTCGAGCACGTGCACGTCGCGCACTCCGCGGTCGAAGACACGACGCTGGCCTCGACGACTGAAGCGCAGGACCTGATTGCCGTGCTCGACGCCGTCGTCTCGCCCGCCCACACACTGTCGCTCGCGCGCGCCCTGCGCAGCCCGTTGTTTGGCGCCAGCGATGCCGACCTGCTGGCGCTCTCGGCCGCGGCCCAGGCCGCTGGCGATCGCGACTGGTGGCGGGCACTGGCGGCTCTGGCTTCACCGAGCCCGGCGCTGGCCCGCGCCCGCGACCTGCTGCAGGGCTGGCGGGTCGCCGCGGCGCAACTACCGCCGCACGACCTGCTCGATCGCGTCGTCGACCAGGGCCAGCTGCGCGAACGCACCGTCGCCGTCGTTCCGGCCGAGCAGCGCGCACTCGCGCTCGACGCCATCGACGCCGTGCTCGCGCAGGCGCTGCTGCTCGACGGCGGCCGCTACGCCACCCCCTACGGGTTCGTGCGCGCCCTCAAGCGCCGTGCCGTGAAGAGCGCGCCGCCGGTGCGGGCCGACGCGGTGCGCTTGCTGACCGTGCACGGTGCCAAGGGACTCGAAGCCGACACCGTGTTCATCACCGATGCCGATTCGGAACGGCCGGCCACCGAAACGACGACGCTGCTCGTCGACTGGCCGGTCGAGGCCGAGCGGCCGCTGCGCTGCGCTTTCCTCTATTCGGAGTCGCGCTGCCCGCCATCGCTCGTCGATCTGCTCGCCAAGGAGATGGCGGCCAACGAACGCGAGGAGCTCAACAGCCTCTACGTCGCGATGACGCGGGCGAAGAAGCAGCTCGTGATCAGCGCCACCGAGCCATTTCAGCCACCGCCGCGCTTGTCATGGTGGCAGCGGCTGGTGCCCTTCGTCACCGAGGTGAAGGTGGAGTCGCT
>JAYVNL010000215.1:0-3912 GCA_043758495.1 Rhizobacter sp.
CGCGTGCGCCCCGACGTCGTGGTGATGGACCTGTCGATGCCCGGCATGGGCGGGCTCGAAGCGGTGCGCCGCCTGCTCGCACAAGACCCGAAGGCGCGCATCCTTGCGCTCTCGGCGCACGAAGATGCGGCGCATCCGCGCCGTGTGCTGAGCGCCGGTGCGCTCGGCTACCTCGCCAAGCGCAGCGCACCCGACGCACTGATCGTCGCAGTGAACGCAGTGGCGCGCGGCGAACGCTATGTCGACGCGCAGACGGCGCAGTTGCTCGCGCTGGCCCAGATCGACGGCTCGGCGAGCCCGGCCGACGCGCTGAGCCCGCGCGAGTTCTCTGTCTTCATCCAGCTCGCGCGTGGCTTGAGCGTCGTGCAGATCGCCGAAAACCTGAAGCTCTCGCCGAGCACCGTCGGTACGCATCTGTACCACGTGAAGCAGAAGCTGGGCGCGGGAAACCAGTCGGAGCTGACCCTGGTGGCGCTTCGCTGGGGACTCATCGAGGCATGAGCTTGCAGTTCGGTTTTTTGCATAGCCGTGCTCGACCCTGGTCAATCCCTTCGCCGCGTTCCCGTCGAAACTCGGTCTTCTTCTCCACCACTTGATCCCACGAGGTTCAATGTTGAATCCGCACTACCCTCGCCATCCGGCCGGCCTCTTCTGCGCGTGTTTCAGCGCTGACGTTGCCGGGCGGTTCACCGGGCCACCTGATGGCGTGCCGCCACTGCGTTTCCAGGACGACCTGTTTCGAGCCACCAACGCCGAGTGGCTGTCGACCGCCCGGATCCCACCCGACAAGTCGCGTTTCGGCACTTTTATCCAACTCACGGATCTGACACAGGAACAGGTCCGCAACATCGTCGAGTCTCTCGAAGAGACGCCCCAGGCCTTTGTTGCCAACAGCGTCGAAGGCCAGGTCAACGCTTTCTACCGCGCCTATCTCGACACCGCCAGGATCGACGCCCTTGGCCTTGGGCCCCTTACCGCACTGCTCGCGGACATCGATGCGATCGAGAGTCCACACGACCTGGCACGATGGTTTGGCAGCCGCCAAGGCCATCTCGACACGCCGATCTCGCTTCATGTGCTGCCCGATTTCAAAGAGCCGGAGACCTATCGCCCGTTGACTTGGCAGGGAGGTCTCGGCCTGCCCAATCGCGACTACTACCTCAACGAATCCGACCCCCGGATCGGACAGGCGCGCAGCGCCTATTTGATTTATCTGACAACCCTGGCAACGCTCTTCGGCATGGACGATGCCTCGGGTGTCGCCCAGCGTGTGCTGGATCTGGAGCAGC
Source organism: Rhizobacter sp. (assembly GCA_043758495.1). Classification (GTDB taxonomy): domain Bacteria; phylum Pseudomonadota; class Gammaproteobacteria; order Burkholderiales; family Burkholderiaceae_C; genus Schlegelella_A. The sequence goes on from JAYVNL010000215.1 coordinate 1,290, forward strand.
GCATTGCTGCGTTGCATTGGACCCCGGTCGAGAACCGCGACCCTCTCAAGCTGTACAACCCCATGACGCTCGCCCAGCTGAGCGCATCGGCCCCGGGTCTGGATTGGCCTGCGTTTCTGGAAGCCGCCGGCCTCGATCATATTGACCGCCTCACGGTGTCCCAGCCTAGTGTGGTCACCGGCATCGCCAGGCTCTTCCCCGAGATTGCGATCGCCGACTGGAAGCTTTACGCGCGGCTTCACGTGCTCGATCACGCGTCTGGCGTGCTGCCTAGGCCGTACCGCGAGGCGCAATTTGCTTTTCGGGGGACCGCGCTCTCGGGTGCGACGAGCGAAAAGCCACGCTGGCGAGTCGGCATCGCAGAGTTGAACCGCGCCCTCGGCGATGCGGTCGGCCAGCTCTACGTCGCCCGACATTTCAGTGTGCTCCATCGGGTGCGGCTGGAGGGTCTGGTCGCGAATCTCATGGCCGCCTACCGCGAGTCGATCGAGGAGCTCACGTGGATGACTCCCAACACAAAATCGGAGGCGCAGCGCAAGCTGGCAAGTTTCACCACGAAGATCGGCTACCCCGACGAGTGGCGCGATATCAGTGGCCTCGTAATGGTCGCGGGCGATGCCTTCGGAAACGCGCAACGAGCGGCCGGATTCGAGTGGCGACGGCAGGCTGCCAGGGCCTGCGGGCCCGTCGACCGCGCCGAATGGACCATGACGCCGCAGACCGTCAATGCGCACTACAACCCGTCCTTGAACGAGATTGTTTTTCCGGCGGCAATCCTTCAGCCTCCGTTGTTCGATCCGCAGGCGGACGACGCGTTCAACTACGGGGCGATTGGCGCCGTGATCGGCCACGAAATAAGCCATGGATTCGACGACCAAGGCAGCCGGTTCGATGGCGCCGGGATGCTGCGCGATTGGTGGGGCACCGAAGACAGGCGGGCATTCGAGGCCATCGGTCGTCGGCTCGTCGCCCAGTACGAGGCCTACGAACCATTGCCCGGGCACCGCGTCAATGGCCGACTCACCCTGGGTGAGAACATGGCCGACGTGGCAGGATTGCAGGTCGCGTACAAAGCGTACTGCCGCTCGTCGAGGGTAGATTTTTCGGCGCTAATGGGCGGTACCACCGGGGCACAACGATTCTTCATGGGCTGGGCGCGCGTGTGGCGCGACTTGGTGCGCGACGAGCACGCCCTTCAACTGCTGATGACCGACCCGCATTCGCCGGCAGACGTGCGGGCCAATGGCGCTGCGGTCAATCACGATGGATTTCACGAAGCTTTCCAGACCCGTTCCGGCGATGGCATGTTCCGACCCGTTGGAGAAAGGATTCGTGTCTGGTGAACGCCGACTGCATCCTTTCAAATGTTGGGGCTTTCTCAACCCGTGGCGGTTCTGGCTGATGGCCTGCGCGCGCTGCTCACGTGGGTGGTTTACGGTATGAAACCGCGCGCTGCGGCGCCATCACCCGGCGTGGCGCTAGCGTCTGCTTGAACTTCGTACGACCGAGCTTCGGCCGAAGGGCGGCCAGCACCTTCAGGGTGGCGAACCAGACGTTGCGGCATTGCTCCATGTGAGACATGAGGTCGGACTACAAGGCAAGAAGTGCGGGAACGTAGCATTTCCCCCCACGCCTTTCCCCCACGTTTTGCCTTCCTCAAGCCAGGTGTCTGGCTACAAGGCCAGTTTGGCGGAGGCTCCAGCCCTCTCCGCCAGGATCCCAGACGCCCTCGGCTCAAGCTCGCCTTATAAGCAGCCGTGACGCCGACAGGGCGACGCGGGTGGGACAAGAGCCAGCCCTCCCGTCACGCTGAGAGTCGCTAGGAGCAGGCCTCGGGAAGTTCGTTCGTCGGCGCCGGCGCGAATGCCGACATGAGTTCCCTGACGAGCTGATCGACCTCTGCGGCCAGCACCTCCAGGATCGGGAGTGCGCCGCCGTTGCGGGCCCTCGATGGCTGCGGCGACCGCGTTGTCGAAGACCTCTCGCACTTTCAGGAGGCGCGCGAAGGATCGCCGCGCCGATGAAAAAAGGGCGCCGAAGCGCCCTTTTTCCGTGCCAATGAACGCTGCTCAGCGAACGACGGCGATCTGGTCGCGCTTATCACTCTTGTAGGTGTAGAGCGTGAGCGCGCCGTTCTTGACGTCGCCCTTGTCGTCGAACGAGATCACGCCGGTCACGCCTTTGTAGCCCTCGGTCTTGGCCAGCACCGGGAGGTACTTCGCCGGCTCGGCGGAGCCGGCCTTGACCATCGCCGCGACCATCACGTTGAGCGCGTCGTAGACGTACGGTGCGTAGACCTGCACCTCGATGCCGAACTTCTTCTTGTAGTCCTCGCGGAACTTGTCCATGCCGACCTTCTGCGTGCCCTCGACGCCACCGGCCTCGGCGCAGATCACCTCGCCATCGGCCATCGCGCCGCCGGCCAGCTTCGGCAGCTCGCCCGTGCAGATGCCATCGCCGCCCATGAACTTGGCGTTGATGCCGAGCTGCTTCATCTGGCGAATCATCGGGCCGGCTTCGGCGTCCATGCCGCCGTAGAAGATCACGTCGGGCTTCTTGGCCTTCACGGCGGTCAGGATGGCGGTGAAGTCCGTCGCCTTGTCGCTGGTGAACTGGGTGTCCT
>JAYVNL010000216.1:0-3908 GCA_043758495.1 Rhizobacter sp.
CGTCAGCATCACCGTCAAGCTGATCAACCCGATCGCGATGGAAGAAGGCCTGCGCTTCGCCATCCGCGAAGGCGGCAGAACCGTCGGCGCAGGCGTGGTGGCGAAAATCCTGGAGTAAAGATTCAAGAGGGGCGTAGCTCAATTGGCAGAGCGCTGGTCTCCAAAACCAGAGGTTGGGGGTTCGATGCCCTCCGCCCCTGCCAATCGGCAGGATGGGCATATCGTGAAGATCATCAGCGGCAGGTAGAGGTCGGCAGCAGATAAAACATGGCGAATCCCACAGCACCTTCGGTCGAGACGGTCACCTCCGGCGCCGACAAGGCGAAGCTCGCGGCTGCGGCAGCGCTCGTCGTCGGCGCCGTCGCCGCCTTCTATGCGCTCGGCCAGCAGGACCTGTGGCTGCGCGTCGCCGCGCTGCTCGTGTTGATGATCCTCGCGGTGACGGCGTTCTTCACGTCGGAGCCGGGCAAACAGCTCACCGCCTACGGCAAGGATTCCGTGCGCGAGGTCAAGAAGGTCGTCTGGCCGACGCGCAAGGAAGCGCTGCAGATGACCGGATATGTGTTCGCTTTCGTCGTCGTGATGGCGCTGTTTCTCTGGGTCACTGACAAGACGCTCGAGTGGCTGCTGTACGACCTGGTTCTGGGCTGGAAGCGCTGAGGAGCGTCGCGAAGTGACTGATACGACTGCAACGAGCGCCAAAGACGAAGCGGCGGTGACGCCCGAGTCGTTCGCCGCTACGGCCAACAAACGCTGGTACGTGGTCCATGCCTATTCCGGCATGGAAAAGGCCGTCGAGCGAAACCTGCGCGAGCGCATCGACCGCTCGGAGATGAAGGAAAAGTTCAGCCGCATCCTGGTGCCGATGGAAGAAGTCGTGGAGCTCAAGAACGGCAAGAAGTCCGTCAGCGAGCGGCGCTTCTTTCCGGGCTACGTGCTCGTCGAGATGGAGATGGGTGACGATTCCTGGCACCTCGTGAAGCACACGAACAAGGTCACGGGCTTTGTCGGCGGCGCCAAGACGCGCCCTTCGCCGATCTCCGAAGCCGAGGTGCTGAAGATCGTTTCCCAGATGCAGGAAGGCGTCGAAAAGCCGCGCCCGAAGGTGCAGTGGGAAGTGGGCGAACTGGTGCGCATCAAGGAAGGCCCGTTCACCGATTTCAACGGTTCGGTGGAAGACGTCAACTACGACAAGTCGAAGGTTCGCGTCGCCGTCACCATCTTCGGCCGGGCGACCCCGGTCGAGCTCGACTTCGCGCAGGTCGAGAAGGTCTAGTTTCATAACCCGAGGAGCCGAGCAGGTTCGCCCTGCAACGCGTTCGAACTCGATTCAGGAGCCAATTCATGGCAAAGAAGATCGTCGGCTTCATCAAGCTGCAAGTACCGGCCGGCAAGGCCAATCCGTCGCCGCCGATCGGCCCGGCGCTCGGCCAGCGCGGACTCAACATCATGGAGTTCTGCAAGGCCTTCAACGCGCAGACACAGGGCATGGAGCCCGGCCTCGTGTTGCCGGTCGTCATCACCGCGTTTGCCGACAAGTCGTTCACCTTCATCCTGAAGACGCCGCCGGCGTCGGTGCTGATCAAGAAGGCGCTCAAGCTCGAGAAGGGCTCGGCGAAGCCGCACCTCGACAAGGTGGGCAAGCTCACGCGCAGCCAGGTCGAAGAGATCGCCAAGGCGAAGCAGAAGGACCTGACCGGCGCCGATCTCGAAGCGGCCGTGCGCACCGTCGCCGGCACCGCCCGCTCGATGGGCATCACCGTGGAAGGGATGGTCTGACCATGGCAACCGACAACAAATCCAAGCTCACCAAGCGCGAGAAGGCGCTGGTCGGCAAGGTCGACAGCACCAAGCTGTATCCGCTCGAAGGCGCGCTGGCGCTCGTCAAGGAGTGCGCGACGGCCAAGTTCGACGAATCGATCGACGTTTCCGTGCAGCTCGGCATCGACGCCAAGAAGTCCGACCAGGTCGTGCGCGGCGCCGTCGTGCTGCCGGGCGGCACCGGCAAGACCAAGCGCGTCGCCGTCTTTGCGCAGGGCGCCAAGGCCGACGAAGCGCGCGCCGCCGGCGCCGACATCGTCGGCATGGACGACCTCGCGGCCGAGATCAAGGCCGGCAAGATGGACTTCGACGTCGTGATCGCGTCGCCCGACACGATGCGGATCGTCGGCACGCTCGGCCAGATCCTGGGGCCCCGAGGCCTGATGCCGAACCCGAAGGTCGGCACCGTCACCCCGGACGTCGCCCAGGCAGTCCGCAACGCCAAGGCTGGTCAGGTCCAGTTCCGCGTTGACAAGGCCGGCATCGTCCACGCCACGATCGGGCGCCGCTCGTTCGAGTCCGACAAGCTGATCGGCAATCTGCGGGCGCTCATCGAGGCGCTCAACAAGGCCAAGCCGGCGTCGAGCAAGGGCATTTATCTGAGAAAGGTGGCGCTGTCGTCGACCATGGGCATCGGCGCCCGCGTCGACATCGCATCGATCAACGCGCAGGCGGCCGCCGCCTGACACGAGCAATGATGGGCCGAGGCCGCCGGGCGACCGGTGACCGCGGGCCGTCGAAGACCGCTGGTGCGGCCCGTCCGGGTCGCTTAATGGCCAGCGCAGATGGCGGTCCCATCGACGAGGAATGCAGTTCCTTTTCGAGACGGTCGCTGAACCGAAGCCCGCAACGTCGATAAGGCGTGGCGGGCACGACGAAAGGAGGGGACCTTTGAGTCTCAATCGCAACGAGAAACAGACCGTGGTGACGGACGTGGCGGCCCAGGTGGCTCGCTCGCAGACGCTCGCCCTGGCCGAGTACCGTGGCATGACCGTCGCTCACCTGGACGCGCTTCGCAAGGTCGCGCGCGAAAAAGGCGTTTATCTTCACGTACTGAAGAACACGCTGGCTCGCCGCGCCGTTGCCGGAACGCCGTTCGAGGTGGCCTCGGCCAGCATGGTCGGGCCGCTGATCTATGGCTTTTCACAGGACGCGGTCGCCGCGGCGAAGGTCATTGCCGACTTCGCCAAAGGCAACGACAAGCTCGTCATCAAGGCCGGCGCCCACGCCGGCAAGGCGCTCGACGCGAAGGGCGTTCAATCGCTCGCCGCGATCCCGAGCAAGGAAGTGCTGCTCTCGCAGCTGCTCGGCCTCATGCAGTCACCCATCACGCGGATCGCTCGCGTGCTGGCGATGCTGGCCGAAAAGCGCGGTGACGGAGCCGCTGCTGTTCCTGCTGACGCTGCTCCGGCCGCCGATGCAGCGCCTGCTGCGGAGGCGCCGCCGGCTCCCGAGGCCGCCCCGGCGGCTGCCTGAACCCTCTTGCTGACGCAACCCACTCTCTGAACTGGAATTCAAAATGGCATTCGACAAAGACGCATTCATCTCCGCCCTCGACAGCATGTCGGTGATGGAGCTCAACGACTTGGTCAAGGCGATCGAGGAAAAATTCGGCGTGTCGGCCGCGGCGATGGCCGCGCCGGGCGGCGGTGGCGGCGGCGCTGCGGCGGCCGCGGTCGTCGAGGAGCAGACCGAGTTCACGCTCATGCTCACCGAGATCGGCGCCAACAAGGTCCAGGTCATCAAGGCCGTTCGCGAACTGACGGGCCTGGGCCTGAAAGAAGCCAAGGACCTGGTCGACGGCGCACCGAAGCCCGTCAAGGAAGCCATGAACAAGGTCGACGGCGAAGCCGGCAAGAAGAAGCTGGAAGACGCCGGCGCGAAAGCCGAGTTGAAGTAAGCGATTCGAAGGGGCTTGCGCCCCTTCGAATCACCTGGGACCGCCTTCTGTCGATAATCGAGGGTTGTCCCAAGTGATTTCTCAACGAAAAGTTCCTTGATCCGACTGCAAGGAACGGGTTTGGTCGGGCTCCGGTGCAACGCCGGGGTTGTCCGCCAGCGGCAGGTAGTGGCCTGCCACCAAGCTT
>JAYVNL010000217.1:0-31522 GCA_043758495.1 Rhizobacter sp.
GGTTGCAAAGGCGCTTGTTGCTCGGCGCGAAAGCGGGCGCCCTGTTCGAACCACAGCAGAGCTTTCCGAGCTCGTGGCTGGTGCGGTCCGCACCCGCGAGGCGGGCCAGAACCCTGCAACGCGCACGTTTCAAGCTCTTCGGATTTTCGTCAACGCCGAGCTTGAGGAGCTCGAGCAGGCCCTGAGTGCCGCGGTCGATGTGCTGGCACCGGGCGGCCGCCTCGTCGTCATCAGCTTCCATTCGCTCGAGGACCGCATCGTCAAGACCTTCATCGCCCGTGAGAGCAGGACGGTGGTCGACCGGCGGGCGCCGTTCGCGGCCGAGGCGCCGCATCGGCTGCGGAGCGTCGGTCGTGTCAAGCCCGATATCAGCGAGACGCTCGCCAACCCGCGGTCGCGCTCGGCGGTGATGCGCGTCGCCGAGCGCACGGATGTCGGCATTGCGGGCATCGCATCGGCATGACGCGCGTCAACATCCTGCTGCTCATCGTGCTGCTGGCGAGCAGCCTGTACCTCGTGCATGTGTCGTACGAGTCGCGGCGCCTGTTCGCCGAGCTGGACAAGGCACAGAGCGAGGAGCGCACGCTCGATACCGACAGCGAGCGCCTGAAAACCGAGCTGCGCTCGCAGGCGACGCCGCTGCGCGTCGAGCGAACGGCGCACGAGCGGCTGGCGATGCGCTCGGCGACGCCGTCGGTGACCGAATACGTCGAGCTGCCGGCCGCTGTTTCCGTCGCTGCTTCGGCGGCCTCGTCGGGAGCGACGAGATGACGGCCAGGAAGAGCACGCCGCGGCAGCGCGCTACCGCCAGCGTGCGCAGCGTCAACTACGCGACCAGCCCGCTGCTCGCTTCGCCGACGCCGGCCTGGCGCTCGAAGCTGCTGGTGGCGATGGTCGGCTGCGGTTTCGCAGTGCTGCTCGGCCGCGCTGTCTACGTGCAGATCGTCGACGCGCCGTTTTTCCTGAAGCAGGGCGAGATCCGCTACGGTCACACGCTCGAGCTGCCGGCCAGCCGCGGCCGCATCGTCGACCGCAACGGCCTGATCCTCGCCGCCAGCGTGCCGGCGCCTTCGATCTGGGCGATCCCGAAGGACCTCGACGGCGACGCCCGCAGCCGCGCTCGGCTGGCGGCGCTGCTCGGCATGACGAGCGCCGAGCTCGAGCGCCGGCTCGGCGACAACCCGAACTTCGTGTGGCTGCGTCGGCAGGTCGACGACAGCGTCGCCAAGGCCGTCAAGGAGCTCTACGTCAAGGGCATCCACGAGGTCCGCGAGTACAAGCGCAAGTACCCGGAAGGCGAAGCGGCGGCGCACGTCGTCGGCTTCACCAACGTCGAGGACCGCGGCCAGGAAGGCATCGAGCTGGCGTTCCAGAAAGACCTCGCCGGCCGCGACGGCACCCGGCGCGTGATCAAGGACCGGCTCGGCCGTGTCGTCGAGGATGTCGGCGACAGCGTCCAGCCGGTCGACGGTAAGGACATCGGCCTCGCCGTCGATTCCAAGGTGCAGTTCTTCGCCTACCAGCGCATCCGCGACGCCGTCGCTGCCCACAAGGCGAAGGCCGGCAGCGTCGTCGTCCTCGACGCGCAGAGCGGCGAGGTGCTGGCGCTCGCCAACTTCCCGAGTTACGGGCCATCCGACCGCAGGAACCTGACCGGCGCGCAGCTGCGCAACCGGGCTCTCACCGACACCTTCGAGCCCGGCTCGACGATGAAGCCCTTCATCGCTGCCTGGGCGATGGAGACCGGCCGCGTCACGCCGAACACGATCATCCAGACGGCGCCCGGCAAGATGGTGCTCACCGGATCGACCATCACGGATTCGCACCCGCACGGCAACCTGACCGTGTCGGAAGTGATCCAGAAGTCGAGCAACGTCGGTGCGACGCGGATGGCAATGACTTTCTCGCCGCGCGAGATGTGGGAGCTCTACAGCGCTGTCGGCTTCGGCCAGAAGCCGCAGCTCGGCTTTCCCGGCGTCGTCACCGGGCGTCTCCGCCCCTACAAGAGCTGGCGGCCGATCGAGCAGGCGACGATGAGCTACGGCTACGGCCTGTCGGCGTCGCTGTTCCAGATCGCCCACGCCTACACGGTGTTCGCGCACGACGGCGAGCTCATTCCGGTGACGATCACCAAGCCGATCGATGCCATCGCCGGCGCGCCGGTCAACGGTGTTCGCGTGATCTCGGCGAAGACCGCGCAGAGCGTGCGCGAGATGCTCCACCTCGTGACGCTGCCCGGTGGCACCGCGACGAAAGCCCAGGTCGTCGGCTACTCGGTCGGCGGCAAGAGCGGCACCGCCTACAAGCAGGAAGGCGCCAGCTATGCGACCAAGAAGTACCGCGCCTGGTTCGTCGGCATGGCGCCGATCGCGCACCCGCGGATCATCGTCGCGGTGATGGTCGATGAGCCGAGTGCCGGCCAGTGGTACGGCGGCGACGTTGCCGCGCCGGTGTTCAGCGAGGTCGTGCAGCAGACGCTGCGGATGATGGGCGTGCAGCCCGACCTCGACGTCAAGCCGCAGATCATCTCGCGCGACATGCCCGACGAGGTGGAGAGCTTCTGATGGCTGTCGTCGGCTCCGGCCGCAGCGCGCCTTCCGGTGCGATCGCTCGCCTCGATTCGGGCGAGGCAGCGCACGCCTGGCTGATGCTTCGCGGCGCTCGCGCATTGCGCAGCGACAGCCGCACCGTGCGCGCCGGCGACGCCTTCGTGGCCTGGCCCGGCGGCGTCGTCGACGGCCGCCGCTTCGTCGCCGACGCGCTCGCCGCCGGCGCGGCTGCCTGCCTCGTCGAGGCCGACGGCGCCGACGCGTTCGCCTTCGAAGGCGAGCGCGTGGCGGCGATGCGCGGCCTGAAGGCGGCCGCCGGCGAGATCGCCAGCCGCTTCCTGTCGACGCCGAGTGCGCAGCTCGACGTGATCGCCGTCACCGGCACCAACGGCAAGACCTCGACGGCGTGGTGGATCGCGCAGGCGCTCGGCTCGATGGACCGGCGCTGCGGCGTCGTCGGCACGCTCGGCATCGGCGAACCGCCGAGCGTCGCGTCGACCGGCCTGACCACGCCCGACCCCATCACGCTGCAGAGCGCACTGCGCGACTTCGTCGACCGCGGCGTCGTCGCCTGTGCGATCGAGGCCTCGTCGATCGGCATCGCCGAGCACCGGCTCGCCGGCACCCGCGTGGCTGTGGCCGTGTTCACCAACTTCACGCAAGACCACCTCGACTATCACGGCGACATGGCCGCCTACTGGCAGGCCAAGGCACAGCTGTTCGCATGGCCCGGCCTGAAGGCGGCGGTCGTCAACCTCGACGATGCCCAAGGTGTGGAGCTGGCGGCATCGCTCGCCGCCGGCAGCGTCGATGCATGGACGACCTCGGCCCGCGGCGAAGCGCGCCTGCGTGCCGTCGAGGTCCGCTACACCGCCGAAGGACTCGCCTTCGATGTCCACGAAGGCAGCGCGAGTGGGCATGTGGCGACGCCGCTGATCGGCGACTACAACGTCGCCAACCTGCTCGGCGTCGTCGGTGTGCTGCGCGCGCTCGGCGTGTCGCTCGCGGACGCAGCGAAGGCCTGCAGTTCGCTGACGCCGGTGCCGGGGCGGATGCAGCGTGTCGTCACCGATGCGGAGTCGATGCCCGAGGTTGTGGTCGACTACGCCCACACGCCCGACGCGCTCGAGAAGGCGCTTGTCGCCTTGCGACTGCTCGCGAAGCAGCGCGGCGGCGCGCTCTGGTGCGTGTTCGGCTGCGGCGGCGACCGCGATGCCGGCAAGCGGCCGCTGATGGGCGCCATCGCGATGCGGCTGGCCGATCGCGTCGTCGTCACCAGCGACAACCCGCGCCACGAGTCGCCCGCCTTCATCATGTCGCAGATCCTGGCCGGCATCATCGGCCACGACGAGGTCGGCGTGACGGCTGACCGGGCCGAGGCGATCCGCGATGCGGTCGCGTCGGCAGCGCCGGCCGACATCGTCCTCATCGCCGGCAAGGGTCACGAGGAGGAGCAGGACGTCGGCGGTGTAAAGCATCCGTTCTCCGACGCTGGCCATGCCGAGGCCGCCCTCGTCGCGCGCGCCGCGAATCAGCGCGCGCAGGCGTCGCCATCGATGTTCAGCCTCGGCGAAGCGGCCCGCCTGCTGCCCGGCGCGCGGCTCGTCGGCGACCCGGCGACGCCGATCGCGCGCGTCCACAGCGACACGCGCACCCTGCGCCCCGGCGACCTCTTCGTGGCCATTCGCGGCGAGCGCTTCGACGGCCACGCCTTCCTGCCGAAGGCGCGTGCCGCCGGCGCCGTGGCCGCGCTTGCCGAGCACGGGCTCGAGGCCGCCGGCCTCGCCGGCCTCGAAGTCGCCGACAGCCGCTTCGCCCTCGGCACGCTCGCCGCGGCATGGCGCCGGCTCTGCCGCCTGCCGCTGGTCGCGGTGACGGGCAGCAACGGCAAGACCACCGTGACGCAGATGATCGCGGCGATCTTTCGCGCCTGGCAGGGCGACGCTGCGTTCTCGACCGAAGGCAACTTCAACAATGACATCGGCGTGCCGCTGACCTTGCTGCGGCTGCGCAGCGGCCCGCCGGCACGGGCCCATCGCGTCGCCGTCGTCGAGCTCGGCATGAACCATCCCGGCGAGATCGCGCGGCTCGCGGCGATGGCGGCACCGACGATCGCGCTCGTCAACAACGCGCAGCGCGAGCACCTCGAGTTCATGGCCAGCGTCGACGCCGTGGCGCGCGAAAACGGTGCCGTGATCGAAGCGCTCGGCGCCGATGGCGTCGCGGTGTTTCCTGCCGACGACGGCCAGTCGCCGGTCTGGCGCCAGCTCGCCGGCACCCGCCGCGTCGTCACCTTCGCGCTCGACGCCGAGGCCGACGTCGGCGGCAGCGCCGAGTGGCATGGCGACCACTGGCGCATCGCGTTGCGCACGCCGGCCGGCAGCGTCGCCGCGGTGCTGCACATGCCGGGCCTGCACAACGTGCGAAACGCGCTCGCCGCCGCCGCCTGCGCCATCGCCGCCGGCTGCCCGCTCGAGAGCGTCGCTGCCGGCCTCGACCGCTTCGCCGCGGTGCGCGGCCGCTCGCATCTGCGCCGGTTCGAGCGCGACGGCGTGGCGCGATCGCTGGTCGACGACAGCTACAACGCCAACCCGGATTCGGTGCGTGCCGCCATCGACGTGCTCGCCGCCTTGCCGGCGCCGCGCTGGCTCGTGCTCGGTGACATGGGCGAGGTCGGCGACCAGGGCCCGGCCTTCCACCGCGAGGTCGGCGCCTACGCGAAGGAGAGCGGCATCGACGCGCTCTGGGCCGCCGGCGCCGAAGCGGCGAACACCATCGCGCCGTTCGCCGGCGGCCGCGCCTTCGCCGACGCGCCGGCGCTCGCGGCCGCGCTGGCCGAGGCGCCGCCGTTCGCCTCCGTGCTCGTCAAGGGCTCGCGCTTCATGGCCATGGAGCGCGTCGTCGGCGCGCTCATCGGCCAGGCCAGCGGAGACCCGCATGCTCTATAGCCCGGCAAAGGCTCGGAGGCGACATGCTCTATAGCCTGGCGCAGTGGCTGCAGGCGACGTCGCCCGACTTCGGCTTCATGCGCGTCTTCCAGTACCTGACGTTTCGCGCCGTGATGGCGGCGATGACCTCGCTGATCATCGGCCTCGTCTTCGGGCCGTGGGTGATCCGCCGGCTGGCGGCGCTGAAGATCGGCCAGCCGATCCGCTCCTACGGCATCGAGGCGCATCGCGCCAAGAGCGGCACGCCGACGATGGGCGGCGTCCTCATCCTGCTCGGCATCGGCGTCTCGACGCTGCTCTGGTTCGACTGGAGCAACCGCTTCGTCTGGATCGTGATGGTGGTGACGATCGGCTTCGGCGCCATCGGCTGGGCCGACGACTGGAGGAAGGTCGTCCACAAGAACCCCGAGGGGATGCGCTCCGGCGAGAAGTACTTCTGGCAGTCGGTGATCGGCATCGTCGCCGCGCTCTACCTCGCCTTCTCGGTCAGCGAAACATCGAACTTGCGCGTGCTCGAGCTGTTCATGCGCTGGGTCCAGAGCGGCTTCTCGAACGACCTGCCGCCGAAGGCCGACCTGATCGTGCCGTTCTTCAAGAGCGTGAGCTACCCGCTCGGCGTGTTCGGTTTCATCGCCCTCACGTACTTCGTGATCGTCGGCGCCAGCAACGCCGTCAACCTCACCGACGGACTCGACGGTCTGGCGATCATGCCGGTGGTGATGGTCGGCTCGGCGCTCGGTGTCTTCGCCTACATCATCGGCCGGCCCGACTTCTCGCGCTACCTGCTCTTTCCGTACATCCCCGGTGCCGGCGAGCTGCTCATCTTCTGCGCTGCGATGGCCGGTGCCGGGCTGGCCTTCCTCTGGTTCAACACCCATCCGGCGCAGGTCTTCATGGGCGACGTCGGCGCCCTCTCACTCGGCGGCGCCCTCGGCACCATCGCCGTGATCACGCGCCAGGAGATCGTGCTCGGCATCATGGGCGGCGTCTTCGTCGCCGAGGCGCTGTCGGTGATCGCGCAGGTGCTCTGGTTCAAGTTCACGAAGAAGAAGTACGGCGAAGGCCGGCGTCTCTTTCGGATGGCGCCGCTGCACCATCACTTCGAGAAGGCCGGCTGGAAGGAGACCCAGGTCGTCGTCCGCTTCTGGATCGTGACGATGCTGCTTTGCCTGGTCGGTTTGGCGAGCCTCAAGCTGCGATGAGCGACATCGGTTCTCTCGTGCTCGGCCTGGGCGACTCCGGCCTTGCAATGGCGTGCTGGCTGGCGCGCAACGGCGGCCGCGTTCGCGTTTGGGACTCGCGCGCCGAGCCACCGCAGGCCGCGGCGCTGCGCAATCGTGTGCCGGGCGCGGAGATTGTCGGCGGCGCACTCGACGAGGCCTCGCTCCGCGGCGTCGCCCGCGTGTTCAAGAGCCCGGGTCTGGCGCCGGCCGATGCGCGGATCGCGGAACTGCTCGCGGCCGCTGCAAAGGCCGGCATGTCGATTCACGGCGAGCTCGACCTCTTCGCCGAGGCGCTCGACGCCCTGCGCGCGGCCCACGACTACGCGCCCAAGGTGATTGCGATCACCGGCACCAACGGAAAGACGACGACGACGGCGATGACGGCGCTGCTCGTCGAGGCGGCCGGTCGACGCGTCGCCGCCGCCGGCAACATCGGGCCGACGATGCTGCAGACGCTCGGCGAGGCCATCGATGCCGGCCCGGCCGAGACGCTGATCGAGCGCCTGCCCGAGGTCTGGGTGCTCGAGCTGTCGAGCTTCCAGCTCGCCGACAGCAGCGCCTTCGAGGCCGATGCTGCGGCGCTCCTCAACCTGACCGAGGATCACCTCGACTGGCACGGCTCGATGGCTGCCTACGCCGACGCGAAGGCACGCATCTTCGGAACGCGCGCGGTCATCGTCGTCGGCGCCGACGACGAAGCCGTGCAGGCGCTGGTGCCCGCACCGGTGAAGGTCGCCGTGCGCAAGGGCCGGCCGCCGAAATCGGTCGCGCGCCGCAGCGTCTGGTTCGGCATCGCCGCGCCACGTCGACCCGGCGACTTCGGCATCGCGACCGTCAACGACATGGCCTGGCTGGCGCGCGCCCGCGACGATGCCGACGAAGCCCTGCCGGCCGGCGCGCCGCCGAGCCTGCAACTACTCATGCCGGCCGACGCGCTGCGCATCCGCGGCCGCCACAACGCTGCCAACGCTTTGGCAGCACTCGCCCTCGCGGCGGCCATCGGCTGCCCGCTGGCGCCGATGCTGCACGCGCTCCGAGAGTACCGGGGCGAGCCGCATCGCGTCGAGTTCGTCGCCAGCGTCGACGGCGTCGACGCCTTCGACGACAGCAAGGGCACCAACGTCGGCGCCACCCTCGCCGCGCTCGACGGCCTCGGTGCCGAGCGGGCACCCGCCAAGCTGGTCGTCATCCTCGGCGGCGACGGCAAGGGCCAGGACTTCGCGCCGCTCGCCGCGCCGCTGCGGCGCCACGCTCGCGCCGTGATCACGATCGGCCGCGACGCCGCCCGCGTCGAGGCCGCGATCGCTGCCGCGATCGCGCCCGCCGGCATCGCCTTCGAGCGCTGCGATTCGCTGCCGTTCGCCGTACGCGCTGCGTTCGCCAAGGCCCAGCGCGGCGACGCCGTGCTGCTCAGTCCGGCCTGCGCCAGCCTCGACATGTTCCGCAACTACAAGCACCGCGCCGAGGTCTTCGTCGCCGCTGTGGAGGCGGTGGCCGACGAGCGCCTCGCCGAGGGCGCCGCATGAATGCCGTGCTCGCCAACGCCTTCCAGTTCTGGCGCCAGCACGTCGCGTCGCCGGCCTCGGCGAAGAAGCCGGCCGGTGCGAAGACCGCTGCGGAGCGCGGCCGCCGCGCCGTCGCCGAAGCGATCCCGGTGCGCGAATGGATCAGCATCGAGCCCGGCCAGCCGGCGCGCCTGCTCGGCTTCGACCGCACGCTCGTGGCCATCGTCGTCGCCCTGCTCGCGCTCGGCCTGGTGATGGTCTACAGCGCCTCGGTGGCGATGCCCGACAACCCGAAGTTCGCGCGCTACACGCCGACTTACTTCCTGTCGCGCCATCTCCTCTTTGTCGCCATCTCGGTGATGGCGGCCCTCGTCGTAGTGCAGGTGCCGGTGTCGGTGTGGGAGAAGCTCTCGCCCTGGATCTTCGTCGCCTCGCTGCTGCTGCTCGTGCTGGTGCTGCTGCCGTTCGTGGGCAAGGGCGTCAACGGTGCGCGGCGCTGGATTCCGCTCGGCATCATGAGCTTCCAGCCCTCGGAGCTCACCAAGCTGGCGATCGCGATGTACGCGGCCGGCTACATGGTGCGGCGCATGGACGTGAAGGAGAACTTCGTGCGCGCCGTCGTGCCGATGGCGATCTCGATCGCGGTCGTCGGCCTGCTCCTGCTCGCCGAGCCCGACATGGGCGCCTTCCTCGTCATCGCCACCATCGCGATGGGCATCCTCTTCCTCGGCGGCGTCAACGGCCGCATGTTCCTCATCATCAGTGGCGTGCTGACCGGCGCCTTCGTGCTGATGATCACGCTGAGCCCGTGGCGGCGCGAGCGCATCTTCGCCTACCTCAATCCGTGGGACGAGAAGTACACACTCGGCAAGGCCTACCAGCTTTCGCACTCGCTGATCGCCTTCGGCCGCGGCGAGATCTTCGGCCAGGGCCTCGGCTCGAGCGTCGAGAAGCTGCATTACCTGCCGGAAGCGCACACCGACTTCCTGCTCGCGGTGATCGGCGAGGAGCTCGGCTTCATCGGCGTCGCCTGCGTCATCGCCGCCTTCTTCTGGCTGGCGCGGCGGCTCTTTCATATCGGCCGCCAGGCGATCGCGCTCGAGCGCGTGTTCGCCGGCCTGTTTGCGCAGGGCATCGGCATCTGGTTCGCCGGCCAGGCCTTCATCAACATGGGCGTGAACCTCGGCGTGCTGCCGACCAAGGGCCTGACGTTGCCGCTGATGAGCTACGGCGGTTCGGCGATCGTGATGAACATGGTGGCGCTGGCGATCGTGCTGCGAATCGACATCGAAAACAGGCAGCTCATGCGCGGAGGCCGCGCATGAAGCACGGCATGGCGCAGCCATGCCGTGCCGCGGGCGCGAATGCGCGCGCGATGCCCGGTTTCGGCGAGGCTCATGTCGCGCAGCGACGTGAAGCGCACGGAGTGCGCGGGCCGGAGCCAAAACAGACAGCTCATGCGCGGAGGCCGTGCGTGAGCGCCGCCGGGCCGCTCCCAAGGCGCTCGCTCCCCCTCGGGGGGCCGGCGCGCAGCGCCGTGGGGGCACCGTGAAGCATCTGATGGTCATGGCGGCGGGCACGGGCGGGCATGTGATTCCGGGCCTTGCCGTGGCGAGCGAGATGCAGCGTCGCGGCTGGTCGGTGAGCTGGCTGGGAACCTACAAGGGCTTCGAGAACAAGCTGGTGCCGCAGGCCGGGATCATGCTCGACCGCGTCGCCTTCTCCGGCCTGCGCGGCAAGGGCTTCTTCGGCAACATCCTCGGCGCGCTGCAACTGCTCGTGGCTTTTCGCACCTGCTCGCGCATCCTCGAGCGGCGCCGCGCCGACGCGGTGCTCGGCATGGGCGGCTATGTGTGCTTTCCCGGCGGCTGGATGGCGAAGTGGCTCGGCAAGCCGCTGCTGCTCGTCAACGCCGACGCGTCGCTGCTGCTCAGCAACAAGGCACTGCTGCCGGCAGCGCGCCGCGTCGCCTTCGGCTTTGCCGGTCCGGCGGCTACCGCTGCCGGTGCCAAGGCGGTCGTGACCGGCAACCCGGTGCGCGCCGAAATCGAGGAGCTGCCCGACCCGCGCCAGCGCTTCGCCGGCCGGGCCGGCGCATTGCGTTTGCTCGTGGTCGGCGGCAGCCTCGGCGCCCGTGTGCTCAACGAGTGCGTGCCGCGCGCCGTCGCGCAGCTGCCCGGCGCGGAGCGGCCGCACGTGACGCATCAGACCGGCGAGGCGATGCACGGCGCCGTCGACGCAGCCTATCGCGCGACCGGCGCCAAGGCCGAGGTGCTCACCTTCATCGACGACATCGCCTGGCGGCTCGCCGACTGCGACGTGATCGTCTGCCGCGCCGGCGCCATCACGGTGAGCGAGCTGTGCGCAGCCGGCGTGCCGGCGGTGCTGGTGCCGCTGGTCGTGAGCACGACATCGCACCAGCGCGACAACGCGGCCTGGATGGCATCGCACGGTGCCGCGATTCACCTGCCTCAGTCGGAACTGACGGCGGAGCGGTTGAGCGACCTGCTCGCCGGCCTCACGCGAGAGACGCTGCTGGCGATGGCGACCAAGGCACGTGCGCTCGCCAGGCCGCACGCGGCGGCGCGGGTGGCCGACGAGATCGAAGCGATGGTGGCGGCATGAACGGCGCCGGGCCGCTCCCAAGCCGTTCACGCCCCCCGGGAGGGCCGACGCACAGCGTCGCGGGGGCGCCATGAAACACGCAGTGAAGAGGATCCACTTCGTCGGTATCGGGGGCGCCGGCATGAGCGGCATCGCGGAGATCCTGCACAACCTCGGCTACACCGTGTCCGGCTCCGACCAGCACGACAGCACGACGACGCGGGCGCTGGCGGCGCTCGGCATTCGCGTTGCCATCGGTCACGACGCCGCCAACATCGCCGGCGCCGAAGCGGTGGTGACCTCGAGCGCCGTGAAGGGCGACAACGCCGAGGTCATGGCTGCGCGCGGCAAGCGCATCCCGGTGGTGCCGCGCGCCGTGATGCTCGCCGAGCTGATGCGCCTGAAGCAGGGCATCGCCATCGCCGGCACCCACGGCAAGACGACGACGACCTCGCTCGTCACCAGCGTCCTCGCCGAGGCCGGCGTCGACCCGACGTTCGTGATCGGCGGGCGCCTCAACGCGGCGGGCGCGAACTCGCGGCTCGGCGCCGGCGACTACATCGTCGTCGAGGCCGACGAGTCGGACGCGTCGTTCCTGAACTTGCTGCCGGTCATGGCCGTCGTCACCAACATCGACGCCGACCATATGGAGACCTACGGCCACGACTTCGCGAAGCTGAAGCAGGCCTTCGTGGAGTTCATCCACAAGATGCCGTTCTACGGCGCCGCCGTTCTCTGCGCCGACGACCCCGGCGTGCGCTCGGTCATGGCCATGATCTCGCGCCCGATCGTGACCTACGGCTTCGGCGCCGACTGCATGGTGCGCGCGGTCGACGCCGTCGCCCACGGCGGCACGATGCGCTTCACGGTGCAGCGCCGGAACGGCGTGCGCATGCCCGACCTGCAGGTCACGCTCAACCTGCCGGGCGACCACAACGTGCTCAACGCGCTGGCCGCCATCGCCGTCGCCACCGAGCTCGAGCTCGACGACGCTGCGGTGGTCAAGGGCCTGGCCGAATTCCACGGCGTCGGCCGCCGCTTTCAGAACCACGGCGAACTGCCGGTGGCGGGCGGCCACATCACGCTCATCGACGACTACGGCCACCACCCCGTCGAGATGGCTGCGACGCTCGCCGCCGCGCGCAGCGCCTTCCCCGGCCGCCGCATCGTCCTCGCCTTCCAGCCGCACCGCTACACGCGAACGCGCGACTGCTTCGAAGACTTCGTCAAAGTGCTCGGCTCGGCCGACGCGGTACTGCTCGCCGAGGTCTACGCCGCCGGCGAGTCGGCGATCGTTGCCGCCGACGGCCGGGCACTGGCGCGCGCGCTGCGCGTCGCCGGCAAGGTCGACCCGGTGTTCGTCGACGACATCGATGCGATGGCCGACACTATCGTCGAGCAGGCGCAGGCCGGCGACGTCGTCATCGCGATGGGCGCAGGGTCGATCGGCACCGTGCCGGCGCGGGTCGTGGCGCGATTGCAAGGAGGTGCCCGATGAGCGCGGCCACCCACCCTCAGGACGACATCGCGGCGATCGGCAAGGTCGCGGTGCTCCTGGGCGGCGACTCGGCCGAGCGCGAGATCTCGCTGCTGTCGGGCAATGGCGTCCTCGTTGCCCTGCGCTCGCAAGGCGTCGACGCGCACGCCTTCGATCCCGCCGAGCGCGACCTCGGCGAGCTCAGGCGCGACGCTTTCGCGCGCTGCTTCATCGCCCTGCATGGCCGCCACGGTGAAGACGGCAGCGTCCAGGGCGCCCTCGAGCTGCTCGGCATTCCCTACACCGGCTCCGGCGTGATGGCCTCGGCGATCGCGATGGACAAGGTGATGACCAAGCGCGTCTGGCTCGCCGAGAGCCTGCCGACACCGCACTTCGTGCGCCTCGCTGCCGGTGAGCAGGGCCGCGAACAAACTCGCGCCGTGCCCGACGTGCTCGGCCTGCCGCTGATCGTCAAGCCGCCGCGCGAAGGGTCCTCCATCGGCATCACCAAGGTCGCCGGCTATTCGCAGATGCAAGCCGCCGTCGACCTGGCGCGCCGTTACGACGCCGACGTGCTGTGCGAGGAATTCATCGAGGGCGACGAGCTGACCTGCCCGGTGATTGGCGAAGGCGCCAGCGCGGTGGCATTGCCGGTCGTTCGCATCGTCGCGCCCGAAGGCCAGTACGACTACCAGAACAAGTACTTCACCGATGTCGTTCGCTACGACTGCCCGAGCGGCCTGCCGGAGGCCGAGGAGCGCGAGATCCAGCGCCTCGTGCTCGCTGCCTACCGCGTGCTCGGCTGCCGCGGCTGGGGCCGCGCCGACCTCATGCTGCGGCACGGCGACAGGAAACCGTTCCTGCTCGAGATGAACACCTCGCCGGGCATGACCTCGCACTCGCTGGTGCCGATATCGGCGCGCGCCGCCGGCATCAGCTACGAGGCCTTGTGCCTGCGCCTGCTGGCCGCCGCCAGCCTCGACTCGCTCGCCGGCCGCCATGCGGCGGCGGCAGGGAACTGACACGATGGCCGCCGCATCGCTGTCGCGTCGTGCCGTGCCCGAATTGCCAGCCGACGTGCGCTTGCTGAACACGACGGCGGCCGTGCTCGCGCTGGTGGCGTCGGTGCTGCTGCTCGCGGCTGCGCTCCTCTGGCTGTCGCGGCAGCCGCTGTTCGCGATCCGCGCCATCGCGATCGACGGCGACGTCGGCCACAACAGCGTCTCGACGATCCGCGCCAACGCCGCGCCGCGCCTGGCCGGCAATTTCCTCACCATGGACCTCGCCGCCGTGCGGCGCGCTTTCGAGGGCGTGCCGTGGGTCCGCCACGCGGTCGTTCGCCGCATCTGGCCGAACCGCCTGCGCGTGCAGCTCGAAGAGCATCGCCCGGTCGCGTTCTGGGGCAGCGAGGCCGGCAGCGACAAGCTCGTCAACAGCTTCGGCGAGGTCTTCGAGGCCAACGTCGGCGATGTCGAGGACGACGCCTTGCCGACGCTCACCGGACCTGAGGGCAGCGCCGCCCGCATGCTTGCCATGTCGGCGCGGCTCGACGGCGTGTTCGCCCCGCTTGGCACCCGCATCGATGCGCTGGCCCTCTCGAGCCGCGGTTCCTGGCAGGCGACGCTCGAGAGCGGTGCCGTGGTCGAGATCGGCCGCGGCAGCGACGACGAAGTCGCGGCGCGGGCCGCCCGCTTCGTAGCGACGCTCGGCCAGGTCACGTCGAAATACCGGCGCCCGCTCCAGTACGCCGACCTGCGCCACAACGATGGCTACGCGGTGCGCCTGAGGGGCGTGTCCACCACGACCGGCGCCGACAAGCCCGGTCAGAAGAAATAGCAGGGAGCCACCAAGCATGGCCAAGGAAGCCAAGGATTACGTCGTCGGTCTCGACATCGGCACTGCCAAGGTGATGGCGGTCGTGGCCGAGGTGCTGCCCGACGGCGAGCTCCGCATCGCCGGCCTCGGCAGCGCCCCGGCGCATGGCCTCAAGCGCGGCGTGGTCGTGAACATCGACGCCACCGTGCAGTCGATCCAGCAGGCCTTGAAGGAGGCCGAGATGATGGCCGACTGCAAGATCACGCACGTGTACACCGGCATCACCGGTTCGCACATCCGCGGCCAGAACTCGACCGGCATGGTGATCGTGCGCGACAAGGAAGTGACGCCGGTCGACGTCACGCGCGTGGTCGAGACGGCGAAGGCGATCAACATCCCGAACGACCAGCGACTGCTGCTCGTCGAGCCGCAGGAGTTCGTGATCGACGGTCACGAGGTCAAGGAGCCGATCGGCATGAGCGGCGGCCGCCTCGAGGTCAAGGTGCACATCGTCACCGGGGCGCAGAGCGCGGCCGAGAACATCGTCAAGTGCGTGCGCCGCTGCGGCCTCGAGGTCGACCAGCTGGTGCTGAACCCGAGCGCGTCGAGCCACGCCGTGCTCACCGACGACGAAAAGAGCCTCGGCGTCGCCCTCGTCGACATCGGCGCCGGCACCACCGACGTCGCCATCTTCACCGACGGCTCGATCCGCCACACCGCTGTGATCCCGATCGCCGGCGACCTGATCACGAGCGACATCGCGATGGCGCTGCGCACACCGACCAAGGACGCCGAGGAGATCAAGATCGAGTACGGCGTCGCCAAGCAACTGCTGGCCGACCCCAACGAACAGCTCGAGGTTCCGGGTCTCGGCGACCGGCCGCCGCGGATGCTGTCGCGGCAGGCGCTGGCCGGCGTGATCGAGCCGCGCATCGAGGAGATCTACTCGCTCGTGCACCAGGTGATCCGCGAAAGCGGCTTCGAGGAACTGCTGTCGAGCGGCATCGTCATCACCGGCGGCGCCGCGGTCATGCCGGGAATGATCGAGCTCGGCGAAGACATCTTTCTCAAGCCGGTGCGAAAGGGCACGCCGACCTACCGCGGCGCCCTCCACGACATGGTCGCCAACCCGCGCTCGGCGACGGTGATGGGCCTGCTCGAGGAAGCGCGCATGGCAAGAACGCGCGGTCAGCGCGCGGCGCAGCAGGCCGGCTCGGTAAAGACCTTGTTCGGCCGGGCCAAGGACTGGTTTCTCGGAAATTTCTAGTGCACGACGAGTCACACGCAAGACCAAGAACGTATCCCGCATTCATCACGCATCACATCAGGCAACTGCAAACGGAGTTCTCAACATGGCAATCGAAATGATCGAAGAGTTCAGCATGGGCACGCAGATCAAGGTGATCGGCGTCGGCGGCGGTGGCGGCAACGCTGTCGAGCACATGATCATGGAGGGTGTGCAGGGCGTCGACTTCATCTGCGCCAATACCGACGCTCAAGCGCTCAACCGCTCGGCCGCACACCACCTGATCCAGCTCGGCTCGACCGGCCTCGGCGCCGGCGCCAAGCCGGAGGCCGGCAAGGCGGCGGCGGAAGAGGCGGTCGACCGCATCCGACAGGCCATCGACGGCGCCCACATGCTCTTCATCACCGCCGGCATGGGCGGCGGCACCGGCACCGGCGCGGCGCCGGTGATCGCGCGGGTGGCGCGCGAGATGGGCATCCTGACCGTCGGCGTGGTCACCAAGCCGTTCGACTTCGAAGGGCCGCGCCGGCTGAAGGCGGCCGACCACGGCGTCGCCGAGCTCGAAGCCAACGTCGACTCGCTGATCGTGATCCTCAACGACAAGCTGCTCGACGTGCTCGGCGACGATGTCACCCAGGACCAGGCCTTCGCGCATGCCAACGACGTCCTGAAGAACGCCGTCGGCGGCATCAGCGACATCATCCACATCCCCGGCCTCGTCAACGTCGACTTCGAGGACGTGAAGACGGTGATGAGCGAGCCCGGCAAGGCGATGATGGGCACGGCGCAGGCGTCCGGCCCGGACCGCGCCTCGAAGGCGGCCGAAGCCGCGGTGGCCTGCCCGCTGCTCGAAGGCATCGACCTGTCGGGCGCGCGCGGCGTGCTGGTGCTGATCGCGGCGAACCGGAACACGTTCAAGCTGAGCGAGAGCCGCAACGCGATGAACACGATCCGCCGCTACGCCGCCGACGAAGCCCATGTGATTTACGGCACCGCCTACGACGAATCGCTCGGCGACCAGCTGCGCGTGACCGTCATCGCCACCGGCCTCAGCCCGGCCCGGCGCCAGCAGCAGACGCCGATGACCGTCGTCCACAGCGCGCCGGTGAGGATGACCGGCACCGACAACCTGCCGGTGCTCAACCAGCAGGTGCAGATGCCGTCGCATCCGCAAACCACGCACGACTACAGCGGCCTGACGACGCCGAGCGTCTGGCGCAACGGCCGCACGGCGGCGGCCAAGGTCGACGCGCTGGCGAGCAACGGCATGGACGAGATCGAGATTCCGGCGTTTTTGAGGAAACAGGCCGATTGACGACAATCGGTCGATGCTCGCACAACGCACGCTCAAGTCGCTGACCCGCGCCGTCGGCGTCGGCGTCCACGGCGGCCAGAAAGTCGAGCTCACCCTGCGGCCGGCGCCGGTCGATCACGGCATCGTCTTTCGCCGCGTCGACCTGCCTCGCTCGGTCGACATCAAGGCCGATGCCTTCGCGGTCTGCGACACGAGGATGGCGACGACGCTGTCAGCCCACGGTGATCCCGATGGGCCCAAGGTGAAGACCGTCGAGCATCTGCTGTCGGCGTGTTCCGGCCTCGGCCTCGACAACCTGATCGTCGACATCACCGCCGAGGAAGTGCCGATCCTCGACGGCTCGGCGGCGTCGTTCGTGTTCCTGTTGCAGAGCGCCGGCATCGTGATGCAGAACGCGCCGAAGCGGTTCCTGCGGGTCAAGCGCGCCGTCGAGGTCCGCGACGGCACGGGCGTCGACGCCAAGTGGGCGCGCCTCGAGCCCTTCGAGGGCTATACGCTCGCCTTCGAGATCGAGTTCGACCACCCGGTGGTGAGCGAGACCGGCCAGCGCTACTTCTTCGACATGGGCTCGGGCCAGTACACGCGGCAGATCGCGCGCGCCCGCACCTTCGGCTTCACGAAGGAGGTCGAGATGATGCGGTCACGCGGCCTGGCGCTCGGCGGCAGCCTCGACAACGCCGTCGTCGTCGACGAGTTCAAGGTCCTCAACAGCGGCGGTCTTCGCTACGACGACGAGTTCGTGAAGCACAAGATCCTCGACGCCATCGGCGACATGGTGATGGTCGGCCATCCGCTGCTCGCCGCCTATCGCGCCTTCAAGTCGGGTCATGCCCTCAACAACAAGCTGGTGCGCACGCTGCTTGCCGATCCCACGGCATGGGAGATCGTCACCTACGAGAACGAAGACCACGCGCCGCGCGGCCTCGCCGATCTGGCGCCCGCATGGTGAGGCGCGAGCGCGGCGCCGTGGCTCCGGGCAGGCTCGCGCGATGACGATCTTTCGCTGGATCATCGGTGTTTTCGCGCTGCTGATGGCGGTCGGCGCGGCGCTGAGCCTGGCGATCAATCTCGCCACCGATTCGCTGGTGTGGCTCGATCGGGCGCGGCGCTTCAGGCGCTGGACCTGGCTCGTGGTCCTGTTCTGGTTCAACGTCGAGGTCTGGGGCCGCGTGCTCGTGACGATCATCCACTGGCGCCACGGCTGAGGCCGACGAAGGTCATCGTCTCCGGCAGGTAGGCGTCGAAGTCGGCGATCGCATGATCGCTGCCTTCAAGCAGGCGAATCCGGCAACCGGCATAACGCGCGCTCATCTCCCGCCACGACAGCACCTCGTCGCCCTTGGCGATCACGGCGAAGTAGCGCTCGAGCTTCGTCAGCGTCGGCGGCGGCGCCATCGTTTCCAGCTCGTCGATGTATTCAGGGCGGAAGAAGAAGGGCTCGTCGCTGTGCCACGCCGTCGTCTCGCCGATCGCAGCGGCGAGGTCGCGGGCCGGCTCGACGGCGGGGTTGAGGAGCACGGCGCGGCAGCCCGTGCGCTCGCCGACGACGGTGGCGTAGAAGCCACCGAGCGAGCTGCCGAAGACGGCCATGCCGTCGTGCGGCCACGAGGCGATGCCGGCGAACACTTCGGCCATCGCCTGTTGCGGCGACGCTGTCAGCTGCGGGCACCAGAAGCGGACTTCTGGCCGATGCGTGGCCAGCCAGGTGCCGACCTGTCGCGCCTTTGTCGACAGCGGCGACGAGCGAAAGCCGTGCAGGTAGAGCAGGTGCGAGACCGGGCCGACGCTCACGCGTGTGCGCGCTCGGCCGGCGGCAGCGCCGCTGAGGTCAGCGCGGCCAGAAGCTTTGGATGGACACCGCCGAAGCCGCCGTTGCTCATGGAGAGCACATGGTCGCCGGGCCGGGCGGCCGCGACGATGCGGCCGACCAGTTCGTCGACGCTGGCCGCGACCACGGCGCGCCCGCCGAGCGGCAAGAGCGTCTGGGCTGCGTCCCACGTGAGGCCGCCGCTGTGGCAGAACACGAGGTCGGCGTCTTCGAGCGCCCACGGCAGCTGCGCCTTGACAGTGCCGAGCTTCATGGTGTTCGAGCGCGGCTCGAAGGCGACCAGGATGCGGGCTGCGCCGACCTTGCGACGCAGGCCGTCGATGGTCGTCCGCATCGCCGTCGGGTGATGCGCGAAGTCGTCGTAGACGGCGACGCCGTTCGCCGTGCCCTTCAGCTCGAGGCGGCGCCGCACGTTGCGAAAGCCGGCCAGCGCCCGCGCCGAGTTCTCGACCGCGACGCCGACGTGCTCGGCCGCCGCCATCGCCGCCAGCGCGTTGAGCTGGTTGTGTTCGCCGAGCAGCGACCACTCGACGCGGGCGATCTTCAGCGAGCCGCGCAGCACGTCGAAGGCGTGCGGTTCGCCGCGTGCGCGCAGCATGCCGGGCGCTTCCTTCCTGCCGCCGAAGCGCTGCACCTCGCTCCAGCAGCCCATCGCGAGCACGCGCTGCAGGGCGTCGTCGCGGGCATTGACGACGATGCGGCCGCGGCTCGGCACGGTGCGAACGAGGTGGTGGAACTGGCGCTCGATGGCGGCGAGGTCGTCGAAGATATCGGCGTGGTCGAACTCGAGGTTGTTCAGGATCGCCGTGCGCGGGCGGTAATGCACGAACTTGCTGCGCTTGTCGAAGAACGCGGTGTCGTATTCGTCGGCCTCGATCACGAACGGTGCGCCGGCGCCGCCGAGACGCGCCGAGACGCCGAAATTGAGCGGCACGCCGCCGACCAGGAAGCCCGGAGACGAGCCGGCCTGGTCGAGCAGCCAAGCAAGCATCGAGGTCGTGCCAGTCTTGCCGTGGGTGCCGGCGACGGCGAGTACGTGGCGGCCGGCGAGCACGTGTTCGGCCAGCCACTGCGGGCCGCTGGTGTAGGGCGAGCCGGCGTCGAGCAGGGCCTCGAGCAGCGGGTTGCCGCGGGTGATGGCGTTGCCGATCACGAAGAGGTCGGGTGCGAGCGCCAGCTGGGCCGCGTCGTAGCCTTCGACGAGCTCGATGCCGAGCGCGGCGAGCTGCTCGCTCATTGGCGGATAGACGTTGGCGTCGCAGCCGGTGACGCGGTGACCCGCCTCGCGCGCGATCGCGGCGATGCCGCCCATGAAGGTGCCGCAGATGCCGAGGATGTGCAGGTGCATGAAACGAATCCGGCCTAAAGCACCAGCCACTTTCCGATGGCGAGGATGTCGGCCTCGCTGTGGCGCGCGAAGCCTTCGTACGCGATGCCCTCGAGTTTTTTCCGGCCCTCGTCGCTGCTGTCGAGACCGATCAGGGACTCACGCACCGGCGCACGCGCCGCGATCGCCGCGGTCGCCGCGGTCGCGGTCGCCAGCACGAACAGGAACCGAAGCCATGCCATCGCCATTCATCCTTTGGAAACGAGTCCGGCATTTTGCAAGAGTGCCGGGTGCGATGCCCGACCCGTGATGCAAGAAGGAACGCGAATGGTCTCGTCGTTCGCGCCGCCGCCGCCGCCGCCGGCCCCGACTACCGGGGGGTCGTCTCGCCCAGGCTGGCTGCTGCCGCCGCGACGGTGGTGGCGATGTCGGCCTGCGAATGGGCGGAGCTCACGAAGCCCGCTTCGTACAGCGCCGGCGCCAGGTAGACGCCGCGGTCAAGCATGGCGTGGAAGAAGCGGTTGAAGCGCTCCTTGTCGGTGGCCATGACCTCGCCGTAGTTTCGCGGCAGCGTCGCGGCGAAGAAGAAACCGAACATGCCGCCTTCGCAGTCGGTCGCCATGGCGACGCCGGCGCCCTTGGCAACGTCGACGAGGCCGGATGCGAGGTCGCGCGTGCGCGCGGACAGCGCCTCGAAGAATCCGGGCCGCGAGATCTCGTGAAGCGTCGCCAGCCCGCAGGCCGTGGCGATCGGGTTGCCCGAGAGCGTGCCAGCCTGGTAGACAGGGCCCAGCGGCGCCAGCTGCTCCATCACCGCGCGCTTGCCGCCGAACGCGGCCAGCGGCATGCCGCCGCCGATGACCTTGCCGAACACCGAGAGGTCGGGCGCGAAGCCGGGCAGGTCGCGCGCGTAGAGCGCCTGGGCACCACCGAGGGCGACGCGAAAGCCGGTCATGACCTCGTCGAACACCAGCAGGGCGCCATGCTTCGCCGTCAGCTCGCGCAGCCGCTTCATGAACGGCAGCGACGCGCGCACGAAATTCATGTTGCCGGCGATCGGCTCGATCATCGCGCACGCGATCCGCTGGCCGTGCAGCGCGAACGCTTCGTCGAGCTGCGCGACGTTGTTGTATTCGAGGACCAGCGTGTCCCGGACGACGGCCTCGGGCACACCGGCGCTGGTCGGGTGGCCGAAGGTGGCCAGGCCCGAGCCGGCCTTGACGAGCAGGGCGTCGGCGTGGCCGTGGTAGCAGCCCTCGAACTTGACGATGACGTCGCGGCCGGTGGCGCCGCGCGCCAGCCGCAGCGCGCTCATCGCCGCCTCGGTGCCCGAGCTCACGAAGCGCAGCTGCTCCATGCTCGGCACGTGCTGCAGGATCGCTTCGGCGAGCAGGGTCTCGCGCTCGGTGGGGGCGCCGAACGACAGGCCGTCGTCGACGGCGGCGTGCACGGCGGCCTGGACCGCCGGGTGGCGATGGCCGAGGATCATCGGCCCCCAGGAGCCGATGTAATCGATGTAGCGGCGGCCGTCGGCATCGGTGATGGTGGCGCCGTCGCCGCGGGCGATGAAGCGCGGAGTGCCGCCGACGGCGCGAAAGGCGCGCACCGGCGAGTTGACGCCGCCCGGGATGACACGCCGGGCCTGCTCGAAGAGCCTGGCGTTGTTGCCGTCGCCGGCGACAGCCGCGCCGTCAGTGGACATGGCGCGGATTCTTCGGCGCGCTGGTCGCCTCGGCCTCCGCCGGACCGGGCTCGGCCGGCGCTTCGCCTTCGGCTTCCTCGTCGCCTTCCGGCAGGGCCCAGAAGAAACGATCGGGAACGACGTTGCCCATGCCAGGGCGAAAGCCGGCGTCGAGCGCCTGATCGAGGAAGGCGAGCGCCTCGCCGACGGCCGCATGCAGCTCGACGCCGGTCGCGAGCAGCGCTGCCAGGGCCGCCGAGAGCGTCTCGCCAGCGCCGACGAAGGTCGTCTCGAAGCGCTCGAACTTCTCGCCGGTAATGGCGCCCTGTGCGTTGGCGAGCACGTTGTCGAGAAACTGGTCGGGCAGGGACACACTGGTCACGAGCACATAGCGGGTGCCATGCTTGGCCGCGGCCACCGCGATCTCGCGCGACGACGGCGGCCGCTCGCCTTCCCATTCCGGCATCAGGAAGTCGGTGAGCGTCTGGTGACTGCCGACGAGGACCTCGGTCTGCGGCAGCACCAGGTCGCGGAACGCCTCGAGGTACGACTGCTGCTCGTCTTCTTCCACCCAGGCGAGGTTCGGCAGGTAGGCGACGAGGGGCACGTCGGGATAGTCGGAGAGGATCTCGGCGACGGCGCTGACGCCCTCGGTCGAGCCGAGGAAGCCGACCTTCCAGGCCGCGATCGTCACGTCCTCGAGGACGACGCGGGCCTGCTCGACGATCACATCGGCGTCGATCGCGTGGTGGTCGAAGATTTCGGCGGTGTCGCGCATGACGATGCTCGTGACGACGGGCAGCGCGTGCGCGCCCATCGCCGCGATCGTCGCGACATCGCCGGCCAGACCGCCAGCGCCGCTCGGGTCGCTGACGTTGAAGCTCATCACGCAGGCCGGCGCTGGTTGCTCCTCGAGATCGGCGGCAGCGTCGGCGGCGGGTGGAAGGGCAGTCATCGGATGATCGGAAGCCGCTCGGAAATCGCCGTGGAAGACATTCGCCAGAGCCTTGGACAGACCTCGAAGCGAACGTGAAGAATGTTGCGTATGTACCTACAGAGCCTCGCGTTTTCGCGAAGGCCCGTGCCTACAATCTGTTCGTATTGTAGTGAAGGCATTCCCCGGCCCGAGTGAGACGTGAGCGACCCTAAGACCTGGATGTGCCTGATCTGCGGATGGATCTACGACGAATCGACCGGTGCTGCCGAACACGGTTTGCCGCCGGGAACCGCGTGGGCCGACGTGCCGATGAACTGGACCTGTCCGGAATGCGGTGCCCGCAAGGAAGACTTCGAGATGGTGCAGATCTGACCACGCAACGCTTGCGCGTCGGCTTTTAGGGAGAACGCCAGGTGACGAACGCGGCCGGAGCCGAAAGCGCGGTGTTGAAGGTGCTGGTCATCGACGACAGCAACACCATCCGTCGCAGTGCAGAGATCTTCCTGAAGCAGGGCGGCCACGAGGTCCTCCTCGCCGAAGATGGCTTCGATGCGCTGTCGAAAGTCAACGATCACGACCCCGATTTGATCTTCTGCGACATCCTGATGCCGCGACTCGACGGCTACCAGACCTGCGCGATCATCAAGCGCAACGCCAAATTCCAGACCGTACCGATCATCATGCTGTCGTCGAAGGACGGCCTGTTCGACAAGGCCCGCGGCCGGATGGTCGGCTCCGAGGACTACCTCACCAAGCCGTTCACCAAAGACCAGCTGTTGCAGGCGGTGCAGCAGCACCGCAGGAGCGCGGCATGAAGAAAGCGACCCCATGACGATCCAGAAGATCCTGCTCGTCGACGATTCGAAGACCGAGCTGCACCATCTTTCGGAGATGCTCGGTCGGAACGGCTTCGCGGTGCGTACGGCCGAGAACGGCGAAGAGGCGATGAAGCGGCTCGGCGAGGAAAAGCCCGACCTCATCCTGATGGATGTCGTGATGCCCGGCCAGAACGGCTTTCAGCTCACCCGTGCCATCACCCGCGACCCGCGCTTCTCGACGGTGCCGGTGATCATGTGCACGAGCAAGAACCAGGAGACCGACAAGGTCTGGGGCATGCGCCAGGGTGCGCGCGACTACATCGTCAAGCCGGTCGATCAAGCCGAGTTGATGGCCAAGATCCACGCCTTCGACTGACCGATGTTGATCCGCAGCGAAAACGAGTCGTGAATGGCCAACAAGCAGGCCCTGCGCGATCTCCAGATGCGGCTCGCCGAGCGGCTGCAGGCCGCCCGCACCGAGCCGCTGGCCAAGGCATGGCTGGCCGTCGAGTGCAGCTCGCGGGGCTTTCTGTTTCCGCTGAGCGATGCCGGCGAGATCTTCGCGATGTCACCGCTGCTGGCGGTGCCCCACAGCCACCGCTGGTTCCTTGGCGTGGCTAACTTGCGTGGCCACCTGCACGGCGTCGTCGACCTCGCGGGGTTCCTCGGCGTCAAGGCGGCGGACACCGGGCGCGACCAGGCCCGCCTGGTCGGCTTCAACCAGGAGCTGAACATCAACTGCGTGCTGCTCGTCGATCACCTGTCGGGCCTGCGCAGCGAGGACGAACTCACGCGCGACGCCGACGACGGTGCGGCGCGGCCGGCGTTCGCGGGTGCGCGCTTTCGCGACGCCTCGGCGCGGGTCTGGCAGGAGCTCAATCTCGGCGAACTTGCCAACGACGAGTCCTTTCTTCGGATCGTCGGCTAAGAAATTGAAGAGGTCCATATGAGCTTCGTGAACAAGATCAAGGGATGGGGTCAGAAGGGCACCACCGGGCCGGAGCACGACGCACTCGAGCACGACGCCGAATTCATCGACATCCACAGCAGCGGCAGCGCATCGCTGGCGCCGACCGACCTGCCGCTCGCCGACATCGGCGCCGTTGCGGCTTTCGACAACCCGCCGGCCCATGCCGGCAACGAGCAGCCGTCGTCGGCCTCGTCCATCATCTCCGAGGCCCAGCCCTCGGAGACCGCCGACTTCTCGGAGACTCGCTTGCAGGACGGCGACTCGCAGGTCGCGCTGACGCGCTCGGCGCTGCCGCTGATCGGCAACCGGCCGGTCGGCGAGCAGCAGCGCATCCTCCTGGCCATCCTCGGCCTCGGCCTCACCGGACTCATCGTGCTGACGGTGATGTCGTCGTTCTCGGCGAGCCGGGGCTCGGCGCAGGTGGCGGCCAGCGGCCAGGCGCTGATGCAGTCGCAGCGACTCGCCAAGTCGGTGTCGCAAGCCATGGTCGGCGTCGCCAGCGCCTTCCCCGACGTCAAGGAAAGTGCCGACGTGCTGTCGTCGAATGTGCGCAGCCTGAAGAACGGCCAGGGCAGCATTGCCGCGGCCCCGGCCGGCGTGCAGGACGCGCTCGACACGGTACTGCCGCTGGTCGACCGCGCCGAGAAGAACGCCGCCGTGATCCTGGGTCAGCAGAAGGCACTGACCGATGTGGGCCAGTCGCTTCGCGCCATCGACAAGGCATCGTTCGACCTCCTCGAGAGCGCGGAAGCGCTGCTGTCGCTGAAGCTGCAGCGCGATGTCAATGCCGCCGAGGTCGGGGCCTTGAGCCAGCTCGTCATGCTGACGCAGCGAATCGGCAAGTCGGCCAACGACTTTCTGACCGCTCAGGGCGTCAATCCCGAGGCTGTGTTCCTGCTCGACAAGGACCTGAACGCCTTTGCCGACGTTTCGAAAGGCCTGCTCGACGGCAACGCCCAGATGGGCCTGCCCGGGGCACGCGATCCGCAGATCCGCGACCGACTGATTGCGCTCGCCAAGCAATACCAGGAGACGAAGACGCGCGGCAGCGAGATCCTGGTCAATCTGCCAGGTCTGAGCGCAGCACGCGATGCCCAGACCAATATCCTGGGCGACAGCGAACCGCTGCGCAAGGACCTCGAAGCCGTGCAGGACAAACTCGGCTTCGAGACCGGTCTCGGCGGCACGACGATCCTGCTGCTGCTGCTGTCGGCATTGCTGGTGCTGGCGGGCGGTGCCGGCTTGCTTCGCGTCTACGTGACCGACCAGAGCCAGCGCGCCGCGGTCGCGCAGTTGCGGCGGGTCGAGGCCGAAGGCCAGGAGAAGGAAGCCAAGCGGGTCAACGACGCCAACCAGGCCGCCATTCTTCGCCTGATGAACGAGCTGCAGGGCGTTGCCGAAGGCGACCTCACGCAGCAGGCGACCGTCACCGAAGACATCACGGGCGCCATCGCCGACTCGGTGAACTACACCGTCGAGGAGTTGCGCACGCTGGTCTCGCAGGTGCAGGGCACGGCAGCGCGGGTGACGACCACGACCGAGCAGGTCGAGGCCAATTCCACCGAGCTGCTGGCGACATCGTCGGAGCAGCTTCGCGAGATCCGCGACACCGGCGAGTCGGTGCTGCAGATGGCCGGCCGCATCAACAACGTGTCGGCGCAGGCGCAGGAAACGGCGCAGGTGGCGCAGCAGTCGCTGGCAGCGGCAGAGTCGGGCCGCAAAGCGGTGCAGGACACGATCGGCGGCATGAACCTGATCCGCGACCAGATTCAGGAAACGTCGAAGCGGATCAAGCGACTCGGCGAATCGTCGCAGGAGATCGGCGAGATCACCGAGCTGATCTCCGACATCACCGAGCAGACCAACGTGCTGGCGCTGAACGCCGCCATCCAGGCCGCCTCGGCCGGCGAAGCGGGTCGCGGCTTTTCGGTCGTTGCCGAGGAAGTGCAGCGGCTGGCCGAACGCTCGGCCGACGCGACGCGGCAGATCGCGGCGCTCGTCAAGACGATCCAGACCGACACCCAGGACGCCGTCGGTGCCATGGAACGATCGACCCAGGGCGTGGTCGAGGGAGCGCGCCTGTCCGACGCGGCTGGCACCACGCTGGTCGAGATCGACCGCGTGACACGCCAGCTCACCGAACTCGTGACCTCGATCTCGCAGCAGTCGCAGGCCGAAGCACAGTCGGCCAACGTCGTCGCCGCCAACATCCAGCACATCTTCGCGGTCACCGAGCAGACCGGCGACGGCACCCGCTCGACGGCGCAGATGGTGCGCGAGCTTTCGCGCACGGCCGAGGAGCTGAAGCAGTCGGTGTCGCGATTCAAGATCGCCTGAGCGTTCGCCTCATGGACAGCAACCTGATGGGTTTGGACGAACTGCCGAAAGCGGAAGCGTCGGGCGACGATCTCAGTGCTGTCGCCTGGGTCCACGAGGAGCTTCGCCGTTCGCTCGACGCCGCCCACAAGTCGCTGCGCCGCTTCCTGAAAGACTCCGAAGCCGTCACCGGTTCCGACATCGACAGCGTCGACCCCGGCGTGCTGCGCAACGCGCGTTCGCAGATCCACCAGGGCGTCGGTGCCCTCGAGCTGGTCGGCCTGCCGGCCGCCGCCATCGTGCTGCGCGCCAGTGAGACCGCGGTGCAGCGCAGCATCAGTCGGCCGCAATCGCTGACGCCCGAAATCGTCGCCGACATCGAGCACGCCTCGTTCGGCCTGCTCGACTATCTCGGCCGCGTCCTCGCCGGCAAGCAGGTCTCGCCGCTGTCGCTGTTCCCGCAGTACCGCGCCGTTCAGGAGGCCGTCGAGGCCGATCGCTTCCACCCGGCCGACCTGTGGGCGATGGACTGGCGTTGGCGCGAGGTCGAAAGCGATCCGCAAGCCATCGCGCGTCAGGCCGACGACACCTCGCGCGCCGAGGTCGAAGGCAACCTGCTGTCGCTGATGCGCGGCACCCAGGCGCTGACCGCGGCGTCGAGGATGAGCGATATCTGTGCCGGTCTCGGTGCCGGCTCGGACCATCCGCAGGTGCGCACGTTCTGGAACCTGGCCGCTGCCCTGTTCGAAGCCCAGCACCACGGCCTGCTCGGCTTCGATGTCTTCACCAAGCGGGTCGCGTCGCGACTGCTGGCGCAGTTCCGCATCCTGCAGCGCGGCGACTCCGATGTCTCCGAGCGACTCGCACGCGACGTCCTTTTCTTCTGTTCGCAGTCCGGCGTCGCCGGCCGCACCAAGGTGCCGCGGCTGACTGCCGTCCGCGCCGCCTACGGGCTGGTCGAGCAGGTGCCGGTCGACTATTCGCTGAGCGTGCTCGGCCGCTTCGACCCGGCGATCGTGCTGCACGCCAAGAAGCGCGTCGTCGCCGCCAAGGAATCGTGGTCGGCCAGCGCCGGCGGCGAGATGCACCGATTGGCTGGCCTCTCCGAGCAGTTCGCGCTGGTCGGCGATTCGTTGCGGCGCCTGTTTCCGTTCGGCGAATCGTTCGCCGCCGAGCTGCAGGCGGCGGTCGTGCAGACGCAAGCCTCGCAGGCGGCGCCGCCGCCGCAGCTGGCGATGGAAGTGGCGACCAGCCTGCTGTATATCGAAGCCGCCCTCGACGACGGCGACTTCGACCAGCCCGATCACGCCGACCGCGTCCGCCGCCTCGGCGAGCGGCTCGCTGCCGTGCGCGCCGGCTCGCCGCCGCGGCCGCTCGAGGTGTGGATGGAGGAGCTCTACCGGCGCGTCTCCGACCGGCAGACGATGGGCAGCGTCGTCCAGGAGCTGCGGGCCTCGCTCTCCGAAGTCGAGAAGGCGATCGACCAGTTCTTCCGCAATCCCGAGGACCACGCCGACCTTGTCGACGTGCCCCACAAGCTGGCGTCGATGCGCGGCGTGCTGTCGGTGCTCGGCATGGAACCGGCATCGCAGGCGCTGCTGCGCATGAAAGCCGAGGTCGAGGGCATCGTCTCGAGCGAGATCGACATCGACAAGATCCGCGCAGCCGGCGTCTTCGACCGGCTCGCCGGCAACCTGTCGGCGCTCGGCTTCCTGATCGACATGCTGAGCGTGCAGCCGCAGATGGCGAAGTCGCTCTTCGTCTACAACGCCGACGCCGGCACTCTGGCGCCGGTGATGGGCCGGAGCGCGGCACCAAGCGCCGGCCCGTCGCCGGTCGAGCCGCGACTCATCGAGCAGGCGCAGATGCTGGCCTTCAGCTCGGTACGCGACGACGTGCCGCTGCTCGAGGTGAGCCGCGACCTCGAGCGCCTCTCGCACGAGGCGCAGGCTGCCGATCAGCCGGCCCTCGCAGCAGCAGTGCTGAAGGCGCAGGAGGCGATCGGCAAGGCACCTGACGATCCGGTCAGCGTCGCCACTGCCCGCGGCGAGCTTTCCGAGGCGCTGGTCGATTTCGTCGCCACCGCCACCGAGCCGCAGGGCCTGGCGCCGGTCAGCGAGCCGATGCCGCTGGCGCCGCTCAAGACCATCATGCTGGTCGGCGATCTCGAGCACGACGACGAGATGCAGGAGGTCTTCCTCGAGGAAGCGCGCGAGGTCATCGAGTCGGCACGGGCGGCCTGCGCCGAACTGCAGAGATCGCCCGACGACCTCGGCCTGCTCACGACGATTCGTCGCGGTTTCCACACCTTGAAGGGCAGCGGCCGGATGGTGGGCCTGAAGGCCTTCGGCGAAGCGGCCTGGGCTTGCGAGCAGGTCTTCAACACGCAACTCGCCGACCAGCGCGCCGCCGAGCCACCGCTGATCGAGTTCTCGACCTGGGCGCTGGGCCACCTCGGCGAATGGGTCGAGGCGATCGCCGAGCAGCGCGACGACGGCCGCAACGAAGGCGAGGTGAAGCTCGCCGCCGACCGGCTGGCGCGGCGCCTGCAGTCCGGCACGGAATCGTCCGACATCGCCTTGCCGTTCGGCATGCCGGCCGACCTGCCGAGCCGCGACGATCTCGAGCTGCGGCCGCTGCCGCTGCCGGTCGTCACCGAGCATGCCGCGCTGCAGTTCGAGCCCGCGCTCGACGATGTCTCGTTCGAGCTCGACCTCTCCGGCCTCGACGCAGCGGTCGACATCGGCACGCTGAATCCGGAAGTGACGGGCGCGCCGACGCCGATGAGCGCCGATGCGTCGGCGATGTTCGATCGCTTCGACGATGCCCGCGACGGTGGCGATGCGATGCTGACGACGCTGACCAACGATCAGCTGTTCGCCGAGGCGTCGCCTTCGACGCTCGACCTCGATCTGGGCAGCCTCGGCGAGCCGCCTTCGCTGATCCAGAGCCTGGCGCCGAGCGCCGGTGCTGCGGCGCCCGACGAGTTGGTGCCTGATCTGCAGCTCGACCTCTCGACCGGCGAGTCGCTGCCGGTCGCCGCGCGCGTCGCTGCGAGCGCCAGTGCCTCCGGCGTCGACTTCGAGATCGACGGCCATACGCCGCTGGAATCCGGCGGCGACGAGCACGTCAAGATCGTCGGGCCGCTCCGGATCGGCATCCCGCTCTTCAACATTTACCTGAACGAAGCCGACGAGCTGTCCCGTCGCCTCATGACCGAGATCGCCGAATGGGCGATGGAACTGCACCGGCCGATCGGCGAAGTGCCGGTGGCGCTCGCGCATTCGCTCGCTGGCAGCTCGGCCACCGTCGGCTTTGCCGATCTCTCGCAACTGGCGCGCGCCCTCGAGCACGCGCTGGCACGTTCGCAGGTGATCGGCCACGGCACTGCGGAAGAGGCGCGCCTCTTCGTCAACGCCGCCGAGGAGATCCGCCGCTTGTTGCACCAGTTCGCAGCCGGCTTCCTGAGAGAGCCGGCTCCCGAACTGCTGGCCCGGCTCGCCGAGCACGAGCTCAGTTCGGCGATCCGTCTCGAAGCGCTCACCGCTGCTTCGGAACTGGCCGAAGGCAAGGAAACGGTGTCGCCGCCGGAGCCGGAAGCCATCGACTCGCTGCTCAGCCTGTACGGCTTCGAGCTTGCCCCAGAGCCGGCGACGATTGCTCCTGATCCAGTTGCTGTCGTTGCCGCCGACGAGGTTGCAGCCGCCGAGCCCGCCGCGCCTGAGCAACCGCCCGCGGCCAGGGTGGAAGCGGCGATCCCCGAGCCAGAACCCGGACGAGCATCCGAGCCCGAGGCGTCCGCCGCACCCGAGCCTGTTGCCGAACCCGATCTCGATATCGAGGCGGAGACGCACGCCGAGGTGGCGGCGGTACCCGAGCCCGGGCCGGAGCCGGAGCACGGCGACGAGCCCGCGCTTTCTTCCTTCGGCGCGCTCGCGCCGTTCAGCCCGCTCGGCGTCGCAGCGCTGAAGCCGCTCAGCGCTGCACCGGTCGAGACGGCGCGGACGTCGGCGGTTCGAGTCGCCCAGTTCGGCGACCTCGACGACGACATCGACGCGGTCGA
This sequence comes from Rhizobacter sp., assembly GCA_043758495.1. Classification (GTDB taxonomy): domain Bacteria; phylum Pseudomonadota; class Gammaproteobacteria; order Burkholderiales; family Burkholderiaceae_C; genus Schlegelella_A. The sequence goes on from JAYVNL010000217.1 coordinate 30,623, forward strand.
CGCCGTCGACCTCGAGCTCTTTCCCATCTTCGAGGAAGAAGCGCAGGAGCTGCTGCCGAAGTTCGACGGTCAGCTGCGCGAATGGGCGGCGCATCCGGCCGCGTCGGCACACGCCGCCGCCTGCATGCGCACGCTGCACACGCTCAAGGGCGGTGCCCGCCTGGCCGGCGCCATGCGCCTCGGCGAGATGGCGCACCGCCTAGAGACCCGCATCGAGAGGCTGACCGCGGCCGACGCTGTCGCCACGACCGGCGACATCGAGGCGCTGCAGGGCCGCGCCGATGGCATGACGCAGGCTTTCGAAGCGCTGCGCAACCGCGATGCCCAGGCCTATGCCGACGCGGTCGCTGCCGTCTCGTTGCCGTTGCCGCAAGCGGCACCGTTGCTACCGCAGCCGGAGGAGAGAGTCGCCAGCGGACCGCCGGTCGCGGCCTTGCTGAAGGCGCCTGCGGTCGAGCGTGAAGCTGTCGCCGCGGCAGCACCTGCACCTGCGCCTGCACCTCCGCCCACGTCACCCACGTCACGCACACCGGCGCGCGGGAAGGGCGGCAAGGCGCGGCCGTCGGCATCGATCGAACTGCCGGCCATCGACTGGTCCCGCTTCGCGCAGAAGGGCAATGCCGTCGCCAAGCCGGTCGAGCGCTTGCTGGCATCGTCGCAATCGGCGGTCCGCGTTCGCGCGCCGCTGCTTGATCGACTCGTCAACCAGGCCGGCGAGGTCAGCATCACGCGTTCGCGGATCGAATCCGGCGTCGGCGCCATCAAGGGCTCGCTCGCCGACCTCACCGAGAACCTCGAACGCCTGCGCGGCCAGCTGCGCGACATCGAGCTGCAGGGCGAGGTGCAGATGACCTCGCGGCTGGAGGCGGCGAAGGCGGCGTCGCAGGCGTTCGATCCGCT
>JAYVNL010000218.1:0-3900 GCA_043758495.1 Rhizobacter sp.
GCGTCGCGCCCGCGGGGCGCAGGGAGCTGACCGTGCAGATGGAACTCGCGACGCTGTCGCGGCGCGGCGGCCGCAACTACAACGAGGACGCCTGCGGCCACTGGCATTCCGACCGCTATCTGTGCTGCGTCGTCGCCGACGGCGCCGGCGGCCATGGCGGCGGCGACAAGGCCTCGAAGATCGCCGTCCAGTTCATCCTCGGCGGCTTCGCTGCGCAGCCCGAGAGCAGCGGCGAAGCGATCCAGCGGATCATCGTCGACACCAACCGCTCGATCATCCAGCACCGCGCCGACGACCGCGCCGTGCAGAACATGCACAGCACGGTGGTGGCTCTCTTCATCGACCTTGACGCCCGCGTCGGCGCCTGGGGCCACTGCGGCGACTCGCGGCTCTATGCCTTTCGCGGCGGCCGCATCGCCGCGCGCACCAAGGATCACAGCCTTGTGCAGTCGCTGGTCGACGGCGGCATGCTGGCGCCCGAGGGCATGCGCTCGCACCCGCAGCGCAGCGAGCTGCTGTCGGCGCTCGGCGTCGGCGAGGAAGACCTGACCGTATCGGTGTCGCCGCAGCCCTGGAGCCTCGAGCCGGGTGACGTGTTCCTGCTTTGCACCGACGGCCTCTGGGAGTACGTCGAGGACCCGCAACTCGAAGCTGCGCTCGCCGCCGCGGCGAGTCCGATGGCCTGGCTGCACGAGCTCGAGAAAAACGTTCTGCTCGGCGCCGCCCACAAGCCGCGCCACGACAACTTCACCGCGCTCGCGGTCTGGGTGAGCGAGCTCTAGTTCCGGAGGTCGAGATGCCGAAGCACGTCTGCATGGGAGCGATGCTGCAATGCACCTTCGGCGTCGCGCCGAGTACGCTCGCCGTCTTGCCCATCAACCGGATGATGACGACCAACATGCCGGCGGCCAACATCATGGACATGAAGCCGATGGTCAACATCATGCCGTTCGGCATGTGCATGAGCCCGTCGAATCCGACCGTGGCCGCGGCCACGGCGGCAGCGCTCGGCGTGCTCACGCCGATGCCGTGCGTGCCGCTCACCGTCGCGCCTTGGGCTCCCGGCGCGCCGACCGTGCTGCTCGCCAACATGCCGGCGCTCGACGACACCTCGAAGCTGAACTGCACCTGGGGCGGCGTGATCTCGGTGTCGATGCCGGGGCAGATGACCGAAGACATCCCCTGACGAAACCGACCTTCCCGCGGCATTGCACGAGGGCAGATTCTGTATCGACAGCGCCACCGTTCAAGTAAAGTCCGAGCCGAATTGCAGCGCTGTGCGCACCGCTATGACCTGGCACAACAAGGTGGTCTGGACCGAGGGCATGTTCCTGCAGCCCCAGCACTTCCAGCAGCACGACCGTTACACCGAATTCCAGCTTCGCCAGCGCCTGATGGCGACCGTCGGCCACGGCTGGGGCTTCACGGCGCTGGCCCTCGACGATGCCGCGCTCGCCATCGGCAAGGTCTCGCTCGCTTCCGCGCATGGCGTGCTGCCCGACGGCACCGCGTTCTCGATCCCGGGCAACGACGCTGCGCCCGCCGCGCTCGACATCCCGGCCGACGCGCGCAACGAGCGCGTCGTCCTCGCGCTCGTTCTGCAGCGGCCGGGCATCGTCGAGTCCGATGCCGAGCAGGCGGCCGGCTCCATGGGCCCGCGCTATCAGGTGGCCGAGGTCGACGTCGGCGACAGCAATACCAACGTCGATCGCGACACCACGATCCAGATCGGCCGGGTCAACCTGCGCCTGATGCTGGAGCGTGATGCCGGCGAAGGCTATGCCACGCTCGGCATGGCGCGCCTGGTCGAGCGACGCGCCGACAACAAGGTCGTGCTCGACCCGCACTACATCGCGCCGATGCTGCACTCGCAAGGCCACCCGATCCTCGACGGCTACGTGCGCGAGCTCTGCGGCCTCTTGCACCAGCGCGGCGAAGCGCTGGCGGCGCGCTTGTCGCAGCCTGGCCGCGGCGGCGTCGCCGAGATCGCCGACTTCCTGCTGCTCGAGGCCGTCAACCGCTCGCAGCCGCTGTTCATGCAGCTGCAGCAACGCTCGGTGCTGCACCCGGAAACGCTCTACGCGGCCTGCCTCAGCCTCGCCGGCGACCTTGCCACCTTCCGCGAGAAGCGGCGGCCGCCGCCGTTCCCCGAATACCTGCACGACGACCTGCAGCGTTGCTTCAAGTCGGTGATCGACGATCTCCGCCAGTCGCTCTCGATGGTGATGGAGCAGACCGCGATTCCAATCGAGCTGCAGGACCGCAAGTACGGCATCCGCGTCGCCATCATTGCCGACAAGGAGCTGCAGCGAAACGCCAGCTTCGTGCTTGCCGTCGCCGCCCAGATGCCGGGCGAAGCGCTGCGCGCGAGGTTCCCCACGCAGACGCGAATCGGCCCGGTCGAGCGCATCCGCGACCTCGTCAACCTGCAGCTGCCGGGGGTGCCGATGCGGGCGATGCCAGTGGCGCCGCGGCAGATCCCGTACCACGCCGGCTTCAACTACTTCGAGCTCGAGACGCGCAACAACGAGCTGTGGAAACAGCTCGAAGCGTCGGGCGGCCTGGCGATGCACATCGCCGGCGAGTTCCCCGGGCTCGAGCTTGAGTTCTGGGCGATTCGTGCCTGACCATCGGCGCCCGAGTGACGTGCGATGACTGACTCGACCGGTCGCGACGACGATCCTTTCGCTGCCTTCGAATCCGATCGCACGGTGATCAAGCCGTCGACGGGCCGGCCGCCGGCGCCGCCGGGCGGTTCCGCGCCGGCCGGCGTCGGCCGACCCGGGGTGCCGGGAGGCGCTGCTCGCGCCGAGGCCGGCGGCGGCAAGGAGGCGCCGCTCGCGCTCGACGCGCTCATGAGCGCGAGCCTCAACCCGCTGGTCTCGGCAGCGTCGCCACTGCTGAGTGCGGCGCCGCGCATCCGCGCCATGGTCCAGCACCCGAATGCGGCCGGCCTCAAGGAAGCGCTCGCCGACGGCGTCCGCAAGTTCGAGGCGCATGCGCGCTCCGAAGGCCTGCCGAACGAACAGGTCATCGCGGCGCGCTACATCCTGTGCACCTTGCTCGACGAATCGGCCGCCAGTACGCCCTGGGGCGGCTCGGGTGTCTGGGCGAACCAGAGCCTGCTCGTGCTCTTCCACAACGAGACCTGGGGCGGCGAGAAGGTATTCCAGCTGATGAGCAAGCTGGCCGAGAACGTGGCCGCCAACCGCAACCTGCTCGAGCTGATGTATGTCGCGCTCGCGTTCGGCTTCGAGGGCCGCTACCGCGTCTTGAACGACGGCAAGGCGCAGCTCGAAAGCCTGCGTGTGCGCCTCTCGCAGATGCTGCGCGGCAAGGCCAACACCGACGGCGACAAGACGCTGTCGCCGCGCTGGCAGGGCGTCCCCGCGAAGACGGCCCGGCTCGGCGCCGGCCTGCCGATGTGGGTCTTCGCGTCGCTGGTCGGCGTCCTGCTGCTCGGCGTCTACATCGGCCTGCGGCTGTCGATCAACGGCAGCTCCGATGCCGTCTTCGGCGGCCTGCAGGGCCTCGACGTGAAGACTGCGAGCATCGCTGCGGCGCCGCCGCCGGTGCCGGCCGCGGCGCCGCGCCTGGCCGCCTTCCTGAAGCCCGAGATCGAGGCCGGCCTGGTGCAGGTGCGCGACCTCACCGACCGCTCGATCGTGGTCGTCAAGGGCGACGGTTTCTTCGAGCCCGGCAGCGCTGTCATCTCCGACCGGGTGCGGCCGCTGCTGCAGCGCATCGACGCCGGCCTGCAGGCGACACCGGGCTCCATCCTCATCACCGGCCACACCGACAACCAGCCGATCCGGTCGCTGCGCTATCCGTCGAACTGGAACCTGTCGCAGGAGCGGGCGGCGGCGGTGAAGGCTTTGCTCGCGTCGGTCAAGCCGGAGC
>JAYVNL010000219.1:0-3898 GCA_043758495.1 Rhizobacter sp.
CGGTTGCGTAACCGGTGCCGATCGATTGCAGGCCTGTGTCCATGAAACCTCCGTTAGAAACGTGAAACCGTGAAGAGCGCGTCGAATATCGACGCAGTACCTCTGAGTTGCTGCCAAAGATTCTAGTTCCCCTGGTTAGCCCTTGAGGTCCAGGCGAGAACATGCCGCTGGTGGCGTCGATTGCAATGGCCGCAGCGCTACAATTTCGCTGCTTCAGCCCGCATGCGTGCCGGTGCAAGCCGCCGCCGGGATTTGACCCCGGCCACCTCGATCCGACCCGGAGCTGTCCCGTGTTTCCGCTGCTGATGCCCGACCACGCCCAGGCTGTCCTGGCCCTTGCCGACGGCACCGTGTTTCAGGGCATTTCGATTGGAGCCACCGGAGAGACGAGCGGCGAAGTCGTCTTCAACACGGCGCTGTCCGGCTACCAGGAGATCCTGACCGATCCGAGCTACTGCCGGCAGATCGTGACCCTCACGTATCCGCACATCGGCAGCTACGGCACCTGTCCGGAAGACGTCGAGTCGAGCCGCGTCCACGCCGCCGGCCTGGTCGTCAAGGACGTGCCGCCGAGGGCCTCGAACTTTCGCAGCAGCGCCAGCCTCGGCGATTACCTGCGGGCCGAGAACACGGTCGCCATCGCCGGCATCGACACTCGAAAGCTTACGCGCCTGCTGCGCAGCGGCGGCGCCCAAGGCGGCTGTGTCGTGGCGCTGGCCGCAGGCGTTGCGATGACCGACGCGATCAGCGACCGTGCCGTGGCGATAGCAAGAGCCGAGCCGAGCATGGCCGGGCTTGACCTGGCCCGGGTAGTGAGCGTCCGCGAGCCCTACGAATGGAATCAGACGGCGTGGGAGCTTGGCCGCGGCTACGGCACGCTGAAGAGCGCCCGCTTTCACGTCGTTGCCTACGATTTCGGCGTCAAGTTCAATATCCTTCGCATGCTGGCTTCGCGCGGCTGCCGCATCACGGTGGTACCCGCGCAGACGCCGGCCGCCGACGTGCTGAAGCTCCGGCCCGACGGTGTTTTCCTCGCCAACGGACCGGGCGATCCCGAACCTTGCGACTACGCCGTGCTCGCCGTGCGCGAGCTGGTAGCGCGCGGGGTACCGACGTTCGGCATCTGCCTCGGCCACCAGATCATGGCGCTCGCCGCCGGAGCGAAGACCTACAAGATGAAATTCGGCCACCACGGCGCCAATCACCCGGTCAAGGAACTCGACAGCGGGAGGGTCAGCATCACCAGCCAGAACCACGGCTTCGCGGTCGATCCGGCATCGCTTCCCGCCACGCTGAGGCCGACGCACGTGTCGCTGTTCGATGGCACGCTGCAGGGCCTGGCGCATGTCGGAAAGCCCGCGTTCTGTTTTCAGGGCCACCCGGAAGCGTCGCCCGGGCCGCACGACATCGGCTACCTCTTCGACCGCTTCGTCGCCTTCATGGAAACGACGAAGGTCACCGGGAGGTCGCATGCCTAAGCGCGCCGACCTCGAAGCCGTTCTCATCATCGGTGCCGGCCCGATCGTCATCGGCCAGGCCTGCGAGTTCGACTACTCCGGCGCCCAGGCCTGCAAGGCACTGCGCGAGGAAGGTTATCGCGTGATCCTCGTCAACAGCAATCCGGCGACGATCATGACCGACCCGGAGATGGCCGATGTGACCTACATCGAGCCGATCACCTGGAACATGGTCGAGAAGATCATCGCCAAGGAGCGGCCGCTCTGCAAGGGCGGCTTCGCTCTGCTGCCGACGATGGGCGGGCAGACCGCGCTCAACTGCGCACTCGACCTCCACAAGCACGGCGTGCTGCAGAAGTACGGCGTCGAGATGATCGGTGCCAACGAGAAAGCCATCGAGAAGGCCGAAGACCGCCTCAAGTTCAAGGACGCGATGACCGGCATCGGCCTGGCGTCGGCGAAGTCGGGCATCGCGCACTCGCTGGAAGAAGCGCTCGCGGTGCAGAAGCGGATCGCCGGCGACGTCGGCGGTCCGGGCTTTCCAATGGTCATCCGGCCGAGCTTCACGCTCGGCGGCACCGGTGGCGGCATCGCCTATAACCCCGACGAGTTCGAAGAGATCTGCAAGCGTGGCCTGGACCTCTCGCCGACGAAGGAACTCCTGATCGAGGAGTCGCTGATCGGCTGGAAAGAGTTCGAGATGGAGGTCGTGCGTGACAAGGCCGACAACTGCATCATCGTGTGCTCGATCGAGAACCTCGACCCGATGGGCATCCACACCGGCGACTCGATCACGGTGGCGCCGGCGCAGACGCTGTCCGACAAGGAATACCAGCTGATGCGCAACGCCTCGATCGCCATCCTGCGCGAGATCGGCGTCGAGACCGGTGGCTCCAACGTGCAGTTCGCGGTCGATCCGGCCGATGGCAGGATGGTCGTCATCGAGATGAATCCGCGCGTGTCCCGGTCGTCGGCGCTGGCCTCGAAAGCAACCGGCTTTCCGATCGCCAAGGTCGCCGCCAAGTTGGCGATCGGCTACACACTCGACGAGCTTCGCAACGACATCACGGGCGGTGCCACGCCGGCGAGTTTCGAACCGTCGATCGACTATGTGGTGACCAAGATTCCGCGGTTCGCGTTCGAGAAGTTCCCGGCCGCCGACTCGCGGCTGACGACGCAGATGAAATCGGTCGGCGAGGTCATGGCGATCGGCCGCACCTTCCAGGAAAGCTTGCAAAAAGCGTTGCGCGGGCTCGAGACCGGCATCGACGGCTTCAGCGAACGCAGTTCCGATCGCGAGGAAATCGTGCAGGAGATCGGCGAGGCCGGGCCGGAGCGGCTGCTGTTCGTCGCTGACGCGTTCCGCATCGGCATGAGCGCCGAGGAGATCTTCGACGAAACCGCGATCGACCCGTGGTTCCTGGCCCAGATCGAGGAAATCCTGAACTGCGAGAAGGCCGTGTGTGGTCGGCCGTTGGAAAGCCTTTCGGCGGCAGAAATGCGCTACCTGAAGGCCAAGGGGTTTTCGGATCGGCGCCTGGCCCGGCTGCTCGGCAGCGACGAAAAGGACGTGCGTGCGCGTCGTCACGAACACGGCGTGCGGCCGGTCTACAAACGCGTCGACACCTGTGCTGCAGAGTTCGCGACTCAGACCGCCTACATGTACTCGACCTACGACGAAGAGTGCGAGGCCGAGCCGACCGACAAGAAGAAGATCATGGTCCTCGGCGGCGGCCCGAACCGCATCGGCCAGGGTATCGAGTTCGATTACTGCTGCGTCCACGCTGCGCTCGCGATGCGCGAAGACGGCTACGAGACGATCATGGTCAACTGCAACCCCGAGACGGTGTCGACCGACTACGACACCTCCGACCGGCTCTACTTCGAGCCGGTGACGCTCGAAGACGTGCTCGAGATCGTGGCCAAGGAAAAGCCGCACGGCGTCATCGTCCAGTACGGCGGCCAGACGCCGCTCAAGCTCGCGCTCGACCTCGAGAAGGCAGGCGTGCCCATCGTCGGCACGTCACCGGATTCGATCGACATCGCGGAAGACCGCGAGCGTTTCCAGAAGCTGCTGCACGAACTCGGCCTGCGCCAGCCGCCGAACCGCACCGCCCGCACCGAGGAGCAGGCCCTCGTGCTTGCGCAGGAGATCGGCTACCCGCTGGTGGTGCGGCCGAGCTACGTGCTCGGTGGCCGCGCCATGGAGATCGTGCACGGCGACAAGGACCTCGAGCGCTACATGCGTGAGGCCGTGAGGGTCAGCGAGAAGTCGCCGGTGCTGCTCGACCGCTTCCTCGACGACGCCATCGAGGTCGACGTCGATTGCATTGCCGACGGCAGCGACGGCGGCGACGGGCCGGCGAGCGTGATGATCGGCGGCATCATGGAGCACGTCGAGCAGGCCGGCATCCATTCGGGCGACTCGGCGTGCTCGCTGC
>JAYVNL010000220.1:0-3890 GCA_043758495.1 Rhizobacter sp.
TGCTGCCCGGCGAGTACTTCGTGGCCGACGAAGAGATCCCGATCATGACCACGCTCGGCTCGTGCATCGCCGCCTGCCTGTGGGACAGGCAGCGGCGCCTCGGCGGCCTGAACCATTTCATGCTGCCCGAGGGCGAGGGCGAATCGGGCCGCTACGGCTCCTACGCGATGGAGCTGCTCATCAACGAGCTCATGAAGCGCGGCGCCTCCCGGCACGGCCTGGAAGCCAAGGTGTTCGGCGGCGGCCAGGTGATCGCCGGCATGAGCACCATGAACGTGGGCGAGCGCAACGTCGACTTCGTGCTCGACTACCTGAAGACCGAGCGCATCCCGGTGATCTCGCGCGACGTGCTCGACGTGTATCCGCGCAAGGTCTGCTTCCTGCCCGAGAGCGGCCGCGCGCTGGTCAAGCGGCTGGCCTCTTCGCACCCCGACACCCTGCTCGCACAGGAGCGCGTGGCGAGCCGCACCACGCACGACGAAGCCAGCCGCGGCGGCTCCGTCGACCTCTTCTGAAGGCCGCGCCGATGACCGACGACACGCCCTTCGCCGCTCCCGCCTGCGCGCTCTCGCCCGACAACATCGCCGAGCTGCAAGACCACCTGTTCATGGCGAGCAACGACCTCGGGCGCCTCGAGACGCTGCTCGACGATGCCTGCCGCACGCTGATCGCGCACTTTCACAGCGCAGCCGAGCAGGTAGGCGCACTCGCCAGCAACGACCCCGTGGCACGCGACCGCCTCGCGCAGCAGATCGCCGGCGCCGTCACCGGGCTGCAGTTTCAGGACATGGCCAGCCAGCTCGTCGCCCACAGCAGGCAGCGCCTCGACCACTGCGCCGACCGGCTCGCCGATGCCGCCTTCGGCGCCGACGAGGAAGGCGGCGCGCTCATCCATGCCGCGCCTCCGCGTGCCAACCCGGTCACGCAGGCCGAGATGGACGCCGGCTCCGTCGAGCTGTTCTGACAGTTCATCTCAAGACATGCGTCCTTCCGCCGAAAACCACGCAACTCGGAGATAAATCATGCATTCGATCCTCGCGGTCGACGACTCCGCGTCCATGCGGCAGATGGTGTCCTTCACGCTCAAGAGCGCGGGCTACGACGTGGTCGACGCGGTCGACGGCATCGACGCCTTCGACAAGGCCGTCCAGCGCCGTTTCGACCTGGTGCTCACCGACCAGAACATGCCGCGCCTCGACGGCATCGGCCTGACGAAGAAGCTGCGCGGCCACCCGAGCTTCGCCTCGACGCCGATCCTCATCCTCACCACCGAATCGAGCGACCAGATGAAGCAGGCCGGGCGCGCTGCCGGCGCCACCGGCTGGCTCGTGAAGCCGTTCGATCCGGCCAAGCTGATCGAAGTCATCGGCAAGGTCATCCGTTGAAGGCACCCCGATGAGCGACTCCACCTCTTCCGGCGGCGGTTCCCGCAGCGACGCCGGCATCGACCTCACCCAGTTTCACCAGGTCTTCTTCGAGGAGGCGGGCGAGAACCTCGAGACGATGGAACAGCTGCTCGTCGACATCGACCTCGAAGCGGCCGACGACGAAGAGCTCAACGCGATCTTTCGCTGCGCGCATTCCGTCAAGGGCGGCGCGGCGACCTTCGGCTTCACCGAGGTGGCCGAGCTCACGCACCAGATGGAGACGCTGCTCGACAAGCTGCGCCGCCACGAGCTGGCGCCTTCTTCCAGCATGGTCGACGTGCTGCTGCGCTCGGGCGATGCGCTCAAGGCGTTGCTCGCCCGACAGCGCTCCGGCGGCGGCGCAGCCGGCGACAACGGCCCGCTGATCGCCGAGATCCGCGGGCTCGTCGAAGGCGGTGCGGTGCCGACCGGCGGCAAGGCCGCGGCTTCGTCGGCGTCGACTTCTTCGGTCGCCTCCAAGTCTGCGAACGCGACTGCTACCGTCGCCTTCGCGCCGGCACCGGCCGGCCAGCGCGTGCTCGAGCTCACCGTGGGCCCGTGCCCCGAGCCGCACCCGGCCGATCTGCTGGTCGAACTGTTCTCGGAAGTCATCGACCTCGGCACCATCGAGCCGCTCGACGCCGGCCGCGCGGCCGACGGCATGCGCCGCTTCAAGGTCACCACCTCGAGCAGCGACGAAGACCTGCTCGACCTGTTTAGCTTCCACGTCTCGCGCGAAACGGCGCGTCTCGCGCCGATCGGGCCGGGCTATGGCTTCCACGCCGGCAGCCCCGGTGCACCGGCCGCCGAGGCGATGGCGAAGTCGCCCACCGACTACGGCTTCTTCGGCGGTGCGCCTGGCGCGCCGGCCGAGGGCCATGAGGTCGCAGCCGCGGTCACAACCGCCAAGGCCGCCGCACCGGCCGCGGCGCACTCGGCACCGCCCGGCAACGCGGCAGGCGCCAGCGCGGCCGCTGGCGAGACCACGCTGCGCGTCTCGGTCGAGAAGATCGACCAGCTGATCAACCTCGTCGGCGAGCTCGTGATCACGCAGGCGATGCTGGCGCAGAGCAGCACCGGCCTCGACACCGCCCTGCACCCGCATTTGCTGGCCGGGCTCGCCGACCTCGAGCGCAACACGCGCGACCTGCAGGAATCGGTGATGTCGATCCGCATGATTCCGATGTCGGCGGTGTTCAACCGTTTCCCGCGCATGCTGCGCGACCTCGCCAGCAAGCTCGGCAAGAAGGTCGACTTCGTGACCGTGGGCGAGGCGACCGAGCTCGACAAGGGCATGGTCGAGAAGATCACGGATCCGCTCACGCACCTGGTGCGCAACAGCTGCGACCACGGCGTGGAAGTGCCGGCCGAGCGCAAGGCCAGGGGCAAGAGCGAGAGCGGCACCATCACGCTCGCCGCCAGCCATCAGGGCGGGCAGATCGTGATCGAGGTGCGCGACGACGGCAAGGGTCTCGACCGCGCCAGGCTCATCGCCAAGGCGCGCGAGAAAGGCATCGACGCGCCCGACTCGATGAGCGACACCGAGGTGTGGAACCTTATCTTCGCGCCGGGCTTCTCGACCGCCGAAGTCGTCACCGACGTGTCGGGCCGCGGCGTCGGCATGGACGTGGTGAAGAAGAACATTACCGCCCTGGGCGGCACCGTCGAGATCATCTCGGCGCAGGGCCACGGCATGAGCGTGAAGGTGCGGTTGCCGCTCACGCTGGCGATCATGGACGGCATGAGCATCGGCGTGGCCGACGAGTGCTACATCCTTCCGCTCTCGAGCGTGGTCGAGTCGTTCCAGATCGAGCCGGCGCGCGTGAAGACGGTGGCCGGCAGCAGCCGCGTGGTCGAGGTGCGCGGCGAGTATTTGCCGGTGCTCGACATGGAGCAGGTGTTCGACCTGCCGCGGCGCGAGGGCCGCCGCGCCGACCCGCTGATGGTGGTGGTGCAGAGCGAGGGCCAGCGCCTGGCGCTGATGGTCGACTCGCTGCTCGGCCAGCAGCAGGTCGTGGTCAAGAACCTCGAATCCAACTACCGCAAGGTGCCCAACGTCTCGGGCGCCACGATCATGGGCAACGGCCGCGTCGCACTGATCGTCGACGTCGGCAGCCTGGTACGCAGCGGCAACGGCCGCGGCAGCACCGGCATGTCGTTCCATTGAATCCCCAGGCGCCCGCCCCCGGCTCCCATCGCGCGACCCAAACAACGACCACCCCATGACCACGCTTCGCATCTCGACCCGGCTCACGCTGCTCATCGGCATATTCGGCATGGCCCTGCTGGTCGTGGGCGCCACCGGTCTGTACGGCATGGGGGCTTCGAACGATGCCATCCAGTCGCTCTACGACGACCGCACGGTGCCAGTCGGCCAGCTCGCCTCGATCCAGCAGCGTCAGCTCGACAACCAGGTCAATCTGCTGATGGCCCTGAACACGCCGACGCCCGCCGCTGTGGCGCAGGCCGCCACCCGGATCGACG
>JAYVNL010000221.1:0-11881 GCA_043758495.1 Rhizobacter sp.
ATCTCGTGCGGATGCTTCATCGCGAGTCGGGTCACGCAGTCGCCTGGGCGCTGCACGCCCGCACCGGCCTGACGACGCGCGGCCTCCACACGCTGTTGCAGACCGAGCCGCCCGAGCCGGCCGACATCGCCGTCATCGTCACCGGCGTCAACGACGTCACCGGGCAGGTCCCGTCGTGGCGTGCTCTCGGCCACCGCCGCGCGCTCGCCGACTGGCTCCTAAACCAGGGGCTGGCGCGCCACGTCGTCTTCGCGCCGCTGCCGCCGATGCACCGCTTTCCCTTGTTGCCCGAGCCGTTGCGCCGCGTCATGGCTGGCGACGCTGTCCGCCACGACCGGGCGCTGGCGCGCTGGGCGGCGACGAGAAGCGATGTCTCGCACGTCGAGATCGAACTCGTCCTGCACGCCGGCGTCATGGCGAGCGACGGCTTTCATCCTGGCGAGCCGGTCTATCGGACCTGCGGCGAGGCGCTCGGCCGCCACGCCGCCGAGGCCGCACGGCGGATGGGGCTCCCGGCTCGATGGCGGTGACCGAGCTTGAGGTCATGGCTGCCGATTCGCACCTCTTGCACCTCTATTTGTTCCGGCCTTGCGGCTGCACTTGTTCTTGCCGCCGTCGCCGGTCAGGTCGTCGCCGAGAGCGCCAATCGAACTGCAATGACGACTGATCGAGCTCGGCGACGGGTCACTGCGGCGGCACTGGTCGCGGCCGGCCGGAGCCGTCGATCGCAACGTAGGTGATGTTGGCCTCGGTGACCTTCACCACGTGGAGCTGGGCCGGGTTGCGTTCGGCGAAAACCTCGACGTTGACGGTGATCGAGGTGCGGCCGATGCGCTCGACGCGGGCGTAGAAGCTGAGCAGGTCGCCCATCGACACCGGTTGCTTGAAGATGAACTGGTTGACGGCGACGGTCGCGATCCGGCCCTTGGCGATCCTGGCCGGAAGGATGGCGCCGGCGACGTCGACCTGGGCCATGATCCAGCCTCCGAAGATGTCGCCGTTGCCGTTGACATCGGCCGGCATCGGCATCACCCGCATCACCAGCTGGCGGTCGCTCGGAAGCTGCAGCGGCGGGGTGCCGGAGGTGTCTGCTCCGGCGTGCTCTTGGGGAATCTCGGGCATATTGCTGGGTCCGGCCATCGCAATCCGAGATTCTTCCATCAATCCCTCTGCGCTTCCCATTCTCTTGGCCTGCTGATCCGACCCCGATGCGACCTGCCACCCTGTCGATGCCGCCCGCGGCCCCTCCCGCCGGAGCGAGCCAGGCTGGCCCGCGCTCCGATTTCAAGACGCTGCGAAAGCTGCTGCCCTATGTCTGGGCCTGGCGCTGGCGGGTGGGCATCGCGCTGGCTTGCCTCGTTGCTGCCAAGCTCGCCAACGTCGGCGTGCCGCTGGTCCTCAAGAGCCTCGTCGACGCGCTGGCACTGAAGCCCGGCGACGCGCGCGCCGTGCTCGTGGTGCCGGTCGCGATCCTGATCGCCTATGGCGCGCTGCGCGTCTCGATCACGCTCTTCACCGAGCTGCGCGAGTTCCTGTTCTATCCGGTCGCGGCGCGGATCGCGCGCCGCGTCTCGCTCGAGGCCTTCGAGCACCTGCTCGCGCTCAGCCTGCGCTTTCACCTCGAGCGCCAGACCGGCGGCGTCTCGCGCGACATCGACCGCGGCTCGCGCTCGATCCAGTCGCTGCTGAACTACACGATCTACAACATCCTGCCCACGCTTGTCGAGATCACGATGGTGATCGTGCTGCTGTCGGCGAAGTTCGACGGCTGGTTCGCTGCGATCACGTTCACGGCGCTGGTCCTCTACATCGGCTTCACGGTCACGGTGACCGAATGGCGCACCGCGTTCCGGCGGGCGATGAACGAACAGGACTCCAAGGCCAACACCAAGGCGCTCGATGCCTTGCTGAACTACGAGACCGTCAAGTACTTCTCCAACGAGGCTTTCGAGCAGGGCCGCTACGACGAGAACCTGCACCGGCTCGAGATGGTCTCGATCAAGTCGCAGAAATCGCTCTCGGTCCTCAATGTCGGCCAGAGCCTGATCATTGCCACGGCGGTGACGCTGCTGGTCTGGCGCGCCACCGTCGGCGTCGTCGCCGGCACGATGACGCTCGGCGACCTCGTGCTCGTCAACGCGCTGATGATCCAGCTCTACATCCCGCTCAATTTTCTCGGCGTGATCTACCGCGAGATCAAGCAGTCGATGATCGACATGGAAAAGATGTTTGCGCTGCTCGGCCAGAACCGCGAGATCGCCGATGCGCCGGATGCCAAGCCGCTGGTCGCGCGCGGCGGCGCTGTGAAGTTCGACAACGTGCGCTTCGGCTACGACGCCGACCGCGAGATCCTGCACGGCGTGAGCTTCGAGATCCCGGCCGGCAAGACGGTCGCCGTGGTCGGCCCGTCAGGCTCGGGCAAGAGCACGCTGGCGCGACTCATGTTCCGCTTCTACGACGTTCAGGCCGGCAGCGTCTCGATCGATGGCCAGGACATCCGCGCCGTGACGCAGAAGAGCCTGCGCGAATCGATCGGCATCGTGCCGCAGGACACCGTGCTCTTCAACGACACCGTCGAGTACAACATCGCCTACGGCCGCACGACAGCCAGCCGCGCCGAGGTCGAAGGCGCAGCGCGCGCGGCCCACATCCACGCCTTCATCGCCTCGACGCCGAAGGGCTACGACACGATGGTTGGCGAGCGCGGCCTGAAGCTTTCGGGCGGCGAGAAGCAGCGCGTCGCGATCGCGCGCACGCTGCTCAAGAACCCGCCGATCATGATCTTCGACGAGGCCACCTCGGCGCTTGACTCGGCCAACGAGCGCGCCATCCAGGCCGAGCTTCAGGGCGCGGCCAAGGACCGCACGGCGCTCGTCATCGCGCACCGTCTGTCGACGGTGGTCGACGCGCACCAGATCCTGGTCATGGAAGAAGGCCGCATCGTCGAGCGCGGCAACCATGCCGAGCTGGTCGATCGGGGCGGCCGCTACGCCGAGATGTGGCAGCTGCAGCAGAGCAGTGCCGAAGTGGCTGCGACCTGATCGCGGCTTCGGTCCGCAGGCCTGCGTGGCACGAAGGTTGCCAAGTCCCTTGGCTAAACCCCCGCTTCCCCGCAAACGCGCGGGGTCCGGTCGGCGGCGATGCCTAAAGTTTCGCTCTTTCCCCGGCGCTGTCTTTCACGCGCCGATCAACCTCCAGGAGCTCATATGAAGAAGTCGGTTCTGCCCAGTGCCGCGGTCCTTGCCTCGGCCTTCGCCGTTGCAGGTGCGGCTCATGCCGAAGACACGCTGAAGAAGATCAAGGACAGCGGTTCGATCACCGAAGGCGTGCGCGAATCGTCGGGTGCCCTGGCCTTCACGCTCGGCGACGGCAAGTACGCGGGCTTTCACTACGACGTCTGCGCCAAGATCATCGCCGACATCCAGAAAGCACTGGGGATGGCCAAGCTCGAGACCAAGTACCAGCCCGTCACTTCGCAGAACCGCATCCCGCTCGTGCAGAACGGCACCGTCGACCTCGAGTGCGGCTCGACCACCAACAACGCAACGCGCCAGAAGGATGTCGCGTTCGCGCCGGCGCTCTATGTCGAGGAAGTGCGGATCGCGGTCAAGGCCGCCGGCGGCATCACCGGCATCGCGGGCCTCAACGGCAAGACCGTCGCCACCACCACCGGCACCACCTCCGTGCAGCTGCTTCGCAAGAACAAGCGTGCCGCCGGCATGGACTTCAAGGAGCTCAACGGCAAGGACCACTCCGACAGCTTCCTGCTGCTCGAGTCCGGCCGTGCCGACGCGTTCGTGATGGACGGCCAGATCCTGGCCGGCCTGATCGCCAAGTCGAAGAGCCCCGCCGACTACAAGATCGTGGGCGAGCCGCTCAGCGTCGAGCCGATCTCGATCATGTACCGCAAGGACGACCCGGCTTTCAAGAAGGCGGTCGATAACAGCGTTCGCGCATTGGCCAAGAGCGGCGACGCCGCCAAGCTCTACAACAAGTGGTTCCTGCAGCCGATCCCGCCGTCGAACACCAAGGTCGGCCTGGCCGCGAGCAATGCCACCAAGGCGGCCTGGGCCAGCCCGAGCGACAAGCCGCTCGAGGAATACGCGCAGCCCTGAGGCGGCGCGAAGAGGCCGAACCTGCGCCTGAGGTAAGTCCTAGCGCGGCACGGCGCAAAGTTTGCTTACAGCCGGCCAGCGCGGCGCGAAGCCATTCGCGTCGCGCTTTTTCATTCTGACGCGGCCGCAACGTTCACGGCCGACGCGAGGGGGCGGCAGCAACGATGGGTGACTGGCAGTTCTTCCTCAAGGACACGGGCGGCGGCGAGACCTATCTGCATTGGATGATGACGGCCTGGGGCTGGACGCTCTCGGTCGCGGCGCTCGCGCTCGTCGTCGCCCTCGTCGTCGGCTCGCTGATGGGCATCCTGCGAACGACGCCGAACAAGTGGCTGGTCCTCATCGGCGATGCCTGGGCGGAGCTGTTCCGCAACATCCCGCTGCTGGTGCAGATCTTCCTCTGGTACCACGTCATCCCGTCGATCTTCCTGTCGCTGCGGGCATTGCCGAGCTTCGTGCTGGTGGTGTTCGCGATCGGCTTTTTCACCTCGTCGCGAATCTCCGAGCAGGTCCGCGCCGGCATCCAGTCGCTGCCCAAGGGCCAGCGCTACGCCGGCCTCGCGGTGGGCCTGACGCTGACCCAGACCTATCGCTACGTGCTGTTGCCGATGGCCTACCGGATCATCATTCCGCCGCTGACCAGCGAGTCGATGAACATCGTCAAGAACACCTCGGTGGCGTTCGCGGTCAGCATCGCCGAGCTGACGATGTTCGCCATGCAGGCGCAGGAAGAGACCTCGCGCGGCGTCGAGATCTATTTCGCCGTCACGGTACTGTATTTCATCTCCGCGTTCGCGATCAACCGCGTCGCCCACTTCATCGAGGGCCGCGTCCAGGTGCCCGGCATGATCGGGGGCAAGTGATGCGCCTCGACTTCGGCTTCTTCGACTGGCAGCTCGTCCAGAGCTTCATCCTCAAGGGCCTGATCTTCTCGGTCGAGCTCACGCTGGTGGCGATGATCGGCGGCATCGCCCTCGGCACGGTCCTGGCGCTGATGCGGCTCTCGGGCAAGCCGTGGCTGGTGAACCCGGCCGCGGCCTACGTGAACACACTGCGCTCGATCCCGCTGGTCATGGTGATCCTCTGGTTCTTCCTGCTGATTCCCGGCTCGTTCTACCAGGCGATCCCGGGCGGCCTCGGCACCAAGTACCGTTCCGAGATCGCGGCGCTCATCACCTTCACGGTGTTCGAGGCGGCCTACTACTCGGAGATCATGCGGGCCGGCATCCAGTCGGTGTCCAAGGGCCAGGTCCATGCTGGCTACGCCGTCGGCATGACTTACTCGCAGTGCATGAAGCTGATCGTGCTGCCGCAGGCGTTCCGCAACATGCTGCCGGTGCTGCTCACGCAGACCATCATCCTGTTCCAGGACACGTCGCTGGTCTATGCCATCGGCGCCTACGACCTGCTCAAAGGCTTCGAGGTCGCCGGCAAGAACTTCAACCGGCCGGTCGAGACCTACCTCGTCGCCGCCGTCGTCTACTTCGTCATCTGCTTCACGCTGTCGATGACGGTGCGACAGCTGCAGAAGAAGATCGCCATCATCCGCTGAACGTCATCCCGAAGAGCGAGCCATGATCGACATCAAGAACGTCTCCAAGTGGTACGGCAGCTTCCAGGTGCTGACCGACAACACGACCGCCATCCAGAAGGGCGAGGTCGTGGTCGTCTGCGGGCCGTCGGGCTCGGGCAAGTCGACGCTGATCAAAACCGTGAACGCGCTGGAGCCGTTCCAGAAGGGCGACATCGTCGTCGACGGCATCTCCCTCTCGGACCCGAAGACCAACCTGCCGAAGCTGCGCTCGCGCGTCGGCATGGTGTTCCAGCACTTCGAGCTGTTCCCGCACCTCACGGTGACGCAGAACCTCACGCTGGCGCAGATCAAGGTGCTCGGTCGCAACGACGCCGACGCGAAGACGCGCGGCATGAAGATGCTCGAGCGCGTCGGCCTGATGGCGCACAAGGACAAGTTCCCCGGCCAGCTTTCCGGCGGCCAGCAGCAGCGCGTCGCGATCGCGCGGGCCCTGTCGATGGACCCGATCATCATGCTGTTCGACGAGCCGACCTCGGCGCTCGACCCGGAGATGGTGGGCGAGGTGCTCGACGTCATGGTCGGCCTCGCGCAGGAGGGCATGACGATGATGTGCGTTACTCACGAGATGGGCTTTGCGCGCAAGGTGGCCCACCGCGTGATCTTCATGGACGCCGGCAAGATCGTCGAGGACTGCACCCGCGACGAGTTCTTCGGCAATGCCGAAGCGCGTTCGCCGCGTGCCAAGGACTTCCTCTCGAAGATCCTGCAGCACTGAGGCGGGTTGCCCGGACACGGGGCGGCGACAATCGTGGCCATGGCCGCCGAGATCACGATCGTTCGCCCCGACGACTGGCACCTGCACTTGCGCGACGGCGCCGCGATGCGCGATGTCGTGAGCCACAGCGCCCGCCAGTTCGGCCGCGCGATCATCATGCCGAACCTGCGGCCGCCGATCGTCACCGCCCAGCAGGCGCTGGCGTATCGCGAGCGCATCCTCGCGGCATTGCCGGCCGACGCTGATTTCGAGCCCCTGATGACGCTCTACCTCACCGACGCGACTTCGCCCGCGGAGATGCGGCGGGCTCGCGAGGCGGGAATCGTCGCCATCAAGCTCTATCCGGCCGGCGCCACCACGAACAGCGACGCCGGCGTCAGCGATCTCGCGAAGGTCGGCGCGACACTGGCTGCGGCCGAGCGCGAAGGCATCGTCCTCCTCGTCCACGGTGAAGTCACCGATTCGGCCGTCGACATCTTCGATCGCGAAGCCGTCTTCATCGAGCGCCACCTGATCCCGCTGCGGCGCGACTTCCCTGGCCTGAGGATCGTGCTCGAGCACGTCACGACGCGCGAGGGTGCGCAATATGTGGCCGAGGCTGGCGTAAACACGGCGGCGACATTGACAGCGCATCACCTGCTCTACAACCGCAACGCGCTTTTCTCAGGTGGCCTCCGACCGCACCACTACTGCCTGCCGGTCTTGAAGCGCGAAGTGCATCGACAGGCGCTGGTCGCGGCAGCGACTTCGGGGAGCCCGCGCTTCTTTCTCGGTACCGACAGCGCGCCGCATGCGTCCGCATTGAAAGAGCACGCCAGTGGCTGCGCCGGCTGCTACACGGCGCTGACTGCGCTCGAGCTATACGCCGAAGTCTTCGACACGGCCGGCGCCATCGACCGGCTGGAAGGATTCGCGAGCCTTCACGGTCCGGCCTTCTACGGCCTGCCTCGCAACGAAGGCACCGTCACCCTGAGGCGGCAGACCTGGTCCGTCCCCGATGCCGTGCCGTTCGGCGAGGCCACCCTCAAGCCCTTGCGTGCCGGCGAAACCCTGGCCTGGAAACTGGCATGACACGCAACTTCTTTCTTGCCGACGCAGACAACGTCTCGGTCGACGTCATCGCCGAGGCGCTCGCGATGAAGCTCGCCTCGCTCGGCACGCTGCACGTCCGGCGCTGCTACTGCAACGCCGAGTTCGCGAAGACGCAGCAGGCCTTCCTCAAGACGCACTCACTGCGCGCGATGGTCAACACCACCGCCGGCAAGAACTGCACCGACATCGCGCTCGCCGTCGACGCCACCCAGATGGCGGCGCTCGACCGCCCCGCGGTGGTCGTCATCGTCGCTTCCGATTCCGACTTCGCTCCGCTCGTGATGCATTTGCGCGATCTCGGCTGCCGCGTCGAAGGCGTCGGACAGCATCGCAAGACCGGTGCCGAGACGCACCTCGTCTACGACGACTTCGTGGACGTTGGCGCCCCTGGCAAGCGGCAGGCGCGGACGCCACGGCTGGCGCCGGCAAGCGCCCCTGCGGTGAGGCCCCGCGCCGCGGCCCCGGTGCCGCCGCCTGTCGCCGAGGTGGCGGTGGCGCCGCCACCGGCACAGCGCAGCCGCCGCCGGCGCAGCTCGAAGAAGAGCCCGTCGGTCGCCTCGCGCTGACGACGGGCCAAGAAAAAGGCCACCCGGAGGTGGCCTTTTCGTTCTTGCGAAGCGCGCCGAAGCGCGCGTCGTCTTACTTCTTCGAGGGCAGGCCGGGCGTGGCAGCATCGCCGGCCGGCAAGGTCGTGCCGCTACCGACGGCGGCCTTGGTGGCGGCCTTGCGATCGGCGCGATTCGTGGTCGAGGCGGCGCCCTTTTCGGCCTTCTCTTCCTTGAGGTTCGCGGCTTCGCCGGCCGGCGTCAGCTTGCCAGCGTCCTTCGCCATCTTGGTTTCTTCCTTGCGCTCCATGCGGGTCTTGGTCGACTTCGCCATGGCGCTCGGGGCCGAAGCCTGACCAAGGGTGGAGGCTTCGCCTGCGGGGATGGAGCCGGTCTTGGCCTGTGCCTTGACTTCGGCGCGGGTGGCCGGCATCGAGGCTTGCGCGAACGCGCCGTGCGAGAAAACGGCGATCGCTGCGAACACGGCGCTCAGTGCGACTTGCTTATTCATGGATATCTCCTGGTCATTCGTAAAAGGGAAGGGGCTCATCACGAGTCGCCGCTCTGGGCACGGATTGCTTGAAGGAGCGAGACTGCCGATGAAAACGCATCAACACGAGAACGGGTTGACGCGTGCGAGAGCGGTGCTCGAGGCCCCGCAACCGCGCAGTTTACCTCGTTAGCCTCATTTTCCGGATCGCTGTGCGCGTTGACGGGCGGTGAGCGTGACGCTGCTGAGGCGCGCGTCGATAATGGCTGGGTGAAGCGAGCCAGGCCGCCGCTGGCGCTCTTTCCGAAGAGGGCTGGAGGAAGGTCCGGACTGCACAGGGCGGCGTAGCAGTTAACGGCTGCCCACCGCGAGGTGAGGATCAGAGCAACAGAGACGAGTCGGCAAGGGCCGCAAGGCCGGCGCCGGGTGAAACGGGCAATCTCTACGCGCAGCAATACCAAATAGGCCGGCGTGTTGCCCGGGTTTCGGCTCGGGCAGTGAAGTGTGGCTCCGCACGAGCCGGCGGGTAGGTAGCAACGAGCCGGGCAGCGATGCCCGGCCCAGAGGAATGGCGGCCACGGACGCCGCGCCGCGAGGCGCGACGACCGCACAGAATCCGGCCTAACGGCTCGCTTCACTCTAATTTCTATGGCCGCGAGCCTTTTTCGGCGGCTCGCGGGCCGATGGCACGAGACCGCTCCCTTGAACCCCGACGCGCGAACGATCTGGCAGGCGCCCAACTGGACGCTGGCGGTGCTCCTTGCCTGCCTCGGCATGCTTGGGCCGTTCTCGATCGACACCTACCTGCCGGCCTTCACCGGCATCGCGGCCGCGATCGGGGCGACGCCGGTCGAGATGCAGCAGACGCTCTCTGCCTACCTGTTCGGCTTCGCCGTCATGAACCTCTTTCACGGCGCGCTTTCCGACAGCCTCGGGCGGCGCCCGGTCGTGCTCGTCGGCCTGGTGGTTTTCACGCTGGCGTCGGTCGGCTGCGCCTTGTCGCAGCACATCGGCGTGCTGGTGTTCTTCCGTGCCCTGCAGGGCATGTCGGCCGGCGCCGGAATCGTCATCTCACGCGCTGTGATCCGAGACATGTTCGCGCCGGCCGACGCCCAGCGGATGATGTCGCAGGTCACGATCTACTTCGGCATCGCTCCCGCAGTGGCGCCGATGGTCGGCGGCTTCCTCTTCACCCACGGCGACTGGCACGCGATCTTCTGGTTCCTGACCGGCGTCGGCGTCGTCCTCTTCATCGCCAACTGGAAGCTGCTGCCGGAGACGCTGCACGACAGCCAGCGGCAGCCGTTCAATGCCAGGAATCTCCTGCGCGGCTACTGGAGCCTGGGCAGCAACCCGCGCTTCCTGATGCTGGCGCTGGCCAGCGGCATCCCCTTCAACGGCATGTTCCTCTACGTGCTGTCGACGCCGGTGTTCCTCGGCGAGCACCTGCGTCTGGCGCCGGGCCAGTTCTTCTGGTTCTTCGTGCTGAGCATCGGCGGCATCATGGGCGGTGCCTTCCTGTCGGGGCGGATGGCCGGCCGCATCAAGCCATCGCATCAGATTCGATACGGCTTCGTCGTGATGGCTGTCGTCTCGATCGCCAACCTCGTCCTCAACCTGCTGTTCGTGCCGGCAGCCTGGTGGGCGCTGCTGCCGGTGGCCCTGTACTCGTTCGGCTGGGCGATGATGGTCCCGGTGGTCACGCTCATGGTCCTCGACCTCGTGCCCGAGCGGCGCGGCATGGCGTCGTCGTTCCAGGCCTGCATCAGCAGCGCCGCCAACGGCTTCGTCGCCGGTGTCGTCGCGCCGTTGGTGATGCACTCGACGGTGGCGCTGGCAGCGACTTCGCTGGCGATGATGAGCGTCGGCATCGTCGCCTGGCTGTGGGTGCGGCCGCGGCTGCCGCGACCCTTGATCGCGGGCCATACTCCTGCATGACCGTCTTCCTGCTCGGCCTGGCACTCTTCCTCGGCACCCATGCCGTCGCCATCGTCGCACCGACCTGGCGCGCGCAGCAGATCGCGCGGCTCGGCGCCGGGCCCTGGAAAGGCATCTATTCGTTGATCACCGGCGTCGGCCTGGTGCTGCTGGTGGTCGGCTACGGCATGGCGCGACGCGAGCCGGTCGTTCTCTACAGCCCGCCGGCAGCACTGCGCCACGTCGCCTTGCTGGTGATGCTGCCGGTCTTCCCGCTGCTGTTCTCGGCCTACCTGCCGGGCCGCATCCGCAGTGCCGCGAAGCATCCGATGCTGCTGGCGGTGAAGTTCTGGGCAGCGGCGCACCTGCTCGCGAACGGCACCCTCGTCGACGTGATCCTGTTCGCGTCGTTCCTCGCCTGGGCGGTGGCCGATCGCATCTCCGTCAAGCGGCGCGCGGTGGTCGAGGCGCACGACGCGCCGGCGGCCGCGGGCCGGCCGCTCAACGACGTCTTCGCGGTCGTCGCGGGCCTCGCCGCTTATGCCGTCTTCCTGTTTTGGGGCCACCGCTGGCTGATCGGCGTGTCGCCGCTGGGCTGATCGGAAGCGCCGTCATCGCATGACCCGGACGCTCCTCGATGACGCGCCGCGATTTGCGATGTCGCCGTGGCGATTCAGCGGCATGGTCTGCGGCGCGGCGATGAACCATCGCGGCGTGCTCGCCGCCCTTGGCGCTGCCGCGCACCAGCCGCCCTACAAGGCGCCGCCCATGGGTGTCGTGCTCTACATCAAGCCACGCAACACGCTGATGGCGGCCGGCGGCGCCGCCCTTGTCGACGACGCCGTGCCCGAGCTCGACGTCGGTGCCGCGCTCGGCCTCGTGATCGGCCGCACGGCGTGCTCGGTCAACATCGACGACGCCCTCGATCACCTCGCCGGCGTCATCGTGGTCGCCGATTTCAGCGCTCCCTACGACAGCCACTTCCGACCGCAGATCCGCTTCAAGGCGCGCGACGCGTCGCTCGCGTTCGGCCCGGCCGTGGTGGCGCTCGGCAAAGCCGGCGACATCGACGCGCTCGGCATCCGGGTCATCGTCGACGGCCGCCTCGCGCACGAGGCGAGCACCGGCGATCGCATTCGCGGCGCTGCGCAGCTGATCGCCGATGTCAGCGATTTCATGACCCTGTCGCCTGGCGATGTCGTCCTCACCGGCATCGCTCCCGACGCGCCGCGGGTCGGCGCCGGTGCCGCGGTGGTTATCGAGATCGACGGCCTCGGCCGACTGGAAACGCGCGTTGCCCAGGCGACCGGCTCGCCATGAAGCGCGCCCGCGTCGCCTTCGCCGGCCAGATCCACGAGGCGACCGAAGGCGCCGAGCCTGGTCGCCTCCGCCTCGCCGACGGCCGCGTCGTCG
>JAYVNL010000222.1:0-3890 GCA_043758495.1 Rhizobacter sp.
TCTGGTGGCGCTTCAGGGACTCGAACCCCGGACCTGCGGATTATGATTCCGTCGCTCTAACCGACTGAGCTAAAGCGCCTGAGCCCACGAGTATAACGAGGCTACTTTCGCGGATTCGGCCGCGCTGACAAGACCGGAATTGATGTTCAGCTTTTTCAGGAAGAAGCCGGCCGCGGGCGCTGCTGGTGCGGCAGACGCGGCCCTGCCGGCGGTCACTGCCAACGCGCCGGAAGCCGGCACCGTCGAGCGGCCGCGCACGGCGATGGAGTGGCTCAATACTGACGTCGGCGAGCTCTTTTTCGGCAAGAAGCCGGCAGCCGAAATGCCGCCGGTGGAAGCGCTACCGACGGCGGCAGTCGCAACCGCGGTGGCGACGCAAGCCCCTGGCTCCGAGCGCGCCGACTGGGTCGCCAAGTTAAAGAGCGGTCTGCGCCGCACCGGCAACGTCATCGCCGATGCCTTCATCGGTGCGGAGATCAATGACGCGCTCTACGAAGACCTCGAGGCCGCACTGCTGCAGTCCGATGCCGGCGCCGCCGCCACTCGCTACCTGCTCGACGACCTGCAGACGCGCGTCAAGCGGGCCGACGTGCGCGATGGCGCCGCCGCCCGCCTGCTGCTCGCCCGCTGTGTCGAAGACCTGCTGGCGCCGCTCGAGCGGCCGCTGGTGATCGGCGAACACATGCCGACGGTGATCATGGTGGTCGGCGTCAACGGGGCCGGCAAGACGACCAGCGTCGGCAAGTTGGCACGCCACCTCATCGACTCGGATCAGAAGGTGCTGCTCGCTGCCGCCGACACCTTCCGGGCGGCGGCGCGCGAGCAGTTGCTCGCCTGGGCCGATCGCGCCGGCAGCAACGAAGGGGGCCGCTCCGACGGCGTGGCTGCGGCCAGCCGCATCGATATCGTCAGCCAGGACGGCGGCGACCCGGCCGGCGTCACCTTCGACGCGGTCGTCGCTGCAAAGGCGCGCGGCTGCGACGTCGTCATTGCCGACACCGCGGGCCGGCTGGCAACGCAGACGCATCTCATGGAGGAACTGAAGAAGATCCGCCGCGTCATCGGCAAGGCCCAGGCCGGCGCACCGCACGAGGTTCTGCTCGTGATCGATGGCAACACCGGCCAGAACGCACTGGCTCAGGTGCGGGCGTTCGACGCCGCGCTCGACCTCACCGGCCTCATCATCACCAAGCTCGACGGCACTGCCAAGGGCGGCGTGCTGGCGGCAATCGCGCTCTGGTCGCGCGAACGCGGCAAGCCGATGCCCGTGTACTTCGTGGGCGTCGGCGAGAAGCTCGCCGACCTGCAGACGTTTCGGGCCCGGGAGTTCGCCGATGCACTCGTCAACTGACGAGTGATACAGGTCCGAACAGTCAGCGCTGGTCGAGCGGCGGCAGCTCCGCCGAGATCGAGTCGAGATCGTCGAACCAGGTGTTGGCGTTCGGCTCGCGCACTTCGATCACTTCGTCGAGGCTCCAGTCGCGATCGGTATCGGCGAACGGATCGAGGGCCGGGCCGGTGGTGAGGACGCCGCCGCCCTCGGTCGCGGCCGTCGCCACGGCGACGCTGCCGCCGACCGCTGCAGCAGCGACGGCAGCTGCCATCGCCGCGCTCGGCTTTCTCATCATGCCCGGCGGCACCGCCGGAGCGTCGGGCAGGATCTTTTCGCGCGCGGCCTCGATTGTCGGCAGCTTCAGTTCGTTCCAGACGTGGACCGTGATGTTGGCCGCCTTGAGCACCCGCGCCATGCGGTCGAAGCGGGCGCGAACGCGCTCGTCGAGCTGCTCGACGGGCGGCCGTACCTCGACGACGGCGACGACCTGCGAGGTCACGTCGCAGATGACGAAATCGACGCACTGGCTGCCGAGGCGGCGCATCCACTCGGCGTAGGAATTGCGCTTGGGCACGGCGAGGAAGCGCGCGATCGGCACCTGCGCCAGGATCATGTAGCCGGGCAGCGCCAGCTTGAGCGTGCTGAAGGCGAGCCGCTCCGAGGAGCGCAGGATGCGCGTCGGCTCCGGCGGCCAGGCGGCCAGGGTGTCAAGGCGCTCCGCTGGCTGTTCGGGCCGAACGACCGGGCCCTGCCGGCGTGCCAGCCACCAGATCAGGGCGATGGCGGCGAGTACGCAGCCGAGCGAGACGAGATACAGGGGATCCATCAATGCGCTTTCATGCGTTCGTCGTCGTGGTCGATGAGGTGGTGCTGCGGCGCGCCGTCAGCGCATGCCGCCGAAGCCCTTCATCGCGCCCATCCGCTTCATCATCTTCATCATGCCGCCGCCCTTCATCTTCTTCATCATGTCGCGCAACTGCTCGTACTGGTTGAGCAAACGGTTCACTTCCTGGACTTGAACGCCGGCGCCGCCCGCAATCCGGCGTTTGCGGGTCGCCTTCAGCAGCTCCGGCTTTCTTCTCTCGAGCGGCGTCATCGAACAGATGATGCCTTCCATCCGGCGCACGTCGCGCTCGGCGCGATCCATCTCGGCGGGGCCGAGGCTGGCCGCTTTGCCCATCATTTGCGAGGGTAGCTTGTCCATCAGGCCGCCGAGGCCGCCCATTTTCTTCATCTGTGAAATCTGCGACAGGAAGTCGTTCAGATCGAAGCTGTCGCCCGCCTTGACCTTGTCGGCGAGCTTCTGGGCCGCGGCGACATCGACGTTCTGCTGGACCTGCTCGACGAGGCCGAGGATGTCGCCCATGCCGAGGATGCGGCCGGCGTGGCGCTGGGCGTCGAAGACCTCGAGGCCGTCGAGCTTCTCGCTGGTGCCGGCGAACTTGATCGGCGTGCCGGTGATCGCGCGCACCGACAGCGCCGCGCCGCCGCGCGAGTCGCCGTCCATCTTGGTGAGCACGATGCCGGTGAGCGGCAGCGCGTCCTTGAAGGCCTTGGCGGTGTTGACGGCGTCCTGGCCCTGCATGGCGTCGACGACGAAGAGCGTCTCGACCGGATCGAGCGCGGCGTGCAGGTCGCGGATCTCGACCATCAGCGCTTCGTCGATGGCGAGGCGACCGGCGGTGTCGACGAGCAGCACGTCGAAGTAGTGGCGCTTCGCGTGATCGAGCGCGGCCTTGGCGATCGCCAGCGGCGAGTCGCTCGCCGTCGAAGGGAACCACTCGGCGCCGGCCTGCTTGGTCACCAGCCTCAACTGTTCGATGGCGGCCGGTCGATAGACGTCGACCGAGACGGTGAGCACCTTCTTCTTGCGCTTCTCGATCAGGTGCTTGGCGAGCTTGGCGGTGGTGGTCGTTTTGCCGGCGCCCTGCAGGCCCGCCATCAGGATCACTGCCGGCGGTTGCGCTTTCAGGTCGAGGTCGGCGACGCCTTCGCCCATCGCCCGTGCCAGTTCGCGATCGACGATGCCGACGAAGGCTTGCCCCGGCGACAGCGACCCAGCGACCTCCGCGCCGAGCGCGCGCTCGCGAACGCGGGCGATGAAATCGCGCACGACCGGTAACGCGACGTCGGCCTCGAGGAGCGCCATGCGCACCTCGCGCAGCATCTCTTGGACGTTGTCTTCGGTGATGCGGGCCTGGCCGCGCATCGTCTTGACGAGCCGGCTCAACCGGTCGGTGAGGGCAGAGGCCATGGCGTTTGCACAGTGCCTGAGCGGCGCGAGTGCGAAAGTACACTTGGCCGGTGATTCTATCGTTCGGTCCAGACCACAACTCCGTCTCGCTGCTGGCCCTGGCGCTCAGCCTGCCGAGCGTCGTCGCCCTCGCTTGCTATGTCGGCGCGGTGATGCCGAGCGATCGCTTTTCGGCCAGCCTGCGCCTGGCCTTGCTGATCGGCTGGATCGCGCAGGGCGTATCCATCCTGATCGACATCGCAGGCATCGGCTCGAGCATTCCTGGCGCTCGCTTCGGCTTCGCGCCGGCGCTCTCGATCACGC
>JAYVNL010000223.1:0-11847 GCA_043758495.1 Rhizobacter sp.
GCCTGCTCGATGTAGCGGTTGACGCGCGCGAGCTGCGCCGGGTTCATCACCGGGCCGCAGTCGAGATCCATCTCGGGCGTGCCGACGCGGACCTTGGCAAAGGCCTCGGCGACGCGGCCGAGAACGGTGTCGAAAGCCTTCTGCTCGACCAGCAGCCGGCTGCCGGCGGTGCAGGTCTGGCCGGCGTTCTGCACGATCGCGCGCACGATCAGCGGCACTGCGCGGTCGATGTCGGCGTCGGCGAACACGATCTGCGGCGATTTGCCGCCGAGCTCCAGCACGCACTTCACCGCGTTGCGCGCGGCGGCCTGCTGGACCAGCGTGCCGACTTCGTTGGAGCCGGTGAAGGAGATGAAGTCGATGCCGGGGTGCGCGGTCAGCGCCGCGCCGGCTTCCTCGCCGAGGCCGGTCACCACGTTCAGCACGCCGTCGGGCAAGCCAGCGCCGGCCGCGATCTCGGCGAAGCGCAGCGCCGACAGGCTGGTGTCCTCGGCGGGCTTGAGCACCGTCGCGTTGCCCATCGCCAGCGCCGGCGCAACCGTGCGGCCGATCATCTGTGCCGGATAGTTCCACGGGATGATGTGCGCGGTCACGCCCAGCGGCTCGCGTAGCAGCGCGACCTGGTAGCCGTTGAGGAAGGGGATCACCTGGCCATGCACCTTGTCGGCCGCGCTGCCGTAGAACTCGAAGTAGCGCGCGAGGACATCGATGTCGTTGCGTGCGGTGGTCATCGGCTTGCCAGTATCGCGCGCCTCGAGCCGTGCCAGCTCATCGGCGTGGTCCGCGACGGCTTGGCCGATGCGGGCCAGCACTCGGCCGCGCTCGGTCGCAGTCAGCGCGCCCCAGGGGCCGGTGAGCGCCTTGCGCGCGGCCTGCACCGCCAGATCCACCTCATGGCCGCCGCCGCGCGCGATCTCATCGAAGGCCTCGCCGTCGGCCGGCGAGACGACCGGAATGCCGCGCTCGTCGCGCGCCGCGATCCAGTGGCCGCCGATGAACATCTTTTTCATGGGGTGAGTCTCCTCGGGGATGTGCTGCAGTCCAAAAAGGACTGTAGCGAGCGCGCGCCGATCCGGCCATCGCCGAGTCGTCAACGACGCCTTGCCCGGGCTCGAAGACAGCGTGCATCGTGCAGCGGCGTCACGGACGCCCGATCGCCGGCAGCAAGGGTCGGCCGACGTTCATGGCCTTGAGGCGCAACAACGTCGCAAGCGTTTCGAGCCGCGGCGCGGGAACGTCGACCGCCTCCGCAATCGCCGCGACGGCGAGGACGCTGCCGGCCAGCTCCGGCTCGCGGCCGAGCTCGAAATCCTGCAGCATCGACGGGCGTGTCGGCTGGTCGCGAAAAAAGGCGAGCTGCGTGGCCACATCGCCGGTGTATTCGAAACCCAGCCTGTCGCCGATCGCGATCGTCTCGCGCATCAGGCCGGCCACCATCGCGTACGCGGCGGGATCGCCGATCAGCCTGTCGAGCGCGCAATGCGTGAGCGCGGCGATCGGCGAGACACCCATGTAGAGCACCAGCTTGCTCCAGAGGTCCTGCCGGATATTCGGAGTGACCGATGCGTCGTAGCCGGCGCGCGCGAACGTCTCGGCAATGTCGGTGACGGCCTGTGCGGAAGCGCCGTATGCGGCGCCGACGACAAGGCGGTTGCGCTGCGGCGACGTATTCACGACGACGCCTGGCTCGATCACTTCGTTCGCCGAATGAACGACCGCGCCGAGGATGCGCCGGGGAGGAATGCAGCGGCGAAGCGCACCTCCCGGATCGAGCGATTGGGCCAACGCCGGCGGCACGGTTAACGGCAGGCCGTCGGCGAACCACCACAGGACGCCGTTCATCGCGAACACGACATGCGCGCCAGCCGCGAGCATGCGTCCGAGCGGCTCGGCGATCGCTGGGAGCTGCTGGCCTTTCAGCGCGACGACGACGAGGTCCTGCGCTCCGAGCTCCGCCGGATCGCCGGTGCACCGAACCCGCACCTCGATGCGCTCGTCGCCGGCCAGGACGACGAGCCCGCGTTCGCGGATGGCGTCGAGCTGCGCACCGCGGGCGATCACGGTGACGTTTTCGCCCGACGCGGCGAGTCGTGCGGCGATGCTGCCGCCGACCGCACCGGCACCGTAGACGCAGATGTTCATGCGCTGCGACTTCTTTCATTCGGACAGCTTGATGCCGCCCTCCCGGATCACACCCTCGTACTTCTTCGATTCGTTGCGGACGAAAGCGGCGAACTCGGCGCGCGACTCGGCGGACACGGTCATGCCCTGCTTCTCGAGGTTGGCGCGGACATCGGGCTGAGCGAAGATCGCTACCACTTCCTTGTTCAGCCGATCGAGGATCGGCGCCGGCGTCGCCGCCGGCGCGAACAGGCCCACCCACACCGGGTATTCGTAGCTTTCCATCCCGGGCGTCTCGGCCAGTGCCGGAATCGACGGCGCGACGGCCATCCGCTGCTTCGAGGTCACGCCGATCGCGTTCAGCTTGCCGGCGTTGACGTGAGCGATCGCCGGCGGGAATCCGCCCAGCATCATCGAAACCTGGTTACCCAGCACGTCGTTGAGCGCCGGCGCCACGCCCTTGTACGGAATGTGGCGCAGCTTGATGCCGGCCATCTTCGTGAATATTTCCATCCCGACATGCTGGACGGAACCGTGTCCAGCGGTGGCGAACGTGTACTGATCGGGATTCTTCTTCGCGAGGTCGATGATCTCCCTGGCCGTCTTCGCCGGGAACGCCGGGTTCGTGACGAACAGGAAGGGATAGCGGACAGCCATCGCGACCGCCGTCAGCTGCGTGTCCGGGTTGTACGTGTTGGCGCCCTTGTCCTGCATGTGTTGATTGAACACAGTCTCGGCCATCGCGCCCATCAAAAGCGTATGCCCGTCCGGCGCAGCGCGTGCGACCGAACTGGCACCGATCATGCCGGCGGCTCCGACTCGATTCTCGACCGTCACCGGCTGCCCGAAGCGCTTGGAGAGCCCGGTCGCGAGCACGCGCGCGACGACGTCGGCGACGCCGCCCGGCGGATAGGCGGCGACGATCGTGATCGGCTTGTCCGGGTACGCCTGGGCGACCGAGCCCCCGCTCACGACGATGCCGGCGAGTGCGATCGCAAGACCGGCAATGTTCCATTCGTGCTTCTTCATCGAAAATCTCCGAGGCTTGCGGGGGACTGCCTGATTCCAGGTTGTGGCATGCGTCGCGGCCGGGTCCGATGCCGAGCCCCTTCACCGCTCGTCCCCCGGCCTAACGCCCGAGTGCCGTGCGCAACTTCGCCGCCGCCGCCTCGTCAATTGCACCGCGCGCGATGCCGAGCGGAATCGTCCGATTGCAGACGACGCGATAGAACTCCATCACCTCCGGCCCGAGCGGCGTCAGCGCCTTCACATGCTTTTCGATCGAGCCGACATCGCCGCGCGACACCGGGCCGGGCATTCCGTTGACGAGCCCCGCCGACGCGATCGACTCGAGCGTTCCCCGCGCGAGCGGCAAGAGCGCGCGCACCGCATCCTCCCGGGTTGCGCCCCACGATTCCCAGATCGTGGCGGCCTCGGCAAAGAGCGCATTGATGAACTGCGATGTGTAGCCGGCGGCTGCGTGATAGCGGCCGCGCATGCCGGGCGGCAATCGATTGACCCGGCAC
Organism: Rhizobacter sp.; assembly: GCA_043758495.1. Lineage (GTDB taxonomy): Bacteria > Pseudomonadota > Gammaproteobacteria > Burkholderiales > Burkholderiaceae_C > Schlegelella_A. The sequence continues at coordinate 3,648 of JAYVNL010000223.1, forward strand.
TCGAGCTTGTGCGCAATCGCCACCAGCGCCGCATCCAGCGGCTCCTGCGCCTCGATCGTGATCGTGCAGCCGGGCAGCGAGCGCGCGGCCGCCGCGGGGTCGCCGAACGTCTGCATCGGGTGGAAGCCGCCGGTCATCGCGCCGTCACGTTTCGCGGCGTCGAGCGCCGCCACCTCGGTGACGCCGCTGCAATGAACCGCGGCCATGCCCGGACGCCAGCGCGCCTCGGCGGTCGTCGCTTCGATTGCGCCGTCGGGCGTCGTCACGAAGACGAGATCGCAGGCATCGACGACGGCCTGCGCGCTCGCCAGGATCGCGCACGACCCGATCGGCGCGGACAACTTCTCGGCGTCGGCCGGAAACGTGCTCGTGACTGCGATGACCGCGAGGCCGCGCTCCGCGAAGCTCCACGCCAGCGCGCAGCCGAGTCGACCGGCGCCGATGAAGCCGATCTTCACGGCGCCGAGGTCGCTTTTCTCGATGGCGTTCATGTCGATTTCCCCGGCCAGCCCATCAGTGCTTCGGCGGCCATGTCCGGTACGGGTCGAGGCCGTTCAGGTCCGGCGTCGCGCCGAGTCCGGGCCCCGTCGGTACCGGCACTGTGCCGTCCTTGACCGGCAGCAGGTCGCCGACGATCAGTTCGCGATTGGCGTTCGGCCAGCAGTCGAACTCGAGCAGCCCCGTTCCCCCGGCCGCGCTCAGCGTGTGCAGCGACGCGAGCAGGCAGACGCCGCCGGCGAAGAAGTGCGGACAGTAGCGCTTGCCGGCCTTGACCGCCGCGCTCCCCACCCGGAAGTTGCCGGTGACGCCGCCCCATTTCGTGATGTCGGGCTGGAACACCTGCAACGCGCCGGCCGCGATCGCGTTGTCGAATTGGGTCCCCTGCAAGTTCTCGCCGCCGGCAAGCGGGATCGGCGATGCCTCTGCGAGCCGCTTCCAATCGGACACCGGGCTGTCGACGCGAATCGCCTCCTCGAACCATTGCAGGTCGATCGGCGCGGCCGCGCGTGCGAATTCGATCGCCTGGTCGACCGACAGCGCCTGGTTCGCATCGCACGTCAGCACGGCGTCGGGACCGATGGCTTCGCGCATCGCGCGCAGGTTGCGCAAGTCGCGCTCCATGCCGAAGCCGGTCTTCAGCTTGAACGCGCGATGGCCTTCGGCATAGCGAGCCGCCGCGTAAGTTTCGGGCTCGTCCGGATTGATGCCGGTGGCATAGACGGGCAGCCGCTCGCGCGGCGCCGCGCCAAGGGCGCGATAGAGCGGCAGGCCTGCCTTGCGTGCGGCGAGGTCCCAGAGCGCGATGTCGATGCCGGCGATGGCGGCGGCGATCGGCCCGCCTTCGCCGGTCTGCAGGGCCAGCACTTCGAGCCCCGACGTGAGGGCGTGAAACGCCTGGTCGGGCGACTCGAGGGTGCGGCCGATCATCCGCTCGCCGATGTCGACCGCGAGCCGGGCGCGATGCTCGGCCGTCACCGCCGGCCAGTTGCACCACACCTCGCCCCAGCCTTCGGCACCGTCGCGGTCCCTGACGCGCACCAGCACCATCGGGCGGTCGCGAAAGGTTCCGAAAGAGACCTTGATCGGCGCGGTCGGAACACGAAAGGCGAAGGCCTCGATCGATGCGATCTGGATAGGGGTCACGGGAGGGTCCTCTCGATCGTTGCCGTCAGAGATGCGCGATGAAGCGCGGCTCGGCGAGCCCGCGCACGCCGGCCTCGACAGCAAGCAGGCTGCCGGCGAACGGCTCTTCCGCGAGCTCCGCGGGGGTCATCTGCTGGCTCGTCGTGGTGATGTAGAGGATGTCGAGATCGGGGCCGCCGAAGGTGCAGCAGGTCGGCCGGCGCGTCGGCAGGTCGAGCACGCGATCGATGCTCCCGTCGGGCGCATAGCGGACGATGCGCGATGCATTGAACTCGGCATTCCAGAGTCACCCGTCGGCGTCGACGGCCGAGCCGTCGGCGAACGCGGGTGCGGCCGACGTGGCGAAAACGCGCTCGCCGGTCATCGTGCCGGAGTCGGGGTCGAAGTCGTAGGCGAAGATCGTGTAGCGCAGCGAGTCGGCGAAGTACATCGTCCGTCCGTCGGGGCTCCAGGCGAGGCTGTTAGGAATGCAGATGCCGCCCTTCACCGGCGTCAGCGCGCGCCTGCTGTCGAGCCGGTACAGCGTCCCTTCCGGCGCCCGTGTCACGTTGTGCATCGTGCCGGCCCAGAAGCGGCCCTGGCGATCGACGCGGCCGGCGTTGAAGCGATGGCCGACGATCTGCGGCGCCGCCGCGTAAGGCTCCAACGAACGGGTCGTGCGATCGAACAGGGCGATCCGGTCCGGCAGCGCCACGAGCAGCCGATCGTCGCCTTCGACGAATGCGATCGACCCGATCAGGTCCGGCATCGGCCACGTGTCGACGCATCCGCTGGCGAAATCCAGGCGTCGAATCGCAGGCCGGCGGATGTCGACCCAGAACAGCGCCTGCTCGCGCTCGTTCCAGAGCGGGCACTCGCCGAGGATGTCTGTCTGGTCGCCAATGCGGCGCATTGCGTTGAGTGTGTGCGGCATGGCGAGCGCGGATTGTCGGGGCGCGTCCGCGGACCGGGGTGTTGGCATTTCAGCAACGGCGCCTTTGCCGGAAACGAAGGCCGGGCACCGCGCGGCAGTGTCTTCGCATCAGGCGAAGGCACCTTTGCCCAATTTCAGATTCCCCCGCGAAGACGTCCTGCCTAGGATCCGCCAAACAGGAACGCTAGGCCATCTGGCCTGACGTCATCGAGGAGGAGATCCAAGTGTTCGACAACGTATCGCCGGGAACATTGTTCTCGCTGAAGGGCAAGGTCGCGATGATCACCGGCGGCGCCGGCGGGATCGCCTCCGGCCTGGCGCAGGGATTCGCGGCCGCGGGTGCGAAGCTCGTGCTGGCCGACCGAAACGAGGCCGTCATGCAGCGCGTCGACGCGCTGTGCGCCGAGGGCGCCGAGGCGGCCGGCCTCGTGTTCGACATCACCGATGCCGACGCGGTCGAGCAGGCATTCACCGACGCCGAGAAGCGGTTTGGCCAAGTCGACATCATCGTCAACAACGCGGCGATCATCATCCGCAAGCCCTTCCTCGAGCTGACGCAGGCGGACTGGAAACAGGTGATCGACATCGACCTGACGGCGTGCTTCACCGTGGCGCAAAGCGCGGCGCGGCGAATGGTTGCGCGCGGCTCGGGCCGCATCATCAACATGAGCTCGATCATGAACCACGTGGCGCGGCCGAACCTGGTTCCGTACGTCACCTCGAAGGGCGGTCTCGCAGCGTTCACGCGCGCACTCGCCACCGATCTCGCCGGGACCGGCGTCACGGTCAACGCGCTGGCCCCGGGCTACACGGCGACCGAGTTCAGCATGGCGAGCAACAAGGAATTCCACGATTTCGTCCGCGACTGGACACCGTGCCGGCGCTGGGGCAAGCCCGAAGACATCATCGGTCCGGCGCTGCTGCTGGCATCCGAGGCCGGCGCGTACATGAACGGGCACGTGCTGTACGTGGACGGCGGCTTCCTCGCCGCCACCCGCTAGCTGGCCAAGACAGACAGGCCATGACCAACGGGCAGGAGGACGCCACGTCGCTCGCCGCTGGGGGGGCGCCGCTCGCGATGTCGCTCGAGGCGGCGCAAGCCGCCGCGTCGGTGCCGGTGCGCGACGCTGTGCCGGCGGCGACGGCGGACAGGCCGATCCCGCTCACGCACCGCCGCTGGTTCCTCGCGATACGCTCGTTCACGGCGTTCATCCTGTTCTGGTATCTGCTGTACCTCTGGAACGGCAACCCGATCCAGTTGCCTTCGCCGTTCCGCGTCGCCACCGCGTTCTGGCAACTGGGCTTGAGCGGCGAGCTCTTCGAGCACGCAGGGATCAGCACGATGCGACTTGTCATCGCGCTCTTTGTCGCCACGCTCGTGGCGGTGCCGCTCGGCTTCATCATGGGCCTCTATCGAACGGCCGACAGCCTGGTCGATCCGGTGGTCGAGCTCTTGCGGCCAATCTCCGGCATTGCCTGGATTCCGCTCGGCCTGTTCATCTTCGGCGTCGGCGACGTGCTGCCGGTGTTCATCATGGTGTACGTCGCGTTCTTCCCTCTGCTGCTCAACACAGTGGCGGGCGTGCGCGGCGTCGATCAGAAGCTGATCAATGCCGCACGCACCATGGGCGTCCACGGCTGGCCGCTGATGCGCCAGGTGATCGTCCCGGGCGCGCTGCCGACCATCGTGGTCGGCTTCCGGCTGGCGTTCGCTGGCGCCTGGGCGGCGGTCATCGCCGCGGAGCTGATCGGCGCGCCGAGCGGGCTCGGCTTCGCCATCGAGTGGTATCGCCAGCTCCTGATGAGCCCCAAGGTGTTCGCTTTCATCGTGTTGATCGGGCTGGTCGGCTATCTGTGCGATCTCGCGATGCGGGCACTGCAGCGCAAGCTCACGCCGTGGGCCGAAGGGACGGGGCTGACATGACAACCAGCGCGATGGCGGTTCGGCCGAGCGCCTTCTACTGGCGCACCGTCTTTCAGGCCACCTTGCTGCCGATCTTGCTGGTGGCGCTGTGGCAGGCGTGGGCGTCGACGCTGCCGGAGAACTCGCCCGCACCCTCGCCGCTGAAAGTGGTGCACGCCTTCGTCGAGCTCCTCACCAACGGCGGGCTGATCTCGGCGACCGTTCAGAGTCTCGGCCGGGTGCTCGTCGGCTTCCTGTTCGCACTCGTCGTCGGCGTCAGCCTCGGGGCGCTCATGGGTTCGAACGTGCGGCTCAAGAACAACCTCGACCCGCTCGTCGAGTCGTTCCGCCCGATCGCGCCGATGGCACTGCTGCCGATGGCGATCCTGTGGTTCGGCACCGGAACAGCGCCGTCGCTATTCATCGTGGCCTACGCGGCCTTCTTCCCGCTGCTCTTGAACACGGTGCACTCCGTGAGCCGCGTCGACCGCAAGCTCGTCGCCGCCGGCATGACGATGGGCATCCCCCGCCAGCGGATCCTGACGCGGATCATCCTGCCCGCGGCGCTTCCCGGTGTGCTGCTCGGCGCGCGCCTCGCGATGGGCGCCGCCTGGACAGCGATCATCGCCGCCGAGCTCGCTGTCGGCGCCAAGTCCGGCAGCGGCGGTACGTCGGGCGGCATCGGCCAGATGATGTTCGTGTTCTACGCCTACAGCATCGACCTCAACAACATCGTCGTCTGCATGTTCGTGGTCGGCGTCGTCGCCCTGCTGATCGACCGGGCCTTCCGTTTCACCGAATTCCGCCTGATGCCCTGGAGACAGAAATGACCAAGAGCACTGGCGCGCCCAAGCTCAAGCTTTCGGGCGTGTCGAAGCACTTCGTGGCGCCGCTGACCGGGCACAAGACCCTCGCGGTGACCGGCGTCGACCTGGAGATTCAGGCCGGCGAATTCGTCTGCGTCGTCGGGCCTTCCGGTTGCGGCAAATCGACGATTCTCAACATGATCGCCGGGCTCGACACGCCGACGGCGGGAACGATCGAGATGGACGGCGTGCCGATCACCGCGCCCGGGGCAGAGCGCGGCGTCATGTTTCAAGACTACGCACTGATGCCGTGGCAGAACGTGCTGGACAACGTCGGTTTTGGTCTCCGGCACGGCTCTCCCGGCAAGAACTTTTCGCCAGCGCAGAGGGAAGACCGCATCCGCGATCACGTCGACCTCGTCGGACTCAAGGGCTCGGAAAAAAAGTATCCGCACCAGCTCTCGGGCGGAATGCGCCAGCGCGTCGCCCTCGCGCGGCTGCTCGCCAACGGCCCCGACGTGCTGCTGATGGACGAGCCGCTCGGCGCTCTCGACGCGCAGACGCGTCTCATCCTGCAGGTCGAGCTGCTGCGTATCTGGGGCGAGACGCTTCCCCAGTCGGCGCGCAAGACCGTCGTCTTCATCACGCACGAGATCAGCGAAGCGGTGTTTCTCTCTGACCGCGTCGTCGTGATGAGCAACAACCCGGGCAGCGTCAAGGCGGTGGTGCCGATCGACCTGCCGCGGCCGCGCGCGGAGGCCGTTCGCGCGCATCCGGTCGCGCAGCAGATCTGGGGAATGATCAAGGACGAAGCGTACCGGGCCATCGCCTGACAAGAGCCCGCGGCACTGCGAGGCGCAGGCCGCAACCCCGGATTGGAAGCTACCCACGACAAACAGGAGACCCATGAAGATGCACAACGAACTGATCCTCCCGCCATCGGCGGCCGAGCCTTCGCAATCGCGCAGGCGCATCGTCCTCAACGGGCTTGCCGGCGCGATGGTCGGCGGCATGGTGTCGTTCCCCGCCATCGTTCGCGCGCAGACGAAGGGCCAGCCGCTCAAGGTGTCGGTCGGCCGGATCCCATGGGCTGCCGGCAATTCGCCGGTGACGCAGTACATGATCAACAACAAGCTTTTCGAGAAGCGCGCCGCCGAGCAAGGCTATGACGTGGCGGTCGACTGGCGCGACTACCCGACGGCGGCGCCGATGGTCGAGGCGGTGGTCGGCAACAACCTCGACATGGGCATGTGGGGCAACACGCCGATCATCCGCGCCATCTCGGCCGGGCTGCCGATCAGCCTGCTGTGCGTCGGCGAAGGCCATTTGCGCTTCTTGATCGCCACGCGCAAAGGCTCGCCGATCCGCAAGGTCGAGGACCTGAAGGGCAAGACGATAGGCGTCCAGCTGGGCGGTGATCCGTACAACGCCCTCACCTCGATCCTGCGCCACGAGCTCGGCAGCCCCGACCCGAAGGACCACGGCATCAAATTGATCAACACGACGACGCAGGCGATGTCGGCCTCGGTACCCACCGGCATGGACGCCGCGTGCTGCATCTACCCGGCGTTCCTCGCGGCGCAGGCGACTGGCACCGTTGCCATCGTCAACTCGTTCGGCTACACCGAGGACTACTACGAAGGCCCGCTTGGCAAGGGCGGAGGCATCCTGATCCCGTCGGTCAAAAAGTCGCAGTTCTTCCCTGACGGCTACTACCTGCACCGGTCGTTCTGGATCGCCAACAACGCGCTGATCGAAAAGCACCCGAAGGCCGTGCTCGCCTATCTGCTCGCACAGGAAGAGGCGGTCAACGCACTGACCGCGATGAACCCCGGCGCGGTGTCGCAGCTGGTGAAGGAGTTCTGGAAGCTCGACCCGGAGTTGGGCGCAAAGGCAGTCAAAGACGATGTGCTGTTCGCGCGCGGCTGGTCATGGCCCACTGAGAACGACGCACGCGCGGTTCTCGAAACTTCGAAGTACCTCGTGGGCAGCAAGGTGATCGAGCAGCCGCTGACGTGGGCGCAGGTGAAGGGTGCATTCACGAAGACGGCGCCGCTCGTCAAGCAGGCGTACGACAAGATGGGCTCGAAACCCGCTGCAGCCGAGTTCACGCGCACCGACGTCGCCGACCTGCGCGGCGCCCCGGTCTGGGACATGGCGCGCTGGGCGGACCGCAGCTGATATTTCTAAGCCACTCAACCACTCATTCAGGAAGCACGATCATGTTGAAAGTTGGATTCATCGGTCTCGGCGTCATGGGCTCGCCCATGGCGATGTGCATACTCAAAGGCGGCCACGAACTCACCGTCTATGACCTCAACGCCGACGCAGTGAAACGCCTCACCGACGCCGGCGCAAAGTCCGCCGCGACGCCGAAGGAGGTGGGTGCTGCCAGCGACGTCGTCGTGACGATGCTGCCGGAGCCGGACCACGTACGTCAGGTCGTGCTCGGCCCGAACGGCGTCGCCGCAGGTTTGAAGGCCGGCGGCGTGGTCATCGACATGAGCACGATCGACCCGTACACGTCGCAGGAGGTCGGTGCCGAGCTGAAAAAGCTGGGCATCGACATGGTCGATTCACCGGTTGGCAAGACGTCCGAGCATGCGGCGACCGGCACGCTGACGCTGATGATCGGCGGCGATCCGGAGGTCATCAAGAAGGTCCAGCCAGTGCTGGACAAGATGGGCAGCGACACCTACTACTGCGGTGGCCTCGGCATGGGCCACGCGATGAAGATCACGAACAACCTGCTCGCTACAACGATCATGACCGCCAACGTCGAGGCCCTGGCGATCGGCGCGAAGTGCGGGCTGACGCTGGAGCTGATGATGGAAGTGATGAAGACGACGATGGGCAACAACGCCCAGCTCTACGTCGCCATGCCGAAGAAGGCGTTCAAGGGCGACGACAGCCCCGGCTTCATGATCAAGCTCG
>JAYVNL010000224.1:0-11844 GCA_043758495.1 Rhizobacter sp.
TCGTCGGTGAAGTGGCCGAGATCGGTGTAGAGCCGCGCTGTCGACGGGTTGTAGTTGCCGGTCGAGAGATGCGCATATCGCTTCAGCCGGCCGCCCTCGCGGCGGGTCACGAGGAGCAGCTTGGCGTGCGTCTTCAGGCCGACGACGCCGTACACCACCTGGGCACCGACCGCCTCCAGCCGTTCGGCCCAGTTGATGTTGGCCTCCTCGTCGAAGCGCGCCTTCAGCTCGACGACGGCCATCACCTCCTTACCGCGCCGCGCCGCCTCGATGAGCAGGTCCATCAGCGGCGACTGGCTGCCGGTGCGGTAGATCGTCTGCTTGATGGCGAGCACGGACGGATCGTGGACGGCCTCGCGCAGGAACTGGATCACGGGCTCGAACGACTCGAAGGGCTGGTGCAGCAGCAGGTCGTTGCCCCCGCGGATGCGGTCGAACATCGACTGCTGGCGCGGCAGGCTCGCCGGCCAGCCGGGATCGAAGCGCGGGAAGCGCAGGCTCGACGAGTTGGCGAGGTCGATGAGCTCGTTCATGCGCACCAGGTTCACCGGCCCGTTGACCTTGTACATGGCGCTCGCCGGCAGGCCGAACTGGCGCAGCAGGAATGCCGAAAGCTCTTCCGGGCAGGTGCTCACGACCTCGAGTCGAACGGCCTGGCCGAAGTGCCGCGTCGTCAGCCCCGAGCGCAGGGCCTGGCGCAGGTTGATGACGTCGGCGTCGACCTCGAGGTCGGAGTCGCGGGTGATGCGGAACTGCGAAAAGGCTTCGACCTCGCGGCCGGGGAAGAGCTCGCCGAGGTGGGCCCGGATCACGCTGGTGAGCAGCACGAAGGACTGCTTCGATTCGCCCTTGATGCGCGGCAGCATGATCACGCGCGGCAGCACCCGCGGCACCTTGACGATGGTCACCGTGTTGCGTCGGCCGAACGCGTCCTTGCCGCCCAGCCGCGCGATGAAGTTGAGCGACTTGTTGGCGACCTGCGGGAACGGGTGCGACGGGTCGAGCCCGACCGGCACCAGGAGCTGCCGCACCTGCGTCTCGAAGAAGCGTTCGACCCAGCGCCGCTCGGCGTCGTTGCGATCGGCGTGGTTGACGATGCGGATGCCGCTCGCCGCCAGCGCCGGCATGACCTCGTCGTTGAAGACGGCGTACTGCTCGTCGATCAGGGCATGGGTGTCGACCGCCAGCGACTCGATGTCGGCGGCGGTGACGCCGGTGCCGGGCCGGCGCGACGCTTCCAGGCAGTCGGCGAAGCGGACCTCGAAGAACTCGTCGAGGTTCGAGGAAACGATGCAGACATAGCGCAGCCGCTCGAGCAGAGGCACGTCGGCGCGCTGCGACTGCGCCAGCACGCGCCGGTTGAACTCGAGGATCGCGCGTTCGCGGTTGAGAAGCGCAGGCACCGGCGTGCGAGCCGACGCCGCATATGGACTCATGCCGGAAGTGTAGAAGCGCGAATGCGACGGTTTCGTGACAAGGGCCGAGGGCCTTCGTCGCGGCGATCTTTCAGCCGAACAGGCCGGGCAAATCGAACGCGATACGCCGCAGCGTGGCGATGCCAACGACGCCGGGCGTCGGCGTTGCGCTGACCCGCAGGGAGTCGATCAGCTCGACACGCAAATGCGACGGCAGCCCGCCCGCGGTGCCCATGTGCTGGCAGGCGTCGGCCGTCATGCAGTGTCGCTTCAGCGGCGGCGGGAGTCGGTCGAGAGCACCCATGCGGACGAGGCTGGCAAGACAGGGCTTCGCAGGCCATCGAGCTCATGGCGCCGCCTCAGTGCGCCTCGTCCCAGTTGGCGCCGACGCCGACATCGGCAACCAGCGGCACAGCCAACGTCGCCACGCTCGCCATGATCTTCGGGACCTCCTCGCGGGCCCACGGCAGCTCCGCCTCGGGCACCTCGAAGACGAGCTCGTCGTGCACCTGCATGATCATCCGCGTCGCCCGTTGTTCGCGGTCGAGGACGTCCTGGACGGCGATCATCGCCAGCTTGATGAGGTCGGCCGCGGTTCCCTGCATCGGCGCGTTGATGGCCTGGCGCTCGGCGGCGGCGCGGCGCGGGCCGCCACCGGCCTTGATGTCGGGCAGGTGAACGCGGCGGCCGAACAGCGTCTCGACATAGCCCTTCTCTCGGGCCGACGCGCGCGTCTCGTCCATGTAGCGCTTGACGCCGGGATAACGCGCGAAATAGCGCTCGATGTAGGCGGTCGCGGCGCTGCGTTCGATGCCGAGGTTGGCAGCCAGGCCGAACGCACTCATGCCGTAGATGAGGCCGAAGTTGATGACCTTGGCGAAGCGGCGCTGCTCGGCCGTCACCGCCCCGATGTCGCCGCCCGCGAACACTTCGGCCGCAGTGGCGCGGTGCACGTCGATGCCGGCGGCGAAAGCGTGCAACAGGCCGGCATCGGCCGAGAGGTGGGCCATGATGCGCAGCTCGATCTGCGAGTAGTCGGCAGACAGGATCACGGCGCCCTCGGGTGCGATGAAGGCCTCGCGAACGCGCCGGCCCTCGGTCGTGCGGATCGGGATGTTCTGCAGGTTCGGGTCGTTGCTCGACAGGCGCCCGGTCACCGCGACCGCCTGTGCGTAGTTCGTGTGGACGCGGCCGGTCGCCGGGTTCACCATCAGCGGCAGCTTGTCCGTGTAGGTCCCCTTCAGCTTCGACAGGCTGCGGTGCTCGAGCAGCTTGCCCGGCAGCGGGTAGTCGGCCGAGAGTTCCTGCAGCACGTCTTCGTCGGTCGAGGGCGCGCCGCTCGCCGTCTTGCGGCCGACCGGCAGGCCGAGCTTGACGAACAGGATCTCGCCGATCTGCTTCGGGCTGCCGAGGTTGAAAGGCTGGCCGGCGAGCTGGTAGGCCTCCTGTTCTAGCGCCGACATGCGCCCGGCGAGCTGCTGGCTCTGCACTGCCAGCAGCGCCGAATCGATCAGCACGCCGACGTGCTCGATGCGGCCGAGCACGCCGCTCGTCGGCATCTCGATGCGTCCGTACACGCTCGCGAGGCCGGGCTCGCCAGCGAGCCGCAGCGCCAGCGCCTGGTGCACGTGCAGCGCCATCTCGGTCTGCTCGCAGGCGTACTCGGCGGCACGCTCGATGCCGACCTGAGCGAACGGGATCTGGGCCACGCCCTTGCCGCACACCTGTTCATACGTCAGGCCGGTGCGGCCGAGGTGGCGAAACGCCAGGCTCTCGAGACTGTGCGACTTGTGGGCATCGAGCACGTAGCTCTCGAGCTGGGTGTCGTGGCGGACGCCGCGCATCTCGACGCCGGCATTGGCGAACACGTGGCGGTCGTACTTGGTGTTCTGGCCGACCTTGGCGGCGGCTTCGTTCTCGAGCCAGGGCCGCAAGCGCGCCAACACCTCGGCCAGGGCGAGCTGGTCGGGCGCGCCGGCATAGCCGTGGGCGAGCGGGATGTAGCAGGCTTCGCCCGGCGCCACCGCGAGGGCGATGCCGATGAGCCGCGCCCGCATCGGATCGAGCGAGTCGGTCTCGACGGCGACGGCCGCGAGCTCGCAGGCCTCGACGCGGCGGGCCCACGCGTCGAGCTGCTCGCTCGTCGTCACCGTCTCGTAGTTCTTGACGATCGCTTCCGAAGGCACACCGTCAGGGACATCGACCGAACCGGTCGCGGCACTGGCAGCTGCGCCCGCCGATGCCGGCTTGCCGGACGAGGTCTCAAGATCGCGACGCATGGCGCCGAAGCCGTAGCGGTCGTAGAACGCCATGAGCGCATCGACCTCGACCTCGCGCAGTGCCAGCGCGCCGAACTCCGGCCAGCCCATGACATGGCCGCTGAGGTCGCAGTCGGTCACGACGGTGACCAGACGCCGACCCTGCGGCAGCCAGTCGAGCGCCTTGCGAAGGTTGTCGCCGACGACGCCCTTGATCGTGGGCGCCGCCGCCATCACGCCTTCGAGCGAGCCGTGCTCGGCGAGCCACTTTGCCGCCGTCTTCGGGCCGACCTTGTCGACGCCGGGGACGTTGTCGACCGCATCGCCGATGAGCGCGAGGTAGTCGACGATGCGCTCCGGCGGCACGCCGAACTTGGCGGTGACGCCAACGCTGTCGAGGCGCTCATTGCTCATCGTGTTGATGAGCACGACGTTGTCGCCGACGAGCTGGGCCATATCCTTGTCGCCAGTCGATATCACGACCTGGAAGCCGCCCTTGGCGGCCATGCACGAGATCGTGCCGATGGCGTCATCGGCCTCGATGCCGGGCACCGTCAGCACCGGCCAGCCGAGCAGCTTGACGGCCTCCACGATCGGCTCGATCTGCAACGCCAGGTCGCTCGGCATTGCCGTGCGCGTGGCCTTGTAGTCGGGGTACCAGTCGTCGCGGAAGGTCTTGCCCTTGTCGTCGAAGACGCAGGCGCCGTGGGCCGCCGGGTACTGCTCGCGCAGCAGTTTCATCATCGAGATGACGCCGCGGATGGCGCCGGTCGGAAAGCCGCCGGGGCCGCGCAGGTCAGGCAGTGCGTGATACGCGCGATAGAGATAGCTCGAGCCGTCGACGAGCAGCAGGGTCCGGTCCGCCATACCCGGGGATTGTGGCGGAAGGGAAATCTCGCGATGGCGGCCCGCGACCTAGAATGCAGCGATGAAATCGAGTCTCGCTGCCTGTCTCGTGACCGCCGTGGCGATCGCCTTCGCGGCAGCCGCGGCACCGGTCGCCGCGGCCGACACCGATGCTGCCGCGACGCCGGCCGCCGGCGAGCCCGCAGTCCGCCACACCGTGATCGAAGACGGCCGCGCCCGCATCGACGAGGTCCGTGTTCGCGGTCAGTTGCAGCGTGTCTCGGTCGAGCCGAAAGGGCGCGCGCCGAGCTACGACATCATCATCGGCGACGGCTCGCACGACCTCTCCGACAGCACCAACACCTCGCGTGGCGCCGCCGGCAAGCGGGTCTGGAACGTGCTGCGTTTCTAAGACGATCCCGGCCCGGATGGCGGTCTACACCGAGGTTTCATTTGCCGAAGCAGCCGCCCTGATCGACGGCCTCGGAATCGGCGAGTTGCGCGAGCTGAAGGCCTGCTCCGGCGGCATCGAGAACACCAACTACTTCGCGATCACCAGCCGCGGCAGCTACGTGCTGACGCTGTTCGAGCGTCTCACCGCTGCCGAGCTGCCGTTCTACCTGCAGCTGATGAAGCACCTGGCCGACCGTGGCCAGCCGGTGCCCGGCCCGCACGCCGACGCCGGCGGCGCGATCCTGCTCTCGCTCAAGGGCAAGCCGGCTGCCGTCGTCGATCGCCTGCCCGGCGAGCATCACCTCGCGCCCGACGCCGCCGATTGCACCGCCGTCGGCGCCGTGCTCGCCGGCCTGCACGTGGCCGCTCGCGACTTCGCGCTCGTCCAGCCGAACCTGCGCGGCCTCGCCTGGTGGGTCGCGACCGTGCCCGCCGTGCTGCCGCATCTCGACGGCGAGCGGGCGCAGCTGATGGCCGACGAGCTCGCCTATCAGCGCCGCCTCGGCGACTCGGCCGCCTTCGCAGCCCTGCCCCGCGGCGTCGTCCACGGCGACCTGTTCCGCGACAACGTGATGTTCGAAGGCGACCGCCTCGCCGGCGTTTTCGACTTCTATTTCGCCGGCGTCGACTGCCTGCTGTTCGACGTTGCCGTCGCCCTCAACGACTGGTGCATCGACCTCGACTCCGGCCGCCTCGACGAGAGGCGTGCCGCCGCCTTCGTCGAGGCGTATGACGCCGTTCGCCCGCTCGACGCCGGCGAGGTGCGGCTGCTGCCGGCGCTGATGCGCGCTGCCGCATTCCGCTTTTGGCTGTCGCGCGTTCGGGACGCCGAGCTGCCGCGCGACGCGCTCGTTCTCACCGCCCACGACCCGACCCACTTCGAGCGCGTCCTGCGGCAGCGCCGCGAGTCGCCCTGGCATCCGGCCGGTCGCGCAGGAGCCGACGCATGAAGTTCCAGCAGGTGGCGCCGCGCCAGGGCGTGGCCTGGGTACGACTCGGTTTCCAGGTCTTCCTGCGCCAGCCGTTCGGGTTCGCGGCCTTGTTCGCAAGCTGCCTGTTCGTCGTGATCGTCCTGCGCGCCGGGCCGCCGCTGCTGTCGCTGGCGCTGATCGTCGTCGCGCCGGCGGTGTCGCTGCTCTTCATGGTCGCGTCGCGCCTGGTCGTCGAAGGCCGCTCGCCGATGCCGGCGGCCTTCACCGAGATCGCCCGCGCCAGCCGGCCGGCCCTGCTCGGGCTTCTCAAGCTCGGCGTGGCCTATCTCGTCGCGGCGATCGTCGTGTACCTGCTCAGCGCCGCTGTCGACGGCGGCGCCTTCAGCGCTTTCGTGGAGTCGACGCGCGACGGCAAGTCGAGCCAGGAGGAAGTCATGGCGCGAATGATCGATGTGCGATTGCAGCTCGGCTTCTTCCTCTGGATGCTGCTGGTGAGCCTGCTCGCCGTGCCGTTCTGGCACGCGCCGGCGCTGGTCCACTGGGGCGGCCAAAGCTGGGCCAAGTCGCTCTTTTTCAGCACCGTGGCGATCTGGCGCAATCGCGGCGCCTTCGCCATGTTCGGCCTGGCCTGGACCGTCATCTCGTTCGCCTTTTTGATGGTCTCGGCGATCGGCGTGGCACTGGCTGGGCCGCAGCTCTTTCCGATCGTCGGCGCGCCGCTGATACTGGCGCTGGCGACGGCGTTCTACGCCAGTCTCTGGTTCACCTTCGCCGACTGCTTTTCCGCCCTCGAAACACCGTTGGAGACACCGCCATGAAGAAAGTCGCAATCGTCACCGGCGCCGGTAGCGGAATCGGCCGCGCCAGCGCACTGGCCCTCTTGAAGGCCGGCTACCACGTCGTCCTCGCAGGTCGGCGCGGCGACGCTCTCGCTGCGACGATCGCCGCCGCCGGCAGCGACGCCGACCGCGCCCTCGCCGTGCCGACCGACGCCACCGACCCGGCCGCCGTGAAGGCGCTGTTCGCGGCGACGAAGAACGCCTTCGGCCGCCTCGACGTGCTCTTCAACAACGCCGGCACCGGCGCGCCGCCGCTGCCGCTCGAGGAACTCACGATCGAGCAGTGGCGCACTGTCGTCGACATCAACCTCACGGCGGTGTTCCTCTGCACCCAGCAGGCCTTCGTGCTGATGAAGAGCCAGTCGCCGCGCGGCGGCAGGATCATCAACAACGGCTCGATCTCGGCGCACGCGCCGCGGCCGTTCAGTGCCCCCTACACGGCGACCAAGCACGCCATCACCGGCCTCACCAAGGCGACCTCGCTCGATGGCCGCCCGTTCGACATCGCCTGCGGCCAGATCGACATCGGCAACGCCGCCACCGAGATGACGGCGCGCATGGCCAAAGGCGTGCCGCAGGCCACGGGCGAGCTGGCGATCGAGCCGACGATGAACGTCCAGCACGTGGCCGACACCGTCGTCCACATGGCCGGACTGCCGCTCGAGGCCAACATCCAATTCGTCACGGTCATGGCGACCAGGATGCCGTTCGTGGGCCGCGGCTGAGCGACAATCTTCGCCATGGCTTTTCACCCCCCGCTTCGCCGCCTCGAGCTCGCTGCAGTGCTGCTCCTCGCCGCGATGCTCTTGCCCGGCTGCGCGGTCGTCACCATCGCCGGCGCGGCCGTCGGCGCCGTGGTGTCGGTCGGCGGGGCCGTCGTCGGCAGCACGGTGAAGGTGGCGGGCAAGGTCGTCGAGAAGACGATCGACTTCGTCGTCCCCGGCGGCGCGCCGGCAGCCGCCAAGTAACTCCCTTTCCTCGATGACCACCAACATCCACTTCATCGGTGGCGAGAAGGGCGGTGTCGGCAAGTCGCTGATGGCGCGCGTTCTCGCCCAGTACCTGATCGACAAGGACCAGCCCTTCCTCGGCTTCGACACCGACCGCTCGCACGGTGCCCTGCTGCGCTTTTATCCGAACCACGCTTCGCCGGTCGCCGTCGACCGCGTCGAGTCGCTCGACGCCATCGTCGAGGCCGCCGTCGACCAGCCTGGGCGCCGCATCCTCGTCGACCTTGCCGCCCAGACCCACGATTCGCTGGCCGGCTGGATGGAAGACGCCGGCGTCATCGACCTCGCCGACGAGCTCGGCATGAAGCTCTTCTACTGGCACGTGATGGACACCGGCAAGGACTCTGTCGATCTGCTGCGCCGCTTGCTCGACCGCTTCGGCAGCGGCATGAACTACGTGCTGGTCAGGAATCAGGTCCGCGGCAGCGACTTCAGCGGCCTCGAGCAATCCGGCGAACAGGCGCGCGCGATCGGCATGGGCGCGCATGTCGTTTCGGCGAAGAAGCTCAGCGAACACATCATCCAGAAGATCGACAGCGCCAGCTCCAGCTTCTGGAAGGCGAAGAGCGCCGAGAAGGACCCGAGCGGACTCGGCCTGATGGACCGCCAGCGCGTCAAGATGTGGCTGCGCGATCTCTACCGCGAGATCGACGAGATCGGCGTCTGAAGGAATCTCGATGCAGAGGCGGCGCTTCGTTGCCGGTGCAGCGGCGGTCATCGGCATCCCGGCCTTCGCGGCCGCCGCGGCGCAGGCCGACACGCCGCGCTTCTCGCTCGGCATCGCATCCGGGCAGCCGCACGCCGACGGCATGGTGCTGTGGACGCGGCTGACCGGCAGCGACCTGCCGGAACACGTCGCCGTCGACTGGGAAGTCGCTGACGACGAGCAGTTCCAGCGCATCGTCGCCCGCGGAGGCGAAGACGCCGAGGCGGCATGGGCGCACAGC
Source organism: Rhizobacter sp. (assembly GCA_043758495.1). Classification (GTDB taxonomy): domain Bacteria; phylum Pseudomonadota; class Gammaproteobacteria; order Burkholderiales; family Burkholderiaceae_C; genus Schlegelella_A. The sequence goes on from JAYVNL010000224.1 coordinate 8,701, forward strand.
GTCCATGCCGAGCCGGTCGGGCTGGCGCCCGACCGCTGGTACTGGTATCGCTTTCGCGCCCTCGGCCAGCAGAGCGAGAGCGGCCGCACGCGCACCACGCCGGCGGCCGACGCTTCGGTCGCATCGCTGCGCTTCGCGATCACGAGCTGCCAGCGCTTCGACGTCAATCACTACGCGGCCTGGCGCCACGTCGCCGCGGCCGGGCTCGACCTGGTCCTCTTCCTCGGCGACTACATCTACGAATCGGCACAGGCGCGCAACGCGATCCGGCCGCAGCCCGGCGGCGTCGCCCTCACCCTGGCCCAATACCGCGCCCGCTACGCGACCTACAAGGGCGACCCGTTGCTGCGTGCCGCCCATGCCGCGGCGCCGTGGCTCCTGATCTGGGACGACCACGAGGTCTCGAACGACTACGCCAACTTGCGCGGCGAGAACCTCGCCATCGACATGGCTGCGCGCCGCGCCGCGGCCTATCGTGCCTACTGGGAGCACATGCCGTTTCCGAAATCGGTCCGGCCCGCGGGGCCCGACATGCGCATCGTCGGCCGCACCGACTGGGGCACGCTGGCGCGCTTTCACCGTGTCGACGATCGCCAGTACCGCGACGTCCAGGCTTGTTCACCCGCCGGCCGCGGCGGCTCGAGCACGGTCCGTCTCGTCGACTGCCCGGACCTCAGCGACGCGCGTCGTTCGCTGCTCGGCGCCGAACAGGAGCGTTGGCTCGCCGACGGCTGGGACCTCGACCGGCCCTGGAACCTGCTCGTGCAGCAGACGCTGATGGCGCGCTTCTCGTGGAGCGACCCAGCCCAGGGCGGTACCTACTGGACCGACGGCTGGGACGGCTACGCGCCCTCGCGCCAGCGCCTGCTCGGCGCCGCGGCGGCGAAAAAGGTGCCCGGCCTCGTCGTGCTCGGCGGCGACGTCCACAGTCATTACGTCGCCGACCTCAAGGTCGACTACGACGACTCGGCCTCGCCGGTAGTCGCCAGCGAGTTCTGCGGCAGCTCGATCACCAGCCTGGCGCTGCCGCAGTCGAACATCGACGCGGCGCTGCCCTTCAACCCGCACATCCGCTACGGCCGCGGCGACCAGCGCGGCTACATGAGCTTCGAGATCGACCGCAAGGAACTGCGTGCTGCGATCCTGGTCGTCGACCGGCCGCTCGATGCGGCCAGCGGCGTCAGCACGGCAGCACGCTTCGCGGTCGATGCCGCGCGACCGGGGCCGGTCGCGGCATAAGACACCGCGGCGTCAGAACAGCCCGGCCTTGTCTGCCGCGCCAAGCACGGCCTTCGACAGCTCGCCCATCTGCGCACCGACGTCGCTCGATGCCGGCGCCGTCGCCTTCGCCGTCCACACCAGCCGGCCATTGCTCACCTCGGTGACGCGGCCATTGGCCGAGTAGCCCGAGGTGACACGGCCACCGCCGATCGGCGCGTCGACGCCGACGCCGACGCCGCTGTGCCGGCCGAAGCCGAAACCACCGATGCCGATCGAAAAGCCCGGGCTGACGTCGTTGACCGCGACCGCGACCGTCATCACGAGCATCGCCGACGCGCCGGCATCGCGTGCTGCCGGCAGCAGCTGTGCATCGATCGATCGATCCGTGAAGAGCGCCGTGGTCGGCGGCACGAACACCGGCGTCGCACCGCGCGCCGTGACCTCGCTCGCGAGCTGCTCCTGGCAGAGCTGTCGGATCACGACCTCGTAGGCGTCGCAGGCCACCAGCACGCGGGCGCCACGAAGAAAGCCGCCGGCCAGGTCGGGTTCGCGCCATTGCGCATCAACTTGCGGGCCGCTGGCGCAGGCTGCCAGCGCCAGCGCGGCCCATGCCGCAGCGAACGAAGCACGGGCTCGCGCAGGCTTCGAAATTCGAGCTTGTCTCATGTCGGTCTCCAGGGTCGTCGTCGGATCATGGCGGGCACACCCGCGGCAACCCCGCAGCATAGGCAACGAGCACGCGCCGCGAGCTCCGCCGGCGTCGAACGCGGAGTCGGCCTACACGCGGGCGAGCAACGCCGAACCGGGCCGGATACCGTCTGCCCAGCCCGGGGCTGCCCCCGCGGGAGGCCGCTGCTAGCATGGCCATGCAACTGTCGGAGAGTGCGAATGAGCGGCACCGAGGAGAACCGTTTCGCGGCACCGCTCGCCGAGGTCGCCGACGTGGCCCCAAGCCACCAGGCCGGCACGCTGGCCGGTCGCGGCTCCCGACTCGGCGCAGCGATGATCGACGGGGTCATCACGGTGTCGGCTTTGGGCGCAGTCGCGCTGCTCACGCCGTTCAATCTCTTCGTCACCGACCCGGCCCAGGGCCTGTGGCTGGCGATGGCCCGCAACATGCTGGTCGGCTTCGCCTGCTTTCTGCTCTTTCACGGCTACCTGCTGGCGACCCATGGCCAGACCATCGGCAAGATGCTGGTGAAGATCCGGATCGTGCGAACCGACGGATCGCGCGCCTCGTTCGCGCGCCTGGTCGGCCTGCGCTCCCTGGTCAACAGCCTGATCACGGTGATCCCGGTGGCGGGCGCGCTCTACGGCATGGTCGATGCGCTGTTCATCTTTCGCGCCGAGCGCCGCTGCGTCCACGACCTGATCGCCGACACCGTCGTCGTGCAAGCCTGATCGGGCCGGGCGGCCAGGCATGAAGATGGTCGCTTTCAATCCTCGCACCCGGCTCGATACGCGGCTCGACACCCGGCTCGACACCCGTTACGCAGCGGAGACGCCCGAGGGCATCGCCCTGGCGTTGCGCCCGGCCGGTCTGGTGTCGCGCATCTACGCCTATGCCATCGACCTGCTGCTGCGAACGGTGGTGTTCGGCGCAATCGCGGCACTGCTCGCCAACCTTGGCCGCTTCGGCTTCGGCGTCGGCCTGGTGGTGCTGTTCGCGCTCGAGTGGCTTTACCCGGTCGCCTTCGAACTGGGCGCGTCGGGAGCGACGCCAGGCAAGCGCGCCCTCGGCCTGACGGTCGTGATGGACAGCGGCCTGCCTGTCACGCCGGCCGCGTCGCTGACCCGCAACCTGCTTCGCGCCGCCGACTTCCTGCCCGGGCTCTACGCGTTCGGCCTGACGGCGATGCTGTTCCGCGCCGACTTCAAGCGCCTTGGCGACCTCGCAGCCGGCACGCTCGTCGTGCACGCGTC
>JAYVNL010000225.1:0-31211 GCA_043758495.1 Rhizobacter sp.
AATTTGTTCAAGGTGAGCCGGGCTTCACCGTGTCCGGATTTGGCGCTTGGTACCCGTTGCAATCGCCGCACCTCGAGCACGTGCTCGATGGATTGCGAATAGCGGGAATCACGCCGTAGCCAGCGCGGTCATAAGGCCGCGATAAGCGGAGGTCGTATGGGGCAAGGACAAGGACAAGGACAAGGTCAGGGTCAGGGTCAGGGTCAGGGTCAGGGCCAGGGCCAGGGCCAGGGCCAGGGCCAGGGCCAGGGCCAGGGCCAGGGCTACTACGGTTTCCCCGTGTTTCCCCCTGTAGCTGGCGGAACCGGAGCCGGCATGCCGACCGGCAACGGCTTTCTGAGCGGCTACGGATGGCTCGCCCGCAGCGCCTACGCGACGCCAGCAGACCTCGGATTCAAAAACTGGTCGCTCGACTTTGCCCCCGATGGCAACGGGCTGCCATTTCCCACGGCCTTCAGGACCAATCCGTATGCGACCAACCCGCCACTGCAATGGCAGACCGACGATTGGGATCCGGGATTGCGCATCTGGGATCTGCGGTTCGACCCGCTGCTCACAGAGTGGCTCCAGGATCTCGACATCTCTGCGCCATCGGTCGCCGCCGCACGCGAGTTCGCCATGCAGTCGCCGAAATGGCAGTGGCCTGAAGCGAAACTGCTCGCCAAAAATTGGTTGAAACAGGATGATCTGGGTTGGAAGTCGGGCTCTGCGAGTTCTCCAACCGATGCGCTCGCATGGGCCTTCATCAGCGGCGAGTTGGACGAGCTCGTCGACTTGATGGAGGACGACCGCGAACGCTACATGTTCGAAGCCTTGGAGCAAGCCGACGGGATCCCGCGGTACTTCGTTCAGTTACTGCGCATCGATCATTTGGGCAAGCCTTGGACGATGGAGCTGATCAGCGCAGGGTTGGCGATCGGCAATCTCGTCTACATGCACTACAAGTCGGAATATCGACGCGTCAGACCCTCTTACCTGTGTCCCGGGCTAATTCCATCGTTCGGACCACCCGGTCATCCTGCATTTCCGAGCGGGCATTCATTTCTCGGCAGTTTCATCGCGTTGCTGCTGCTCGAGATTCCTCAGGTGGCAACGCGTTTTGGCATCGGAATGAGGAGCGATGGCAGCGTTGCCGGGGACAAGCCAACTTGGATGCAATACCAGGCTGACGATCCTGCCGTCGTCAACGGTCCGCTGTTTTGGCTCGCTCGCCGGCTCGCGAAAACGCGTGAGCGGCTCGGTCTGCACTATCCGAGCGACAGCAACGCGGGCAGGCATCTGGCCGGCGGCGTCTGGTCCGCTCTGTTCGAGCTCGGTGAGATTTCGTCGCCGACACTGAAGAAGATCCTGAGCAGAGCGCGCGCCGAGTGGTCGTAGGGCTCAGAGATTCAGGACCCGCAAACCGAGGTTGTTGTCGTTCGCGACAAGGTCCAGCAGCGGGGCACCAACGGTCGCGCACGGCTGGCCTGAAGCCGGGTCCGCGTTGGCGAGGTCGGCGTCGCAGGTCGCCTCGGCAAGTACAAAATAAGGGCCACTCACAGTTGCTCTCGGATCGAATGCGAATTCGATCGTTGAGCCGGGCGGTACGTCTTGGGGCGCCGAGTACTTGGGCTGCCATGGCGCCGCCAGCGTCGGTGCAGGGCCAACGACCGCGGGCCAGACCCAGCAACTAACGACCACGTCCTTGGCCAGATCGGCGCCGCGGTTGCGGACCGTGACGATCACCAGGCCGGCTCGCTCGGTGATGCCCGCATCACTGGCGTGCCACGGCTCGTCGGCCGTGCTCCATTGCAGCGGCACCGGCCAATAGTCACCCGATCCAGTCGGTGCGTCGCCGTATTCGAGGGGGCGCGCATCGGCGATGAAGATATCGACCTTCGGCGGTAGTCCGAGGCCTTCGACGGTCGTCGCCGGATCGTCGGTGGCATACAGACCCTGGCGCTCGAACGCCCAGCGCAGCACTTTTTGCACGCAGCCGCCGACCCGCTCGATAGCGCGTGCCGGACTGTTCTCGGGCCACGGCGCGACGACATCCCAGATCTCGGTCCCTGTGTCGGCCTGCCTGAGCTCGGTCACGAATCCTTCGATCGTGCGGATCGGGGTCATGCTCTGGCCCATCAGCTGAATGGCGCGAAAGACTAGATAGACCGCGTAGTCGGATGCACTGCGCCGATCGTCGGTGGCTGCACAGTCTCCGCCGATGACGCGGTAAAACCGAAACAATGCTGACGACAACAGCTGCTCCTCGAAATACCCTCTGCGCGTGTCGTCGAATGCCGTTGAGGAAGCCAGGCGCGTGATGTTGCGTCGGCCGCAACAGCCCCATCCGTATTCGGGGTCGCGGTCATGACGTCGGCCGAGCGACACCCAGGGGAACGTGATGTTTCGCGAGATCGAACTGTTTGCGATGGCGCTGTCCGGATCGGCGACGATGGCGGCCAGCGCGTCGCCGGCGCTGTGGGCAAAGCGGAATTCGAGTTTTCCGAAACTGGCGAAATTGAGCACGTGGCAGAACTCATGCCACGCCCAACGTCGATCGGCTGCCAAGCCCATCGGTTGCAGACGCCATCGCTTCGGCAACACCTCGACGCGGCCTCGCCGCCGCAGATTCGCGGCGGCAAAGCTGACCTCGATCCCGGCTCGCGGGTCGCCTCCTTTGGACGGAACCTCTGCCAGCGAAGGGCCGACCCCGTGCGGCGTCACCTGCGCGTTGATCGTCGCGCCGTCCTGCGCGCCGCGGATCGGGGCTCGATGTCGTAGGACGAGGGGTAACTTCGCGAACTTGAAATAGTCGATGACCGCAAGGCCATAGGCCTCGAACCTCTGCATGAATTCGTCGCCGCGAAGGTAAGCGTGCGCGGCCGACAAGGCGTCGGAGTGAAGCGGGAGAGCGTGCAGATCGATGGTTTGCGGCATCGTCGGGTCGGGCGTGTCGTCCGAGCGGCCGATCGATGTCTGCCGCACCTCGACAACTCCAACTTTCTGGAGCGGGCTCATCAGCCGGGCGGTCTGGCAGCGAAGCGGGTCAAGGCGCGTGCCCGAGCGAATGGTGCGCCGCGATCTGAACTCATGCTGCGGCAAGCATGATTGCGGGTCGCCATCGAAAGCAGCCGGAAGCGCGGCCGGCCCGGTAGCGCTGCTCACGAGCTCAAGCATGGCGACGGTTTTGAAAGCGGCGCCTCCGGTCGAAGTTTCGTTTACGAAAGCGAACACTCGCCCGTTCGATTTCATGACATTGCCGAACAGGCGCAGCGCCTTGCCGCGGTTCGGATGGGCAGGCACGATGCCTTGGACCGAGATTTCCTCAGCGTGATGGAAAGCCCTCAAGCGCTCTCGCAGCTGCAGCATTGAGACTTGAAGCGTTGTTGCCGGAGCCTGCGCGGCGCGCCCGATCTTCGCGGGAAGATGCGATACGGTCAGCCCGGTCACTCGGACCTTCAGCAAGCGCTTGTCGGCGCCAGCGACATGCATCACCAGTCTCAGGCCGATTTCACCGCCGCTGGTGCTGCGATCGGGGAGTCGATAGCCCGCCAACAGGACGACCGTTCGGTCGAGCACCTTGCCGGCTCGGGTTCGGCGCGTGACGCTGAACGAACCATTGGAATTGCGTTGAGCTCCTTGTTCGCCGTTTCCCCAGGACAGGGTAATCCAGCCGAACCCTGGCACGTCGTCCTTGCGCAAAGCAGCGAGTACGTCCTCGCCGATGCCGACGACAGGGGCGACGCGGCTCAGGTAGTCATTGCCCACGCGTTCAAGCCCGTCCTGAAACCCGGTCCCGGGGCTGGCGGAAATGACTCGCGTGAATGGGTGGGCCACGTGCTCGAGGCCAACGGAGTCGGTCCGGCCCGGGCCACTCTTCATCTTGTCGACGCGGACCGCAGGGTGGTCGACGGCCCAGCCCCGGTTGTCGCGCCGACGCGGTGGCGTTGAGTTTTGATCGGACACAGCAGGCCTGGAGCGTAGGGGCGACGCCCTCAGTGTCGCGACAGTGATCAGCGCAGTCAACAGCGCGCCCGCCGCCGCATCCTCACGACTAACGATCGATCTGCCCATCCACCTCAACCCGCCATGGGCGTGTCGTGCAAGACATGCCTGCTGGAGCATCCCAGGCGGGGGCAGAATCGTCCTCATGGAACTGAACGGCGAACGACTCATCCCCGCACCGGTCGAAGCGACCTGGGCGGCGCTCAACGACCCCGAGGTGCTGAAGGCGTGCATCGCCGGCTGCGAGTCGCTCGAGCGCAGTGGCGACGATGCGTTTGTCGCTGTCGTCGCATTGAAGATCGGCCCGGTCAGTGCCCGCTTTCGCGGCAACCTGAAGATGACCAACCTGCAGGCGCCGACCGCCTACACGATCAACTTCGATGGCCAGGGCGGGGTCGCCGGTTTCGGCAAGGGCTCGGCCGACGTGGCGCTCACGCCCGAAGGCGCGGCGTCGACCAAGCTCGCGTACCACGCACGCGCCACCGTCGGCGGCAAGATGGCGCAGATCGGCTCGCGCCTGATCGACGCCGCGGCCGCCAAGATCACCGACGACTTCTTCAAGGCCTTCGAAGTGCAGCTGCAGGCCAAGCTGCCCGCAGGCGCCGTGCCGGCCTCCACCGCTGTGGTGACGCGTGCGCCCGAGTCCGCCGGCACGATGGGCTGGGTGCTCGCGGCGGCGGTGGTCGTCGTGGCCGCCTTCTTCATCCTGCGCTGAGCGCATCGCCTTCGCGACTGCCCCTTCCGAAAGGACTTGCTCATGTTCACTCCAGACCTGATGGCCGGCCAACGCATCCTCGTGACCGGCGGCGGCACCGGCCTCGGCCGCGCGATGGCCGAGCGCTTCCTCGCACTTGGCGCCGACATTGCCATCTGCGGCCGCCGCAAGGCCGTGTGCGACGAGACCGCCGAAGCCTGGCGCGCGCAGTTCCCCGGCCGCCGCGTCGACACCTTCGGCGTCGACATCCGCATCGCCGCCGCCGTCGAGGAGATGGCCGAGTCGCTGTTCCAGACCGGCGGCCTGACCGGCCTCGTCAACAACGCCGCCGGCAATTTCATCGCGCCGACCGAGAGCCTGTCGCCGCGCGCCTTCGACGCGATCGCCGGCATCGTCTTCCACGGCTCGTTCTACGTCACGCAGGCCATCGGCAAGCGCTGGGTCGAGGCGGCGAAGTCCGGCGCCTGGCAGCCGGGCCAGCCCTACCGCAACGTCATGAGCATCATCGTGACCTGGGTCGACAACGGCTCGCCGTTCGTGGTGCCGTCGGCGATGAGCAAGGCCGGCATCGAGGTGATGACGAAGTCGCTCGCCGTCGAGTGGGCGCGCCACGGCATCCGCCTGAATGCCGTCGGCCCGGGCGAGATCCCGACCGAGGGCATGAGCAAGCGCCTCAATCCGGGCGAGGAGCCCGGTGCCCGCAGCAAGAAGAACAACCCGATGGCGCGCGAGGGCCGGATGAGCGAGCTGCAGAACCTCGCCGCCTTCCTGATGTCGCCCGGCCACTGCGACTGGCTCACCGGCCAGAGCATCATGATGGATGGCGGCAACGCGCTCGCCAACGGCGGCGGCTTCTACGAGCTGCGCAACTGGAGCGACGGCGACTGGCTGGCCGCGAAGGAGCGCATCCAGGCGCAGAACGACAAGGACAAGACGCAGCGTTGAGGGCGTAGATCCCGGCAGCCAACGCGACGCCGGATACATCGAGCGTCTGCGGCCTATCGCTGCGCGCCGATCAACGCGTCGGGCCGCCAGGTCACGATCACCGGCGCAACGGTGACGGTGACGATGACGGACTGGCGCATCCCGATGAAGAGCGGCAGCGCCGCCAGCGGAACGGAACGTGCCTCCAGCCTGAACCCGGCGCCGACAATGACGGCCATGAACCTGCGTTTCGTCGAGGCGTTCTACTGGGTGGCGACGCTGAAGAGCATCACCCGCGCGGCCGAGAAGATGAGCCTGACGCAATCGGCGATGTCGAGCCGTATTTCTGCTCTCGAAGACGAGCTCGGTGTGATGCTGCTCGACCGGCGCGATCGCCAGTTCCGGCTGACCATTGCCGGCATGCGTTTCCTCGTGCATTCGCAGCGGCTGCTCGAGTTGCACCGCGAGGTCAAGGCGGAGATGGGCGCGGCCGACGAGCAGTCGGTACCCCTGCGGCTGGGCGCCATCGAGTCGGTGCTGCATTCCTGGCTCATTCCGTGGGTCGAGGCGCTGCGGCTCGAGCGGCCGTCGCTCGCCCTCGAGCTCACCGTCGAGACGACGCCGATGCTGCTCGAGCAGATGCGCCGCGGCACGCTCGATGTCGCTTTTGCGGCGTTGCCCGCCGCCGGCGAGGGCGTGCGCACGCGTGCGCTCCCGCCGATGGAGATGGTCTTCGTCGGGAATGCCAGGGCGCACAAGCGGGCGCGGCACAGCCTTGCCGAGCTGGCCGGTTTCGACTTCCTAACCTTCCAGCGCGGCTCGCAGCCGCACGTGGCGTTGCTCGACCTGTTCCGCCACGCCGGACTGGAGCCGAAGCGCGTGCACGCTGTGTCCTCGATCTCGGCGATGACGCAGCTGGTGGAGGCCGGCTTTGGCATCGCCACGCTGCCGCGCAGCGCGGCGCAGAGGCTGCTGCCTCTGCGCGAGCTGCGCATCCTCACCACCGAGCCGCCGCTGCCGCCGCTGCCAGTGTTCGCGAGCTACCGCTTCGATGCGGCATCGCGCGTCGTCGAGGGTGTGATGCGCTCGGCGCTGGGGTTCATCGCAGGCTCCGGGGCAGCGGCCCCGGAGCGAGCGCGCGCTCGCAAGCCAGCATCGAAAAAATCGATCAAGCGATCGGAATAGTTTTTGCTTGATCGGTGGCGCTTGCGGCCAACACAATGCCGTACGCGCCTTTCTGCGCGGTGGTTCATAGGAGCAGATCACATGACATCCGCGTTTGCACGACTCAGAGTTGCGGCGGCTTGCGTCGCCGTCTTCCTCTGCTCGTCGGCCCAGGCCCAGCAGGAAGTGAAGATCGGCGTCATCTACCCGCTGACCGGCGCCGCCGCCTCGAGCGGCGCCGAGATGAAGAACGCGCTCGAGCTCGCGGTCGACATCATCAACAACGGCGCAAAGGGCGTCGTCGACCTGCCGTTCTCGGCCGGCGGTGGCCTGCCGGGGTTGAAGGGCGCCAAGATCAGATTGGTCTTCGCCGACCACCAGGGCAACCCGCAGACGGGCGCCACCGAAGCCGAGCGGCTGATCAGCCAGGAGAAGGTGGTTGCGATCGTCGGCGCCTACAACAGCAACGTCACCGTCACCGCCAGCCAGGTCGCCGAGCGCAACAAGATCCCGTTCTTGAACCCGGAGTCGTCGTCGGCCTCGCTCACGGCGCGCGGCTTCAAGTGGTTCTTCCGCACCACCGCACACGACGATCTGTTCGTGCGCAACTTCTTCGAGTTCATGAAAGAGTTCGAGGCCAAGCGCGGCGTCAAGGTCGGACCGATCGCGACCATCAACGAGAACACCCTCTGGGGTACCGAGACCACCAAGCTCGAGGCCGCGCTGGCACCGGCCGGCGGCTTCAACCTGGTCAAGCAGATCACCTATCCGGCCAAGAGCACGCAGCTCACCTCGGAGGTGCAGACGCTGAAGGCGGCTGCTCCTAAGGTGATCATGCAGTCGTCGTACCTTGGCGACGCGCTGCTCTCGATGAAGACCTACAAGGAGCTGGGCTTCATGCCCGACATGATCCTCGCCAACGACGCCGGCTTCTCCGACACCGAGTTCATCAAGACGCTCGGCAAGGACGCCGACTACGTGATCTCGCGCGAGGTCTGGGCGCTCGACCTGGCCAACCGTAACCCGCTCATCAAGCAGGTGAACGATCTGTTCCGTAGCAGGTACGGCGCCGACTTCACCGGCAACTCGGCGCGCACCTTCACCGGCCTGATGGTGATGGCCGACGCCATCAACCGCGCCGGCTCGACCGACCCGGAAGCAATCCGCAAGGCGCTCGCCGCCACCGACATCCCAGGCTCGAAGCTGATCATGCCGTGGAAGGGCGTGAAGTTCGACGAGAGCGGCCAGAACGTATACGGCTCCGGCATCCTGGTGCAGATCGTCGACGGCAAGTACCACACGGTATGGCCGTACAACGTCGCCGCGCGCGAGATCGTTTGGCCGATGCCGGCCTGGGACAAGCGCTGAGTCTCTAGCCGCCTGCCGCCCACCAGCGAGGAGCTCCGGTGACCGCAGAGATCCTCCTCCAGACGCTCGCCTCGGGCGTGCTCATCGGCCTGATCTATGCGCTGGTGGCGATCGGCCTCACGATGATTTTCGGCGTGATGGACATCGTGAATTTCGCGCACGGCGAATTCATGATGCTCGGCATGTACGCGAGCTTCTGGATGTTCGCGCTGTTCGCGCTCGATCCGATGCTCACGTTGCCGCTCACGGTGCTGATGCTGTTCGCCTTCGGCGTCGTGCTCTACAAGCTCGTGATCCGGCGCATCACCGATGCGCCGATGGTGAGCCAGATCTTCACCACTTTCGGCCTGATGATCCTTCTGCGTGGCGTGGCGCAGTTCTTGTGGAAGCCCGACTTCCGCTCGATCGAGAACTCGTGGGTCAGTGGCACGGTCAAGCTCGGCGCCTTTCAGCTCGGCCGGCCGCAGCTGGTGGCCGGCGCCGGCGCCATCGTCGTCACGCTCGCCGTCTACTTCTTCCTGCACCGCACCAAGTGGGGCGCGGCGCTCGAGGCGACGGCGGCCGACAAGGAAGCGGCCCAACTCATGGGCATCGATTCGCACAAGATGTTCGCACTCGCCTGGGGCATCGGCGCGGCATGCGCCGGTGCGGCCGGAGGGCTGCTCTCGACGTTCTTCCCGATCTTCCCCGATGTTGGCGCGAACTTCATCCTGATCGCTTTCGTGGTCGTCAACCTCGGCGGTTTCGGCAGCGTGGCCGGGGCGTTCTGGGCAGGAATCCTGGTCGGCGTGATCGAGGTCATGGGCGGCCTGCTGCTCGGTCCGGAATACAAGATGGCGGTGGTGCTGGTCGTCTTCCTCGCGGTGCTGATGTTCCGGCCGCGGGGTCTGCGGGGCAAGGCTTGAGCGCCATGAGCGGCAAGTCGTCGATCTTCGCGCTCGGCAGCGCCGTGGCCCTGCTGGTGGCGCTGGCACTGCCGTTCGTGATCAGCGATGCGTCGCATCTCAATTTGCTGATCCTGGTGTTGATGGCGGCGCAGCTCGGCGTGGCCTGGAACCTGATCGGCGGCTACGCCGGCCAGGTCTCGCTCGGCCACGCGGCGTTCTACGGTATCGGCGCGTACACCTCGACGCTGCTGCTGCTGAGGTTCGGCGTCAACCCGTGGCTTGGCATGTTCGCGAGCGGCGTGGTTGCCGCGCTGCTGAGCGTGGCCTTCGGATGGTCGTGTTTTCGCCTCAAGGGCCACTACTTCGCGATGGCGACGATCGCCGTCGCCGAGATCGTGCAGATTGTCTTTACCAATTGGGAATACGGCGGCGCCGCCGTCGGCCTGACGATCCCGATGACGCATGACGGCTGGGCCTGGATGGTGTTCTCGGAGAAGCGCCCCTACTACTGGATCGCGCTCGGCCTGCTCCTGCTCACGCTGGGCGCCACCGCGGTCGTCGAGCGCTGCCACATCGGCTACTACCTGCGCGCGCTCAAAGACGAGCCCGATGCCGCGCGCAGCATCGGCATCGACATCACGCGCTACAAGCAGATCGCGCTCTCGCTCAGCGCCTTCTTCACCGCCCTCGGCGGCAGCTTGTACGCGCAGAAGGAGCTCTACATTGACCCGGGCTCGGTGCTCTCGACGGCGCTTTCGATCAAGATGGCGCTCGTGGCGATCCTCGGCGGCATCGGCACGTTGTTCGGGCCGGTGGTCGGCGCCGTGGTGCTGACGACGATCGAGGAGCTGACGCGAGCCGGCTTCGGCGGCTCGGGCCGCGGCACCGACACGATCATCTACGCCGCGCTGATCATCGCCATCGCCGTGTTTTACCCGGGCGGCCTGATCGGCGGCTACCGCGCCCGGTCCGCACGGCGCCAGTCGCGCCGCGCGTCGCATGAACGTGAAGCCGATGCAAGCGGAGCCCATGCAAGCGACGACCACGCACGCGAGGAGGCGCTGCGATGAGCCTGCTCGAGCTGCATGCGGTGAGCAAGCGATTCGGAGGCATCGTGGCCAACCAGGAGGTCTCGTTCGAGGTCGGCGCCGGCCAGATCGTCGGCCTGATCGGCCCGAACGGCGCCGGCAAGACGACCGCCTTCAACTGCGTCGCCGGCTACTACGCGCCGAGCGCCGGCGCCATCACGCTCGACGGCCGGACCATCTCGGGCCTACCGCCCGAAGCGTGCGCGCGGGCCGGTGTCGGCCGCACGTTCCAGGTGGCGCGCACGTTCACGAGCATGACCGCGGGCGAGAACGTGCTCGCCGCCGCGCTGCTGCATCACAAGCGCGTCGCCACGGCGCGCGAGCAGGCGGCGCGCTGGCTCGGCTTCGTCGGTCTCGAGCGGCTCGCCGGGCGCCCGGCGGGCAGCCTGACGATCAGCGAGCAGCGCCGAATGGCGGTGGCGCGTGCCTTGGCCACCCAGCCGAAGGTGCTGCTGATGGACGAGGTGATGGCCGGCCTCAACCCGACCGAGGTGCGCGAGATGGTGGCGGTGGTGCTGCGCATCCGCGAACGCGGCATCGCCTGCCTGATCGTCGAGCACGTGCTCGAAGGGATCATGCCGATCGCCGACCGCATCGTCGTGCTCGACCGCGGCCTCAAGATCGCCGACGGCACGCCGGCCGAGGTCTCGAGCGACGCCGCTGTCATCTCCGCCTATCTGGGCGACGAGTGATGGCTTCGCCGCACACGACCGCGATCCCGGTCCAGTCGGCCGCGCGGACCACGCCGGCCTCGCTCGAAGTCAGCGATCTGCGCGTCGGCTACGACGGCGTGCCCGCCCTCAACGGCGTGAGCCTGCGGGTCGAGCCGGGCCAGATCGTGGCGCTCGTCGGCGGCAACGGCAACGGCAAGTCGACCACCTTGCGTGCTGTCGCTGGCCTGAACGGGGCCGACGCCGGCAGCGTTGTCTTCGATGGCCGCAACCTGGACGGCATCGCCGCGCACGACCGCGTGCCGCTCGGTCTCTCGCTGGTGCCGGAAGGCCGGCGCCTGTTCCCGCGCCTCACTGCGCGCCGTAACCTCGAGCTCGGCGCCTTCACGCGCAGCAGCGTCGACGAGACCGCTGCCAGCGTCGACGGGATGTTCGCGCTGTTCCCGATCCTGAAGGAGCGCGAGTCGCAGCTCGCCGGCACCATGAGCGGCGGCGAGCAGCAGATGCTGGCCATCGCGCGCGGGCTGATGGCCAAGCCGCGTCTCCTGATGCTCGACGAGCCGTCGTGGGGCATAGCGCCGAAGTTCGTTACCAAGGTGCTCGACGTGATCCAGCGCGTCAACGAAAGCGGCGTGTCGATCCTGCTGGTCGAGCAGAACCTGCACAAAGCGCTCGGCATCGCACACCGCGGCTACGTGATCCAGACCGGGCGCATCGTGATGGAAGGCGACGCCCAGTCGCTGCTGCACGACGAGCAGGTGAAGAAGGTCTACCTCGGGCTGTGACGCGACGAAGGATCGTCCGCCGGCATCGCGCCATTCACCCATCGCCCATCCCGACATCGACAGGAACCCCAACCATGAACTCCGTGCTCGCCTTCGACACGCCAGCAGAACTTCGCCGCGCCTGCCGCCACGGCGAGTTCGCCAGCCCCACCTCGGGCCGGGCGCCCGGCCGCATCCAGGCCAACCTGATGATCGTGCCGAAGGCCGACGCCTTCGACTTCCTGCTGTTCTGCCAACGCAACCCCAAGCCGTGCCCGCTGGTCGAGGTGCTCTCGGCCGGCGCGCGCGAGCCGGCCTGCGCACGCGGCGCCGACATCGCCACCGACCTGCCCGGCTACCGCGTCTACGAAGGCGGCGCTCTGGCCCAGGAACGCGATGACATCTCGGCGCTCTGGCGCGACGACCTCGTCACGTTCCTGATTGGCTGCAGCTTCTCGTTCGAGGCTGCCGTGCAGGCTGCGGGCGTGCCGCTGCGCCACGTCGACCAGGGCCGCAACGTGGCGATGTACCGCACGAACATCGCCTGCACACCGGCCGGCATCTTCCGCGGCGAGCTGGTTGTCAGCATGCGACCGATCCGGAGCCGCGACGTCGCCCGCGTCATCGAGCTCTCGGCGCGGATGCCGATCGCGCACGGCGCGCCGTTGCACGTCGGCCACCCGGAAGCGATCGGCATCGCCGACATCGCCCGCCCCGAGTACGGCGACGCGGTCGACATCGAGGCCGACGAGCTGCCCGTGTTCTGGGCCTGCGGCGTGACGCCGCAATGGGTGGCGCAGCAGAGCCGGCTGCCGTTCTGCATCACGCACGCGCCCGGCAAGATGTTCGTGACCGACCTCGAAGGCTGAGATGGAAACACAGGCAAGAGAAACCACGTTGGCGCCTACCGGCAGTGCCGATCGCTGGCAATTCTGGATCGACCGCGGCGGCACGTTCACCGACGTGGTCGGCAAGCGCCCCGACGGCTCGCTCGCGACGCTGAAGCTGCTTTCCGACAACCCCGAGCAGTACCGTGACGCCGCAGTCGCCGGCATCCGCTGCTTGCTCGGCCTCGGTGCCGCCGAGCCGGTGACGTCCGCCCAAGTCGAGTCGGTGAAGATGGGCACGACGGTCGCCACCAACGCACTGCTCGAACGCAAGGGCGAGCCGACGCTGCTCGTCATCACGCGCGGCTTTCGCGACGCGCTCCGCATCGCCTACCAGGACCGGCCGAAGCTGTTCGAGCGCCACATCGTGCTGCCCGAGCTCTTGTATTCACGCGTCATCGAGGCTGACGAGCGCGTCGGTGTCGCTGGCGAAATCATTCGCGCGCTCGACGAAGCGCGGCTTGAGCGCGACTTGCGCGCAGCGCACGCAAGCGGCCTTGCGAGCGTCGCGATCGTCTTCATGCACGGCTGGCGCCACACGGCCCACGAGCTCGCCGCCGAGCGAATCGCGCACAGCGTCGGCTTCACGCAGGTGAGCGTCTCGCATCGCACGAGCCCGCTGATGAAGCTCGTCGGCCGCGGCGACACGACGGTCGTCGATGCTTACCTGTCGCCGATCTTGCGCCGCTACGTCGACGAGGTTGCCGCCGAGATGCCGGGGGTCGAGCTCTACTTCATGCAGTCGTCGGGCGGGCTCGCCGGCGCCGATGCCTTCCAGGGCAAGGACGCGATCCTGTCGGGGCCGGCCGGCGGCATCGTCGGCATGGTGCGGACGGCGGAGCTGGGCCTCGCTGCCGACAAGGCGCTCCAAATCATCGGCTTCGACATGGGCGGCACGTCGACCGACGTCAGCCACTACGCCGGCGAATTCGAACGCGCTTTCGAGACCAAGGTCGCGGGTGTCCGCGTTCGGGCGCCGATGATGGCGATCCACACCGTGGCCGCCGGCGGAGGCTCGATCCTGGCCTTCGACGGCGCCCGCTTTCGCGTCGGCCCGCAGAGCGCCGGCGCCAACCCCGGGCCGGCCTGCTACCGGCGCGGCGGCCCACTGACAGTGACCGACGCCAACGTCGCCGTCGGCAAGATCCAGCCGGCGTTCTTCCCGGCCGTGTTCGGCTCGGGTGGCGACGAGCCGCTCGACGCCGCGGTGGTGCGCGAGCGCTTCGACGCGCTCGCCGGCGAAATCGCCGTCGCGACCGGCAGACCGCTGCGACCGGAGGACGTCGCCGAGGGCTTCATCGATATCGCCATCGGCGCCATGGCCAATGCCATCAAGAAGATCTCGGTCGCGCGTGGCTACGACGTCACCCGCTACACGCTGCAGTGCTTCGGCGGCGCCGGCGGCCAGCACGCCTGCCGCGTCGCCGATGCGCTCGGCATGACGCGTGTGTTCATCCACCCGCTGGCCGGCGTGCTGTCGGCCTACGGCATGGGCCTGGCCGACCGGACCGTGATGCTGCAAGCGGCGATCGAGCAGCCGCTCGCGGGCGACACGGCGCAGCTCGATGCTGCGCTCGACCGCCTGGCCGAGGCAGCGGCTGCCGAGCTGACGCGCCAAGGCGTCGCCGCCGGTCGCATCGAAGTACGCCGCCGCGTCCACCTGCGCTACGAAGGCACCGACTCGGCACTCGTCGTCGACGCTTGCGACTCGGCTGGATTACAGGCCGCGTTCGAGGCTGCCTACCGGCAGCGCTTCGCCTTCCTGATGGCTGGCCGTCGGCTCGTCGTCGAGGCGGTGTCGGTCGAAGCGGTCGGCCGCGGCGACGCGCCTGCGGAGGCGCGCCATTCCCTCGGCGCCGCGGTGCCTGCGCCGGTGAAGGCGCGCGTGCAGATGTTCTGCGACGGCCACTGGCACGACGCCGCCCTCGTCGAGCGGGATCAGGCCCGGCCCGGGCAGACGATCGCCGGCCCGGCCATCGTCGCCGAGCGCAATGCAACGACCATCGTCGAGCCCGGTTGGCAGGCGCGCGTCACGGCGCTCGACCACCTGGTGCTCGAGCGTGTCGAAGCGCGGGCGGCCCGGCGCGCGATCGGCACGTCGGTCGATCCGGTCCTGCTCGAGGTCTTCAACAACCTCTTCATGAACATCGCCGAGCAGATGGGCCTGCAGCTGCAGAACACGGCGTACTCGGTGAACATCAAGGAGCGCCTCGACTTCTCGTGCGCGCTGTTCGACGCCGAGGGCAACCTCATCGCCAACGCGCCGCACATGCCGGTGCATCTCGGCTCGATGAGCGAGTCGATCAAGACCGTGGTGGCGAGGAACGCCGGGCGCATGAAGCCGGGCGATGTGTTTGTGCTGAACGATCCTTATCACGGCGGCACCCATCTGCCCGATGTGACGGTGGTAACGCCCGTGTACCTCGGAGACATCTCCGCGCGACCCACCTTCTACGTCGGCTCGCGAGGTCATCACGCCGACATCGGCGGCACCACCCCCGGTTCGATGCCACCGTTCTCGACCCGCATCGAGGAGGAGGGCGTACAGATCGACAACGTCAGGCTCGTCGAAGGCGGCCGCTTCCTCGAGGCGGAGATGAAGGCGTTGCTCGAGAGCGGCGAGTACCCCTCGCGCAACCCGGCGCTGAACATCGCCGACCTGAAGGCGCAGGTCGCGGCCAACGAGAAGGGCGTCCACGAGCTGCACGCGATGGTCGCGCAGTACGGCCTCGACGTCGTGCAGGGCTACATGAAGCACGTGCAGGACAACGCCGAGGAGTCGGTGCGCCGCGTCATCACGAAGCTGAAGGACGGTGCCTTCACGTTGCCGCTCGACAACGGCGCGCAGATCAGCGTCGCGATCCGCGTCGATGCGGCGGCGCGCAGTGCCGAGATCGATTTCACCGGCACCTCGGCGCAGCTCGAGAACAACTTCAATGCGCCCACCGCGGTCTGCATGGCCGCGGTGCTCTACGTCTTTCGCACCCTGGTCGACGACGAGATCCCGCTCAACGCCGGCTGCCTGAAGCCGTTGAAGGTGATCATCCCCGAAGGCTCGATGCTGAACCCGCGGCCGCCGGCGTCGGTGGTGGCGGGCAACGTCGAGACCTCGACCTGTATCACCAACGCGCTCTACGGCGCACTCGGGGCGATGGCGTCGTCGCAGTGCACGATGAACAACTTCACCTTCGGCAACGACCGCCACCAGTACTACGAGACGATCTCCGGCGGCTCCGGTGCGGGTCCGGGTTTCGCCGGCACCTCCCTCGTGCAGACGCACATGACGAACTCGCGCCTCACCGATCCCGAGGTGCTCGAGTTCCGCTTCCCGGTCCGCCTCGACAGCTACGAGATCCGCGCCGGCTCGGGCGGCGCCGGCGCCTTCCGCGGTGGCGACGGCGGCATCCGCCGGGTCCGCTTCCTCGAACCGATGACGGCCTCGATCCTCTCCAACGGCCGCCACCGCGGCGCCTTCGGCATGGCCGGTGGCGAGGCCGGCGCGCCCGGGCGCAACCGCGTCGAGCGCGCCGGTGGCGAGGTCGTCGAGCTCGACCACATCGCCAGCGTCGAGGTCGGCATCGGCGATGTCTTCGTGATCGAGACGCCCGGCGGCGGCGGCTTCGGCGCCGTGCCTTCGGGGATACTCGAACGATGAAGAACCTGCACTGCACCGCGGCCGTCGCCTTCGGCCTGATCTTCGCGTCTGCCGGCGCGCGCGCACAGGCCACGCTCGAGCCGATCGCCGGCGCCGGCGGCAACTCGCCGGCGCCGTGGCACGTCGTCGGCCTGCCGAACCAGACCAAGCCGTTCACGCGCTTCTCGGTGGTCGACATCGAGGGCCGCCGCGCCGTCAAGGTCGAGGCCGACTCGTCGTACGGCAACCTCGTGCATCCGCTGGCGCCGCTGCCGGTGGCTGGCCACCTCGCGTGGCAGTGGCGCGTCGAGCTGCCGCTGACCGACACCGACCTGCGCAAGAAGGCGGGCGACGACACCCAGATCAAGGTCTGCGTCTTCTTCGACGAGCCGATGGAGAAGCTGCCGTTCGGCGATCGCCAGATCCTGAGGCTGGCGCGCTCGCGCACCACTGACGTGGTGCCGACCGCGACACTCTGCTACGTGTGGGACTCGCACCTGAAGGCCGGCACGGCGCTGCCGAGCGCGTTCACCGGCCGACTGCGCTACCTGGTGCTGCAGACCGGCACCGACAAGCTCGATCGCTGGATTGCCGAGCGCCGCGATCTCGCGGCCGACTTCACCCGCCTGTTCGGCGACGAGTGCGACGTCGTGCCGCCGGTCATTGGCGTCGCCGTCGGTGCCGATGCCGACAACACCCAAAGCCGCAGCATCGCCTACGTGAGCCGACTCGTCCTCGAGCCCTGAACCGCGCTGCCTTCTTCGCTCAGTCGATCGGTCGGAAGGTCATCGAGATCACCGGCGGCACGCGGCCGTCGGTGTCGCGCGGCAGCACTTCGGTCTTGTCGATGGCGCGCAGCACGGTCTGGTCCCAGAGCGCCGAGCCGCTGCCCTTCGTGAGCGTGCGGCCGACGATGGTGCCGTCGGGCGCGACCCGGACCTCGACCTCGCAGGTCGGGTTGCCGCCGACCTCGCCGGTCAGCACGATGTTCGGCTTGATGCGCGCCTTGATGCGGCCGGCATAGCTCGCCGATGGCCCCGACGTGCGCGCCGCCGCACCGGTGGCGTTGGCGTCGCTGCTCTCGCCGGCCTGGCTCATCATCCGTTTCAGGTTGGCCTCGCGGATCGCGGCCTGCTTCGCTTCGGCAACGCGGGCCTGCTCGGCCTCCTTCTTTTTCGCTGCCTGCTCGTCGGCCAGGCGCTGGCGCTGCTGCTCCTGCTGCGCGAGCTTCTGCTCATCGCGGCGAGCGCGCTCGGCTTCCCTCGCCGCCTGCGCGCGTTCGGCCTCGACCCGCTTCTGTTTCTCGCGGGCTGCCCGTTCGATGGCGATCTGCGCGTCTTCGCGCGGCGTCGCGGCCGGCTCGGTTCGCGGCGGCGGTGGCGGCGGGGCGAGCCGCGGTTCGACGACCTGCGGCCGCGGCTCGGGCAGCGCCGGCCGCGGCGCCGCACTCTGCGGCAACGCCGACCACAGCTCGGCAACGACCCCCTCCGGCTCGCTCGTCTTCCAGTTCACGCTCCAGGCAAGCGCCAGGATCAGCAGGGCATGGACGATCAGGGCCAGCAGCAGGCCCGAGCGCATGCCTGCTGGCGGGCGCGGTGCGAAGGCGTCGGCCCGAACGACGGCAGAGATCATCGCTTCCGCGGCAGTGTTGCCGATCGACCAGCGGGCGGCCTCGAGTCCGGCCGGCCGGCGCCGAAGAAGCCGAACGTGTCGAACGTTCGCCTCCAGACCCCGTCATGCCACTGTCGCTGAAGACCTTCGGCGAAGTCGTGACCTTTCCCATGAAACCGGAAGAGCTGACCAGCGGCGAGGCCGGGCAGGCGCGCCGGCGTTGCCCGGGCAGCCTGCTGGCGCTGGTGGTCTACGGCATCGCCCACCAGTCCAGCGCTTTCGGTCCGCTCGGCAAGGCCTTGCAGACAATTGCCATGTACTCGGCATTCGGCTATCTCCGGGGCTGGCTGGTGGCGCTGCGCGTGGGCAGCCACGACGTCCGGCGCAACGTCGTCATCGTGCTCGACGAGGCGATCCTCGCCGTTGCCCTCTGGTACTGCGGCGGCGAGCTGGCGCCGCTGATTTGGATGCCGATCTTCATGACCGTGGGCAACGGCCTGCGCTATGGCCCCCGGCTCGCCGACGTCAGCGCCTGGGTGGCCAGCGTGTTCGTCGCCGCCGCCTTCGTGATGTCGCCGTTCTGGCGTGCCATTCCGGGGGTGGCGGTGGGCATCGTGCTCGCCGTTTTCATCGTGCCTGTGTATGCGGTCAGCCTGAACCTGAAGTTGCAGCGCAGCCAGCGCGAGTCCGAACGAAGGACGGCCGAGCTCGAGGTCGCCAACCGCACCGACGCGCTGACCGGCCTGTCGAACCGGCTCGACTTCAGCCGCGCCATGCAGCGCCTGCTCGAGGATTCGCGCGAGACGGCCTGAGTTGACGCGGGTCGTCGTTGCTGGAGCTGCGCTGCGCATCGCGGGCCGGCTCGGTTAGTTGCGCTGGCTCTTCACCGCCAGGCCAACGCGCTGCACGCCGGCGCGCTGGAGCGCGTCCATCGCGCGCACGACGACCTCGTACTTCACGCCCTTGTCGGCCGCGATCACGACCGGCGTCGTCGCGTCGCCGCGCTGCGCTTCCTTGATGCGGACCGGGATGTCGGCGAAGCGCAGCGGCTCGGCGTCCTTTCCGTCGATGCGCAGGCGCAGCTGCTCATCGCTGGCGACGACCAGCTCCACGACATGGCTCTCGGCCCGGCGCGACGCCTTGCCGACGCTCGGCAGGTCGACCACGCCGGTGGTGATGAGCGGCGCCGTGACCATGAAGATGATGAGCAGCACCAGCATGACGTCGATGAACGGGACCATGTTGATCTCGCTGATCGTGCGGCGCCCCCGACCGCGTTGGCCGACTGCGGGCATGGTCAGGGCATCACCGCAGCGTTGCGCTGCAGGATGTTCGAGAACTCCTCGATGAAGCTCTCCAGCTGGCCGGCGATGCGGTCGATGTCGCGCGCGAAGCGGTTGTAGGCGATGACCGCCGGGATCGCGGCGAACAGGCCGATGGCGGTGGCGACGAGTGCCTCGGCAATGCCAGGCGCCACAGTCGCGAGCGTCACCTGCGTCATGTTCGACAGGCCGATGAAGGCATGCATGATTCCCCACACCGTGCCGAACAGGCCCACGTACGGCGACACCGATCCGACCGAAGCGAGGAACGACAGGTTCGACTCGATGGCGTCGAGCTCGCGCTGGAAGCTGGCGCGCATGGCGCGGCGGGCACCGTCGAGCAGCGCGCCGGTGTCCATCACGCGCTTCTCGCGAAGCTTGAAGAACTCGCGCATGCCCGAGGCGAAGATGCGCTCCATCGGCGAGCCGGTCGCCTTCTTGGTCGCATCGGCGTACAGATCGTTGAGGTTGCGGCCGGCCCAGAATTCGCGCTCGAAGTCGTCGTTTGCCGCGCGCGTCTTGCGCAGGCCGAAGAGCTTGCCGAAGATCACGGTCCAGCTCGCGAGCGATGCGATCAGCAGCCCCGCCATCACCAGCTGTACGACAAGGCTGGCATGGAGAACGAGCGTGACGATCGAGAAATCCTGATTCATCGGGGAGCGGTCATCGGACGGCGAGAAGAATGTCGTTGGGGAAGCGGCGCGGCCGGAAAGTTCCGAGGTCGACGCAGCCGATCCGGATGGTGCCGGCGGCGAGCAATTCGTCGCCCCGCCAGGCTTCCTGCACAACCTCGAGGCTGGCCTGGCCGCGGTGCCTGACCTCGACGGTCACCGCGATCACGTCGTCGAGCCGGGCCGGCCGACGATAGCGCACCGAGGTTTCGGTCACGACGAAGGCGACGCCGCTCTCGGCCCGCAGCCGCTCCTGCTCGAAGCCCAGGCTTCGCAGCCACTCGCTGCGTGCGCGCTCGAAGAACTTCAGGTAGTTGGCGTAGAAGACGATGCCGGCGGCGTCGGTGTCTTCCCAGTACACGCGCATCGTGAATCTGAATGGCGCCGTCATGCCGGTGCAGCGAGAAAACGAGCGCTACTGCGGCACGACCTTGCGGTAGACCGGCCCCCAGACCGGATGGCCGGCCTCGGCCTTGTCGAGCGCGAACGCCGGGTCGGCCTCGCGGGCGCGCCGGAATTCGGTCTCGCACTCGGCGACCTTGCCTGCCGCGCAGTGCACGAAGGCGAGCCGCTTGTGGGCTTCGGCGCGGTCCTTCGGCGAGGCCAGGCCGGTCGCGAGGGCGAGCGAGAACTGGCGCTCGGCAGCGTCGTACTGGGCATCGTCATATGCCCGCAATCCGGCGAGCAGGGCCTTCTCGGCCGGCCGCGAGCTGATGTCGATGAGGCCGATGGGCGCAGGCGGCACCTGCATGCAGGCCGAAAGAAGGCATGCGGCCGATGCTAGCGCGGCGAGAGACAGGAGCTTCACGAGCCGAATTTATGACGAAGCGACACCGTCTGCCCCGAGGTGACGTTGACCGACGTGACCAGGGGCGCGAAGTCGCCGTTGCGGACGACGATCTGATGGCGGCCTTCGGTGAGCGTCAGCTCCGTGAGCGGTGGCGCCACGCCCGACGCATTGCCATCGACCTCGACCTGGCCCCAGGGGCTGATCGCGATGCGGACGATGCCGGTCGCCGGCGCCACCAGCGTCGCGTTGGTGGCGCGAACGTCGCGCGCGCGGGCCTCGCGCTCGCGCGCTTCCCGTCCGCGCCGCTCCTTGGCCGATTCGCGCGCCGCCGCGACGGCGGTGTCGGCGACATGCTTGTCCTTCACCGCCGATGCAGGCGCATTGATGAGGCCGAGGCTCGCCGACATCAGCGCTTCCGGCGTTGACAGCGCGACCGTGCGTGCTGCCGTGGCACTGGCGCCGGGATCGAACGGGTTGGTGGCTTCGGGCAGGGCAGGCGGTGCGGAGGCCGGGGCCGCGACGACCGGAGCCGCCATCGCGATCGCCGGTGCCGGTGCCGGTGCTGGTGCTGGTGCCGGTGCTGGTGCTGGTGCTGGTGCCGGTGCTGGTGCTGGTGCTGGTGCCGGTGCCGGTGCCGGTGCCGGTGCCGGCGGCACCGCCGCGAGCGACGGCACTGGCACCAACGGCGGCGATGTCGACGACCACAAATTGAATGCGCTGACGACCGCGATGGCGGCGGTCGCGGCAAGCGCAGTGACCCAGGCACGACGGCGCGACGACTTGCGCGGCGGCGCCGCCGCGGTCGAGGCCGGCACCGTGTCGCCGTCAGCCACGGCCGGGTTGGCGTCGAGCCACTGCCGCAGCTCGCGCGCGAACGAGCGCGCCGAACGGATGCGCTGCTCGGGATTCTTCGCCATCGCCCGCGCCGCGATCTCCGCGAGCGTCTTCGGCACGCTGCGGTCGACCTCGCTCGCCAGCGCCGGCTCGAGCATCAGCACGGCGTGGCGGATGTCCTTCAGCGATTCGCCGCGGAACGGCTTCTCGTCGGTGAGCAGCTCGTAGAGCACGACGCCGAGCGAGAAGACGTCGACGCGGCGATCGGCGGTCGGCTGCTTCAGGATCTGCTCGGGTGCCATGTAGTAAGGCGAGCCGGCGCCGATGTTGGCGTCGCCGCCTTGCTGGTGGGCGACGCGGGCGATGCCGAAGTCGAGCACGCGAGGCTGCGTGCGCCCGACCATGAAGATGTTGGCCGGCTTGATGTCGCGGTGGATCACGCCCTTGCTGTGCGCGAAGGCGAGCGCGTCGGCAACGCGGCGCACGATCAGCGCGGCCTGTGCCGGCGTCGCCCGCCAGCCTTCCTGGCGCAGCTGGCGCAGGTCGCGGCCCTTCAGCAGCTCCATCGCGATGTAGGCGCGCTTGTCGCTGATGCCGGCGTCGAAGACGGTGACGATGTGCGGATGGCTGAGGCCGCCCGCGGCGCGCGCTTCATTGATGAAGAGCGTGTTGAAAGCCTCGCGCTTTTCTTCCGGCAACTCGACGTTCAGCGTCTTGACGGCGATGAGGCGCGACAGCAGCGGGTCGTGGGCTGCGAACACCGTGCCGAGGCCGCCTTCTCCGAGCTGGTATTTGAGGGCGTAACGGCCGATGTGGCCGATCGTCGGTAGGGGCGTGTTGGCTGCCTTGGTCGACGGCGGCGCCGGCTCGGCGCCGGCAACGGCGTCGATGCTGGCCGGCACGTCGGAATCGCCCCACAGGGCGACGCCGGGAACGCTCGGCGGATGGCCGGGCACGGAATCGCCCGCAGGAAGGATCGGCGGGATCGAGCTGCTCACGCTTGCCAGCTTAAGTGAGCGGGCAGGGGGTCACGTGTGAAATAGGCGTCGCTGCGGACATCCGTAACACAAGCTCACCATTCGCCGCGGCGACCGAGGCACTGCGGCCGCGGCTGCAGGTCAGGCCCTTGCCGCCCGGGCCGCGTCGACCTCGACGCTGCGCAGCTCGGTGGCTGTCTTGTCGAGGACGCCGTTGACGAACTTGTGACCGTCGGTGCCACCGAAGCTCTTGGCGAGCTCGACCGCCTCGTTGATGGCGACGCGGTAGGGGATCTCGAGGCAGTGCGTGAGCTCGTAGCTACCGATCATGAGCACGCCATGCTCGATCGGCGACAGCTGCGCCAGCTGGCGATCGACGTGGCGTGCCAGCACGGCGTCGATCGTCGCGGCCTCGCGGATGGCGCCGTGGAGCAGGAGCTCGAAGTGGCTCACGTCGCATTTGGCGAAGCCGTCCTGCTCGCGCACGTGCGCCTCGATGACGCCGGCGTCGGCGCCGCCGAGCAGCCACTCGTAGAGACCCTGCAGCGCGAATTCGCGGGCGCGGCGGCGGGCCGATCTGGCAGAGCCCCCACGCTCCCTTCGGTCGCTGCCCCGCGAGGAGGCGCGGCCGGCCTTGGGGCGGCCCGGCGGCCGGCCGGCCGGCGTGCCATCGCCGCTCACGACAGCTCGTCCAGCAGGTTTGCGAGCTCGACGGCGGTGCGGGCCGCCTCGCGGCCCTTGTCGTCGGCGCGCGCTTCGGCCTGGGCCGCGTTCTCGCAGGTCAGGATGGCGTTGGCGATGGCGACGCCGTGGTCGAGCGCGACTCGCGTCACCGCGGCGCCGCTCTCGTTGGCGACCAGCTCGAAGTGATAGGTCTCGCCGCGGATCACGCAGCCGATCGCAATCAGCGCGTCGTGCTCGTCTTCGTCGGCCATGGCGTTGAGCACGACACCGATCTCGAGCGCGCCGGGCACCTGCAGGTGGGTGATGTCGGCGGCGGCGACGCCGAGCGCGACGAGCTCGTCCTTGCAGGCGCGGGCCAGCCGGTCCGTCACCGCCGCGTTGAAGCGGGCCTGGACGATGCCGATGTGCAGGTCGCGGCCGTCGAGGCGCAAGGCCGCGCCGCGATCAGCGTCTTGCATCGAGCGGTCGATCGGCGCTGGCGGTGGGTGTCGCGGCGGCGGAGGCCGCCGAGACCGGCTCATCGGCGACGAAGCCCGTCACCTCGAGACCGTAGCCGAGCAGGCTGGGCATCCGCCGCGGGCTGCCGAGCAGCTTCATGCGGGCGACGCCGAGATCGCGCAGGATCTGGGCGCCGATGCCGTAGGTGCGCAGGTCGCTCGGCAGCGACGGTCGCACCGCGCCGCGGCGGCGTTCCAGCACTTGCGGCAGCAGGTCGGTGGCGGCCTCGCCGCAGTTCAACAGCACGGCGACGCCGCGCTCGCTGCCGTGCAGCGTGGCGAGCGCCCGCGGCAGCGGCCAGGAGTGGTCGCCAGGACCGGCGTCGAGCAGGTCGAGCACCGACAGCGGCTCGTGCACGCGCACCAGCACTTCGTCGGCCGCGGTCCAGCGGCCGCGACTGAGCGCCAGGTGGACACCGCCGGTGTGGTCGCGGTAGACGGCGCAGTCGAACTCGCCCTGCTGCGTCAGCATCTTGCGGCCGCCCGCTCGCTCGATCAGCGACTCATGGCGGCTGCGGTGCTCGATGAGGCTGGCGATGGTGCCGATCTTCAGGCCGTGCTCGCGGCCGAAGGCCACGAGGTCGGGCAGGCGCGCCATCGTGCCGTCGTCGTTCATCACCTCGCAGATCACCGACGCCGGCGACAGGCCGGCCATCGCAGCGAGATCGCAGCCGGCCTCGGTGTGGCCGGCGCGCATGAGGACGCCGCCGTCGTGGGCCTGCAGCGGAAAGATGTGGCCGGGCTGAACCAGGTCGGACGCCTTGGCGTCGCGGCGCACCGCGGCCTGCACGGTGCGCGACCGGTCGGCCGCCGAGATGCCGGTACTGACACCGGTAGCAGCCTCGATCGAGACCGTGAAGGCGGTGCCGTGCTGGGCGTTGTTCTTGACCGCCATCGGCGGCAGCTGCAGGCGTTCGCAGCGCTCGCGCGTGAGCGTGAGGCAGATCAGGCCGCGGCCGAACCTGGCCATGAAGTTGATCGCTTCGGGGGTGACGTGGTCGGCCGCCATCACGAGGTCGCCTTCGTTTTCGCGGTCTTCCTCATCCACGAGGATGACCATGCGGCCGGCGGCCAACTCGGCGACGAGCTCGGGAATCGGGGCGATCGTCATGGCAGGTATTTTAAGTGGCGGGCGAGGGCACCGCGGCGAGCATGCGCTCGACGTAACGGGCAATGGTGTCGACCTCGAGGTTGACGGTGCTGCCGGCGGCGAGGCGGCGCAGCGTCGTGTGGGCGACGGTGTGCGGGATCAGGTTGACGCTGAATTCGCAGCCCCGCGCCGAATCGACGACGCCATTGACGGTGAGGCTGACGCCGTCGACCGCGATCGAGCCCTTGAGTGCAAGGAAGCGCGCCAATGCCTTCGACGCCTCGACACGCAGCAGCCACGATTCGCCGACGCGCTCGAAGCGCGTGACCCGGCCGACGCCGTCGATATGGCCGCTGACGAGATGGCCGTCGAGCCGGTCGCCGGCCCGCAGCGCCTTCTCGAGATTGACGTCGCCGGTGTCGCCGAGCCCGGCGGTGCGGTCGAGGCTCTCGGCCGAGATCTCGACGGCGAAGCGGCTGCGGGCGAGGTCGAGCGAAATCACGGTCATGCAGGCGCCGGCGAGGGCAATGCTGTCGCCGATGGCGACGCCGTCGAGGTAGCGGCTCGGCGCCTCGATGGCGAGCGACTTGCCGAAGCCGACGCCGCTGCCGAGCGGTGCCGCTTCGACGATGCGGCCGACGGCGGAGACGATGCCAGTGAACATCGGTCGATTGTCGCCGCCGGCCGCGGCGCGGCGGGTCGCCGATGCGTCAGCGGCCCGGGCGCGGCCGAAGCCGCAGGCAGAGGTCGTTGCCGATGCGGTCGACGTGGGTGAACTCGAACGCCAGCTTGTCGTCGAGGCTCCCGATCGGGCCGAGTGCGGCAAGGCCGCGGCCGGTGCCGATCAGGCTCGGCGCGACATAGACGAGCAGCTCGTCGACGAGGCCGGCGGCGAGCAGCGACCCGTTCAGCTTCTCGCCGGCCTCGACGTGCAGCTCGTTGATGCCGCGCGCGCCGAGGTCGGCCAGCATCGCGGCGAGGTCGACCTTGCCGGCCGGCGACGGCGTCAGCGCGATCTCGACGCCGCACCCTTCGAGGGTCCGGCGTCGCGCTGCGTTGTCGATCGCCGCGTAGAGCAACACCTGGCCCGGCGGTGCGACGATGCGAGCCTGGGGCGGTGTCTCGAGCCGCGAGTCGACGACGACGCGCAGCGGTTGCCGGGCCGTCTCGACGTGGCGCACGTCGAGCCGCGGATCGTCGTCGCGAACGGTGCCGACGCCGGTCAGCACCGCGCCGGCACGCTTGCGCCAGGCGTGGCCGTCAGCGCGCGCCGCCTCGCCGGTGATCCACTGGCTGCGGCCGTCGGCGAGCGCGGTGCGACCGTCGAGCGAGACCGCGACCTTCATGCGCAGCCACGGCCGGCCACGCGTCATGCGCGAGACGAAGCCGATGTTGAGCTCGTGCGCCTCGGCCGCCCGCAGGCCGGCCTCGACGACGATGCCCGCCGCTTCGAGCCCGGCCGCGCCGGCGCCGGCGACGAGCGGGTTCGGGTCGCGCATCGCCATGACGACGCGGCCGACGCCGGCAGCGACCAGCGCCTCGGCACACGGCGGCGTGCGACCGTGGTGCGAGCACGGCTCGAGGCTCACGAACACAGTCGCGCCGCGGATATCGGCGCCACGCGACGCCGCGTCGCGCAGCGCCATCACCTCGGCGTGGGCCTGGCCGGCCGCCTGCGTGTGGCCGCGGCCGAGCACCGTGCCGTCGGTGCCGACGATCACGCAGCCGACGCGCGGGTTCGGATCCGAGACGCCGATCGCGCGCTCGGCGAGCGCCAGCGCCTCGCGCATGAAGGTGTCGGTGATCGCTGCGTACATACCGCCGCGATGATCGCTCATGGCTGATGCGCGACGGTCGCCAGCGGGCAGTCCGTGTCGCCGCGCACGACGAGAAAGTTCTGCGAAGCGAGCGTGGTGGCCACGTCGGCGAAGTCGCGCGGCACGTCGGCGACGTAGCTGCAGACGCGGCGATCGACGTGGCTGATGCCGATCGTCCAGCCGCCAGCTGCCACGAGCGCGACCCGACCCGACCAGCGGCCATCGGCGCGCGGCGTGACGATGCAGTGCCAGTCGACGAAGCGGTCGCCGCTGTCGTCCCACGAGCCGATGCCCAGCGATGCCGGCGTCGCGTCGAGGGCAACGGCGTCGATGCGCAGGCTGCCGGCGGCGGTGTGGCGCACGGTCTTCTTCGCCTCGCTGGCGCAGACGGGCGACTGCGCGTATGGACCGCCAGCGAGCGACAACGCGACCGCGACCGAGGGCGGGACCTCGGCGGCGTTGGCGGTTTGCGGTGGCGTTGCCGACGTGAAGCGAATCGTGCCGCCGATGAGCAGCCGCCGAGCCCCGACGCAGGCGGCGAGATCGGCCGCCGACAGGTCGGGTGCCGCGGTCGTCGTGGCGACGATGCATGTCCCGACGACGGCGCCGCTGGCGTTGTCGAACACGATGGCGATCGTCGCCGCGGCCGCCGGCTTCCAGACGCTGCGACCCTCGCCGAGGTCGCGGGCGCCGACCGGCACGACGGGCGAGCGACCGAACGCGCCGCGCGACGCCGCGGGGATGGCGCCGGCTCCCAGGGCGAGCGCGCCCGCGTAGGCCGGATCGACGCCGGCGATGACCGAGGCCAGCACGATCTCGCGTGCTGCGCCGCTGCGGTCGGTCCAGCCGACGCGCACCGTCGCTGCCTTGGCCGCGGCCACCGCACCGGCATCGATGCGGCGAACGACGCGGTAGCTCGCGTTGGCGGCGACGACCGTCGACTCGGCGTCGGCGATGGCGTCGTATGAGAGCAGGCCCGACGCTGGCGCGATGGTTGCAAAGGCACGCAGTCCTTCGATCTCGGCCTCGCCGATGCGCAGGGCTTCGCTGCGTTGCCGCGCCAGGTCGCCGTCGAGGCGAAGAACGCCCTGCAGGGCAACGACGGCGAGCGTGCTGGCGGCGAGGACGACGAACGCGATCAACGATTCGAGCATGCTGGCGCCATGCTGGGCGCGAGCGATCGATCGGTGCGAGGCAATGCGGTTCATGGTCAGAAATCCTTCCAGCTGCCGCTGACGCGGACGAAGCTGCCGCGGCGCGTCTTGAGGTGAGCGAGGACGGCGTCGTCGCGCACGATGTCGGCGGCGCCGTTGCCGCTGTAGCTGCCGACGATGGCGGCGCCGCGCAGGGATGCCGCCGGTGCATCGGCGTCGTCCCAGTGCAGCGAAGCCGCGTGGACCAGACCGACCACGTTCACGGCACCATGGAGACGCAGGCCGCCGCGGACGACGATCACGACCGGATCGTCGGCCGTGCCCAAAACCACCGGGCCGGCGAGGCCGAGGTCGCCGTCGATGGACAGGAGTCTGTGACCGGCAGCCAGCGCGGCGGCGACCGTGCGCGTGCAGTCGCCGTCGCATGCCAGCTTCGTCACCGCCGGCTGTAGCGACCAGGCCTGGATGCTCATGCCGAAGAAGCGGGCGAAGAAGGCGGCGGCGTCGAGCGTGGCGAGGCTGGCGTCGTTGCCGACGAGGCGGTCGGCCTGAGACGAGCCGGGCGGAACCGTCACGCGCAAGCCGCTTGCTGCGATTGCACCGCCGGCGTGGATGACAAGTGCTGCCGAGCCGGCGTCGTCGTTGCGGACACCGAGCGCGGCGGTGCCGGCGTCGACGTTGCCGCGCACCGTCAACGCGGCGGCGGGCGCGGCCCGCAAGGCAGGCAGCAAGGCGAAGCTCGCTTGCATTCGCATCGACGCCTCATGCGGCGCATCCGCTGCTGCGGCACAGACGCCGCTGCCGTTCACGCATCCCGTCGCGACGATGCCGACGATGCCCGGCGTCGCCGTCGCGGTGAACTCGACGGTGAAGGCCGGCGCGTCGCCGTTTCCGATCGGCGCCGGCAGGCTCGGCGCGCCGATCGCCGGGCAGCTGCAGGTCCAGGCCGTGGCGGTGAGCACGCATGCAGCACGCAGCGGCGTCGGCGTGCCGGCGTCGCTCCATGCCGCCGGCGCGATCCGGCCGGCATCGTCGACGAAGCGAAGCCAGCGCTGCCGCGACGACGGCGCGTCTGCGCCAGCGGCCGGTCGGCAGTCGGGGCCGACGCGGCCGTCGTCGTCGAGCCGCGCCAGCGCCCACTCGATGCCGGCCTCGGCGGCCTCGCGCGCCTGCGCCGAGCGGACCTGACTGGCAGAGGCCTGGACCTCGACGACGATGTTGCGGCTGGCGTAGGCGACGACGAGCAGCGTCGCGAAGCCGAGCAGCGTCGTGACCAGGAGGGCGGCGACACCGCGCTGATGGCGCGCGTTCGAAAGGCTTTTCATGGCGTTCATTCCTTCAGCCCGCGCAGCTGCCGACGACGGCGTCGTTGCGGGTTCGCACGCTGCTGTGCAGAGTGCGGGTAAGGGCTGTATCGGTGGCCGAGCGCGCCGTCAGCGTCAGTGCGAACGAGCGCACCTGCTGGCGCGGCGGGCAGGTGGCGCTGGCCACCGGGCAAGGCCGCTCGCAGAACCCTGCGAGGCTGACCTCGTCGATGCGAGGCACGACGGTGAAGGCGGTGACGACGAGCGTGCCGGCGTCCGTCAGCGCCTGCCAGTTGGCAGCGCCGAGCTGCATCTCGATAGCGCCGTTGCGAAGGCGAAAGCCGAAGCGTTCGTCGTCGCCGACGGCGGCGCCGGCGCCGGCGCCGCGGTCGAAGCTGAGGCGGACGGAATCGCTCGCGGCGGTCCCGGCGATCTCGGGACCGTACGGATTGGCGATCGGCCAGGCTGTGCCATCGCTGCCGCGCACGCCGGATGCCGATACCGCCCAGTAGCCGGCGCGGCGCAAGTCGCGTGCGACCAGGTCGGCGGCGCTGCGCAGGTCCTGCGTCAGCCGCGCTTCGAGCTGGACGCGTCGGCTTTCGCGCAGATGAGCGCTGACGACGCTGGCCGCCGCAGCCGCCACGATCAGGCCGATGGCGGTCCCGACCATCAGCTCGATCATCGACAGGCCGCGGGCGCCGCTGCGGCGTGCGTGCGTGCGCATCAGCGGCTCCAGCACTTGCGGTTGGCGTCGGCGGCGTTCGCGGTCGTCGCGTCGGCGCCGGATGCGTAGACGACCTCGCCGCCGAGCGAGCGCACGCGCAGGTGGCGGCAGTTCGTGTCGCGGGCCTGCCGCGCCGTCGCGATGGCTACGACGTCGTAGCCGCTGGTGTCGTTCGAGACGACCTCTACGCCGTAGTGACCGGCTGCCGAGGTCGCACGGATGCCCGCTTCGGCGAGGCTGCCGTAGCTCGCGTGGTCGGCGCGGTAGCGCTCCTGCGCGAGCTGCGCGTCCATCAGGGTCACGAGCGCGTCGGTGCGGCGGGCACGCAGAACGTGGCCTTCGAGGGACGGGTAGGCGATGCTCGACAGCACGCCGGTGATGACGACGGCGACCATCGTCTCGATCAGCGTGAAGCCGTGGGCGCGGCGGTTCGACAGGGCCAAGTGAGTCATGGGAGCTCCGTAGAAGAAGATGAAGATCAGCAGGCGCGATAGCCGGGCACCGCGGCATCCGGCGAGCACGAGCGCACGCGGCCGACGACGTTGACGACGTGATGGATGGCGCGGCCGCCCGGCGCGAGCAGGCGCAGGGTGCCGGTCGGCGTGCTCGTCCCGTGCAGGGGGTCGAAGACGATCGAGCCGACGTTGGCAGCGAGGCTGACGCGTTCGCCGGCCGGCAGCACGACGGCCTTGACCGCCGCGGCGCCATCGCTGCAGACCGCCGCACCGTTGTCGCTGCATTCGCATTGCGCGGCCGGCCCGGTGTGGATGATCCAACAGGTCGACGCGTTGGCGGTGGTGTGGAAGCTGAGCCGCAGCGCGCGGTTGCGGGCGATCGCCTCGCTGCGCACGAACTGGATGTCGGCGGCCAGACGGCTGGCCGCGCCATCGAGGCGGCGAGCGTCGATCAAGCCGGCCAGGCTCGGCGCCGCGGTGGCCGTGACGATGGCCGTCAAGGCGATGACGATCGCGGTCTCGACGAGCGTCAGGCCGCGTTGCGAAAGGGAGTCGGCGTGCTTCGTGGCCATGTGAAGCACTGTAGAAATCCGCGAACCTTTTCGCGATCCCGAGCGCTGGGGAAACGCGGGGGAGGGCGAGTGGTTCGCCCGTTCGGGGGAGCCCCCGGCTAAAGCAGGCTCAGATATCCCGGATCAGCTGCCTGAATTCGTCGACATCCTCGAAGCTGCGATAGACCGACGCGAAGCGCACGTAGGCAACCTTGTCGATCCTCTTGAGCTCGCGCATCACGTGCTCGCCGACCTTGGCCGACAGCACTTCCTTGGCACCGCTGTTGAGCAGCTTTTCCTGGATGCGCTCGAGCGCGGCGTCGATCTGCTCGACGCTGACGGGGCGCTTCCTCAACGCCAGGGTCATCGAGGCGCGCACCTTGGCGGGATCGAACTCGGCACGCGTGCCGTCCTTCTTCACCACCGATGGCAGCGCGATCTCGGCGTGCTCGTAGGTTGTGAAGCGCTTGTCGCAGCTCTGACAGCGGCGGCGCCGGCGAACGACGTCGCCCTCGTCGGAATCGCGCGTCTCGACGACCTGGGTGTCTTCGTGGCTGCAGAAGGGGCAGCGCATCAGCCGTCAGCGGTAGACAGGGAAGTCCCGGGTCAGCGTCGCCACCTTCGCCTTGACGGCGGCGATGTTC
>JAYVNL010000226.1:0-11832 GCA_043758495.1 Rhizobacter sp.
GGCAAGACCACGCTCGTGCGCGTGCTCGGCACGTCGCTGCGGCCGGGCGAAGGCACGGTCGAGGTGCTCGGCGAGCGGCCGTGGCAGCTCGGTGTGCGCGAGCTGCGGCAGCTGCGCGCGCGCATCGGCACCGTGCACCAGCAACCGCCGATTCCGCCGCGGCTGCGCGTCGTCAACGCGGTGCTCGCGGGCCGGCTCGGCACGTGGGGCGCGTGGCGCGCACTGGCCTCGCTGGTGAGCCCGCGCGACCTCGGCGGCGCGCACGAAGCGCTGGCCCGGCTCGGCCTGGCCGACCGCCTGTTCGAGCGCTGCGACCGGCTCTCGGGCGGCCAACTGCAGCGCGTGGGTATCGCGCGCGTGCTCTACCAGCAGCCGGCACTGATCCTCGCCGACGAGCCCGTCTCCGCGCTCGACCCCACGCTCGCCGACGAAGCCGTGGGCGCGCTCGTGGCGCAGAGCGAGGCGAGCGGTGCCACGCTCGTCGCCTCGCTGCACGCGGTCGACCTCGCGCTCAAGTGGTTCCCGCGCATCGTCGGCATGCGCGCCGGCGAGGTCGTGTTCGACGCGCCGGCGTCGGCCGTCTCGCGCAGCATGCTGCAAGACCTGTACGCCAGCGAAGGCCGCGGCTTGCCGACGCAGGGCGAGCCGCTCGACCTGCCGCCCGCGTTGCCCACGCCGCTGCTGCAATCGGCCGGCTGCCGCTGATGGCGACGTCGACCCTGGTGATCGCGCCGCCGGCTCGCGCCGCGCTGCACGACCCGGCGGCGAAGGCGCGGCTCGCACTCACGCTCGCTGTCCTCGTCGTGCTCTGGCCGCTGCTCGCGCTGGCCGAGTTCAAGCCGTGGCTGCTGTTCGAGCCGGGGCATCTCTCGGTGATGCTGGGCTTCGTCGCCGGATTCTTTCCGCCGGCGCTCTCGCCCGACTTCCTCGCGCTGCTCGGCAAGGCCACGCTCGAGACACTGGCCATCGCCACCGCCGGCATCGCGCTCGCGTTCTGCATCGCGGCGCCGCTCGGTGTGCTCGCGGCGCGCTCGCTCGCCACCTCGCGCATCGGCCCCGGCCCCGGCGAGGCCGTCGACACCGCCATCCGCACGCTCGTGCGCGGCGTGCTCGCCTTCCTGCGCGCGATCCCCGAGGTGGTGTGGGCACTGGTGTTCGTGCGGGTGTTCGGGCTGGGCCCCGGGGCCGGTGTGCTGGCGCTGGCAGTGACGTACGGCGGCATGCTCGGCAAGGTTTACGCCGAGATTCTCGAGTCGGGCGACACGCGGCCAGCACGCGCGCTGCTGGAGAGCGGCGCTTCGCGCACTGCGGCGCTGTTCTATGCGCTGGTGCCGGGCAGCGCACAGGAGCTCGCCTCGTACACCGTTTACCGCTGGGAATGCGCGGTGCGCGCATCGGTGGTGATGGGCTTCGTGGGCGCCGGCGGCCTCGGCCAGCTGATGGACCAGTCGGTGAAGATGCTCAACGGCGGCGAGGCGAGCAGCATCCTCATCGTCTTCCTTGCGCTCGTCATCGTCGCCGACGGCCTCAGCGCCGCCATCCGCAAGGTGCTCGGATGACGGCCGCTGTACTGCTCGCATCGCGCCGGCCGCGCCCCTGCATCGCCTGCTGGCTGACCGCAGCGGCGGTCGCCGCCGCGGTGATCGCGAGCTTCGCCTTTCTCGCCGTCGACTGGCGCTCCCTCTTCAGCGCCGAATCGCTGCGCCTGATGGCCAAGTTCGTCGCCGAGTTCTTCCCACCCGACCACTCGGCCGCGTTCGTCGCCAAGGCGGCCTGGGGCGCGCTGCAGACTTTCGCCGTCGCTGCCGTCGGCACGCTGCTCGCGGTCGTCGGCGGTGGCGTGCTGGCGCTGCCGGCAGCGGGCCGCTTCGGCCGTGCCGCGCGCGCTGCGGCGCGGCTGGCGCTCAACTTCCTGCGCAGCGTGCCCGAGCTCGTCTGGGCGGCGCTGATGGTGCTGGCCGCGGGCCTCGGGCCCTTCGCCGGCACGCTGGCGCTGGCGCTGCACACGACCGGCGTGCTCGGCCGCCTCTACGCCGAGAGCCTCGAGAACGCTTCGGCGGCGCCGGAGCGAGCCTTGCGCGACGCCGGCGCTTCGCCGCTCGCCGCCTTCGCCTACGCGACGCTGCCGCTTGTCACGCCGCAAGGCGTCGCCTACGCGCTCTACCGGCTCGAGATGAACATCCGCATGGCGGCGATGCTCGGCTTCGTCGGCGCCGGCGGCCTCGGCCAGCTGCTCTACTTCCACCTCTCGATCTTCCAGCAGGCGCAGTCGGCGACGCTGCTGATCGCGATGTTCCTGCTCGTCTTCGCCGTCGATGCGCTGAGCGGCTGGCTGCGTGCACGACTCGCGCCTGCCCATGCCTGAGCCGCCGCTCCTGACGATAGCCGTCCCGGCGCTCGAGATCGCCGGCCTCGTCAAGCGCTTCGACAGCAGCACCGCCGTCGACGGGCTGGACCTCGTCATTCCGCAAGGCGAGCTGCACGCGCTGCTCGGCCCGAACGGCGCCGGCAAGACGACGACACTGCGAATCGTGGCCGGCCTGATCCACGCCGACGCCGGCCGCGTCGCCGTGCTCGGCCACGACGTCGCCACGCATCCGATCGACGCCAAGCGCGTGCTCGCTTTCCTGCCCG
Source organism: Rhizobacter sp. (assembly GCA_043758495.1). Classification (GTDB taxonomy): domain Bacteria; phylum Pseudomonadota; class Gammaproteobacteria; order Burkholderiales; family Burkholderiaceae_C; genus Schlegelella_A. The sequence continues at coordinate 2,635 of JAYVNL010000226.1, forward strand.
ACGACCCGCTCGTCTACGACAAGCTCGACGCCGTCGAGTACCTCGAGTTCGTGGCCGGCCTCTGGGGCCTCGATGCCGGCGTCGCGGCGTCGCGCGCCGAAGAGCTGCTGCGCTGGCTCGAGCTCTGGCCGAAGGCGCGGCAGCGCGCCGAGGGCTACTCGCGCGGCATGAAGCAGAAGCTCGCCCTCGCCGGCGCCCTCATCCACGAGCCCGAGGTTCTGATCCTCGACGAGCCGCTGACCGGCCTCGACGCCGCCGCGGCACGCCAGGTGAAAGACCTGCTCATCGATCGTGTCAGGCGCGGCGGCACCGTGATCCTCACCACCCACATCCTCGACATGGCCGAGCGGCTCGCCGAGCGCATCAGCCTCATCCGGGCCGGCCGCATCGTCGCCCAGGGCAGCCTCGACGAGCTCCGCGCCAAGGCCGCCGCCGGCAGCGGCGGCACGCTCGAGGAAGTGTTCCTGCAGCTCACTGCCACGCCTTCGTGACGCTGCTCCGACCCGGCTCCGGCACCTGGCTGCTCCGCCATGAGCTGCGCCTGGCCTGGCGGCGTCTCGGCGGCGCGAGCGGCCGCGTCTGGGCCGGCTTGGGCCTGCTGCTGTGGCTGGTCTCCCACGGCCTGCCGTACCTGCTGCTGCGCATGGCCGGCAGCGACATCGTCGCGCCCGGCCTGTCGCTCGCGCTCGGGGCTGCGCTCTGGTTCGTGTTCGCGCTGATGCTGTCGCACGCGATCACTCTCTCGGTCGACGTGCTTTTCGACCGCGGCGACCTCGACCTCCTGCTCGCCTCGCCGATCGCGCCGGCCACCGTGTTCCTGGTGCGTGGCCTCGGTGTCGCGATCGCCTGCGTCACGCTCTACGCGGTCCTGTTGACGCCGTTCGCCCACGCCGGCCTGGCGACCGGCCACCTTCGGCTGCTCGCGATCTATCCGGCGCTGGCGGCGATGGCGCTGCTCGCCGCCGCCTCGGGCATGGCGCTCACATTGCTGCTCGTGCACTGGCTCGGCGCCCGCCGCGCCCGCACCGCGGCGCAGCTGCTCGGCGCCTTCGTCGGCGCCGGCTTCTTCCTCGTCGCGCAAGCCGGCAACGTGTTCGGCAACGAGCGCGTCGCCGGCTGGATCGCGGCCGTTCGCCATGCCTCCGAAGGCGGCGTGGCCGCGCAGGCGACCGGCCTGGTCCGGCTGCCGTTCGCGGCCATGGTCGGCGAGCCTCCGGCCCTCGCCGTACTCGCGCTGGTCGGCTTCGGCGCCTTCGCGCTCGTCGTCGCCGCCACCGGCCGGCACTTCCTCGCCGGCACCCAGGAGCCGGTCACCGACGCCGCGCCAGCCGCCGAAGCCGACGGGCCGGTCGCGCCGTTTCGCAGCGGGCTCTGGCGGGTTGTGCTGGTCAAGGAGTGGAAGCTCATCCGCCGCGACCCGCAGCTCATCGGGCAGACGCTGCTGCCAGTGCTCTACCTGCTGCCGATGATCTTCATCTGGGGCCGGCAGTCCCGGGACAGCAGCCTTGTCTTCGTGCCGGCCGTGGTGCTCGCGGCGACGACGCTCGCATCCGGTCTTGCGTGGGTCACGGTGGCCGCCGAAGACGCGCCGGAGCTCGTCGCCGCGGCACCGGTCGCGCTCGCGCAGGTCCGCCGCATCAAGCTGGCCGCGGCGCTTCTGCCGGTCTGGCTCCTGATCGCGCCGCTGCTCGTCCATCTCGCCTTCGGCGACGCCCGCGTCGCCTTCGTCTTCGCGGTCTGCGTGATCGGCTCGACGATCTCCGTCGGTCTCGTCCACCTCGACGTCTCGAAGCCCGGTGATCGCCGGAAGATGCGGCGGCGCGGCCGCGGCAACTGGCTCGGCGGCGTGCTCGAGGGCGTGGTCGCACTGTCGTGGGCAGCGCTCGCCTGGTGCCTGCTCGCCGCTCCCTTGTTCGCGGTAGTCGCAGCCGCGGCGGCATTCGCCGGGCCGCTGACGGCGACGCTGGTCGGGCGCTCGCGCCGCGCCCGAATCACTCCGCCGTGAGCTTCAGGTCGGCGCGCGGCGTCCACGCAACGTCGGCGGCCTCGGCGCCGCCGCTTCACGCGTGTTGCTCGCGGCACCGGCGGCCCGAACGGCACTGCCGCGCTCGCGGCGCGGGTCGGCGGGGGCAGCGGCGCCGCTGGCTCGGCCACGCCGCTCGCGGACTGCCCTTCCAGCATCAGGTCGACCTTGCCGGCGGCGCTTCGCCTGCACCGGCCGGTCGTCGAAATCGGCACTGCCCCGCTTCACGACGATGTTGTGGATTGCGAAGTGCGCCGGCTTCGTGCAGCGACCGCAGGCGCGAGTGCCTCAGCGGGTCCGTTGGATTCGATTCCCGATTCCGGGCCGACCCGATCGGCCGAGATCGGAAAGGCTGTCTCGTCAGCCGGCCATCTCGAGGATGCTCCACATCTCTTCGGCAACGCGGCGCATGTGGACATCGGGGTTGGCCTCCTGCATGCCTTCGTCGTCGATGCCTTGCGCCGCCGCCTTCAGCTCGGCGACGCTGCTCTCCGAGAGCACGCGCACGATCGTCTGCAGCACGATGCTGTGCGCAACGAGACGCGCTTCGAGCTCGCGGATGCGATCGTCGGCGGAGGCGGGAGCGGGGGCGGGCGTAGACACCGGCCGGAGCTTAAGCGGCGCCTGCGCCCCTGCCCGCCGGACGGGATTCGGGCACCGGGTAAGAGTCCTCTTACAAGCCTTCGGCGCCCGCCTCCGGGTCGCGCGCCTTCTTGCGTTGGCCGGTGTACAGCTGCCATGCCGCCAGGCACATGGCCGCGATCAGCGGCCCGATGACGAAACCATTGAGGCCGAACAGCGCCAGGCCGCCGATCGTGGTGATGAGAACGATCCAGTCGGGCAGCTGGGTGTCCTTGCCGATAAGGATCGGCCGCAGCACGTTGTCGATGAGCCCGATCACGAGCACGCCCCAGGCGATCAGCGCCGCCCCTTGCCAGACCGCGCCGGTGGCGAGCAGGTAGAGCGCCACCGGTCCCCAGATGAGCGCAGCGCCGATCGCCGGCAGCAGCGACAGGAAGGCCATGACCACCGCCCACAGCACGGCGCCGTGAACGCCGAGCACCCAGAAGGCGAGCCCGCCGAGGGCACCCTGGGCGATGGCGACGAGCACGTTGCCCTTGACGGTGGCGCGGATCACGGTCGTGAAGGTGGCGAGCAGCCGACCCTTGACGGCCGGCTCGAGCGGAATCGCCTCGACGACCTTGCGCGACACCTCGCGGCCGTCGCGCAGCAGGAAGAACAGCATGTACATGGCGATGCAGAAGCCGACGATGAAGTCGAGCGCGTCCTGGCCGAAGTCGACGGCGCGGCCGCCGAGCGCCTGGCCGCGGGCGCTGATCGCGGTGGTGAGCTTTTGCTGCAGGGCGCCGATGTCGTCGAGGCCGAGCCGTTCCATCAGGCCGGTGGCCCACGAAGGCAACGCCGCCACGATCTGCTCGAAATAGCGGCCGAAGTCGACCTCGCCCGACTTCACGCGCTGCACCAGGCCGCTGACCTCCTGCACGAGCGACACCGACACCAGCGCCAGAGGCAGGATGACGATGAGGAGGATGACCGCCAGCGTGGCGAGCGCGGCCAGCGTCGGCCGCGGCTTTTTCATGCGGCCGAGGAACCAGCGGTAGAGCGGCTCGAACAGCAGCGCCAGCACGAAGCCCCAGAACACGGCGCCGAAGAACGGCATCACGACCGCGGCCAGGCCGACGGTGAGGACGACGAGAACGACGAGGAAGAAAGTCTGCTCGGGGCTGCGGCGCGGCGCCGGGGTCGGTCGGGTCATGCAGACGGCGAGCACGGCTCGGCGAGGTGAAGGGCGGCCGATCGTAGCCGGCTGCTGGGCGGCCCCGACGCCTCGTCAGCGCGGTGACCCGGAAGCGGCACGGCCGGCCCGGCTGCCGTGATGGAGCGCTTCCTCGAACACCGAATACGAGGCCAGGTCGGCGTGGCCGAAATGCACGCGCCGCTGCGGCGCCGCCAGTGCCTGCAACGCAGCGCTGCCACGAACGCCGGGCACCGGCACGCTCATGGCGTGGCCATAGCGCATGAGATCGACGCGACGCACCCGGCCGGCGAGGTCGGGGTGCGGCAGTGCAAGCTCGGCCAACACGCGAGCCGACCAGGTGCGCCAGTCGTCGCCGAGCAGGCGCTGGCGCTGGGCCGCGAGAGCTGCGGCGCTGTCGCCGCCGAGCGCCCAGTAGGCGGTGAGCACCGTCGAACCGGCATACGGTGCGAGGCTCTGATGCATGGCGTCGACATAGCCGAGGCCGGCACTGCCGTAGACGACGTTGTCCCATGACGGCGGCGCGCCGGGGCGGTCGTCGAGGGCGCTGTCGAGATGGAGGTTGGCGACCAGCCACGGCGCGTAGCGCAGCTGCGATGCCGCGTCGACGAGCGCCGGCGGCGGCGACTCGAGCAGGCGCGCCGCGACGAAGAGCGGCACCGCGAGGACGACGCGCGCCGCCAGCCAGCGTTCGCGTGCTTGCTCGGCCGCGTTCCAGACGTCGACCGCCACTTCGTCGCGGCCCTCGCGCACGGCGAGCGCGACGCGGCCGCCGTGCAGGCGATCGCTACCGAGCGGCGCCGCCAGCCGATCGGCGAGCCAGGCGTTGCCTTCGGGCCAGGTGAGGAGCGCGTCTGCGTTGTTGTCGTTGTCGGTGCGCTTGAGGCCGTCGTCGCCCGGCGGCCGGAAGCCGTGGCGACTGGCGAAGTAGTGCAGGCCGGCCCACGCCGAGACCTGCGCAGCGCCGGCGCCGTAATCGTCGCGACAGCAGTAGTCGAGGTACCAGCGCAAGGCCGGCGATTTCAAGCCGCGGCCGTCGAGCCAGGCCCCGAAGGTGACGGCGTCGAGCGCGGCCAGGGCCGGGCTCCAGCGTGAGCGCGATGTCGGCATCGCGAAGGCGTCGCCCGCGCCGGCGGCAGCGACGGCGGCGGCGAAGGCACGGTAGTCGGCGAGCGCTCCCGCGCCCTCCGTCGCAGGCAGTCCTTCCGGCGGTGGCAGCAGGCCGTCGCGCCAGCCGCCGGCAATGAACAGGCGCTCCTGCGGCGTGTGGCAAAGCATGCGCTCGTCGTAGACAGCGCGGCCGTTGATCGTCTTGCGGACGCCGAACTCGTCGAGCAGTTGCGCGACCTCGTCGCCGTGCTCGCCGGGCACCGGCAGATAGTGGGCGCCGAGCGGGCAGCGCATGCCGGCGACGCGATGGCCGCGGCTGTTGCCGCCAGCATCATCCTCGAGCTCGAGGACGTGACTGTCGTCGACGCCCGCCGCCCGCAGCGCACGCGCCGCGGCCAGCCCGGCGACGCCGCCGCCGACGACGATTGCGCCGACGCGTCGCGTCGCCGCGATGGCCGGGGCGCTGCCGGATTTCGCAGCCGGCATGCCGGTGCGAACGAGATGGCCGCGCTCGTGCGAAACGCCGACCCAGCCACCGTCGTAGCGAGGCTCGCGTTCGCGCGTGCAGCCGGGCAGCGCCAGCGCAGCGAGCGGCGTCGCCATCGCGGCGGCGAGCACCTCGCGCCGGCGCGGGCCGCGATCATCGCGGCTCATCGCTGCACCTTGCCCCATTCGTTCTCGAAGGTCTGCACCAGCACCTGGTTGGAAAGCCGGTTGACGTCGGCCGGCACCCGCGCCATGTCGGGCGGGAAATCAAACAGCGACGGCAGGCCGGCGACGGTGAGAAAGCGCAGGCCGGCGGGCAAGGTGGCGGGCAACTTGAACGGCCTCCGACTGGCGACGATGAAGCCCCATTCGCCGAAGCTCGGCACATGGGCGTGGTAGGGCGCCACCGTGAAGCCGGCGGCCTCGAGCGTCGTTGCCACGGTCCAGAAGCTCTTGCGTGCGATCAGCGGCGAGGTCGTCTGGATCACTGCGTAGCCGCTCGCCGACAGATGGCGATCGACCATCTCGTAGAAGGTGCGCGTGTAGAGCTTGCCGACCGAGAAGTTGGTCGGGTCGGGAAAGTCGACGACGATGGCATCGAACATCGCGTCGTTGCCGTCGAGCCAGGTGAAGGCATCGGCGTTGACGATTCTGACCTTCGGCGAATGAAGCGAGTCGGCGTTGAGCGCGCGCAGCATCGCCTGCTGCGAGAACAGCGCCGTCATGTGCGGGTCGAGCTCGACCAGCGTCACTTGCTCCACGCTCGGGTACTTGAGGATCTCCCGCACCGCCATGCCGTCGCCGCCGCCGAGCACCAGTACGCGCCGCGGCGCGCCCTGCGCCGCCAACGCCGGATGCACGAGCGCTTCGTGATAGCGGTACTCGTCGCGCGAATGGAACTGCAGGTTGCCATTGAGGAAGAGGCGCACGCCGGCGTGGCTGGCGGTGATGACGACGCGCTGGTAGGCGCTGTTCTCGCTGTAGACCACGTGGTCAGCGTAGAAGCGGTCTTCGGCCCAGGTCGTGATGCGGTCGGCGCCGAGCAGCGTCGCCGTTAACGCCGCCACCGTCAGCGCGCAAGCCGCGGCATGGGCAGCGCGGCCGCGGATCTCGCCGCGAAAGAGCCAGAGCGCCCACACCGCGACGGCGGCGTTGAGGAGCCCGAACAGCACGCCGGTGCGTATCAGGCCGAGCTGCGGCACGAGCAGGAGCGGGAACGCGATCGAAACGGCGAGCGCGCCGAGGTAGTCGAAGGTGAGCACCTGCGAGACCAGCGTCTTCACCGCCCCACGCTCGCTGCCGCTGCCGCGCAGCTGGCTGCGGAGGATGCGCATCACGAGCGGAATCTCGAGGCCGACGAGGATGCCCACCGCGAGCACCATCGCATAGAGCGCGAAGCGGAACGAAGGCGCGGCGAGCGACTGCAGCGCGAACAGCGCCGCCGGCATCAGGCCGCCGACGAGGCCGACCAGCAGCTCGATGCGCAGGAACTGCGCGACGAGCTGGCGCTCGATGAAGCGCGAGAGGTACGAGCCCACGCCCATCGCGAACAGATACGTGCCGATGACGGTCGAGAACTGCAGGATCGAATCGCCGAGCAGGTAGCTCGCGAGCGTGCCGGCGGCGAGCTCGTAGACCAGACCGCAGGCAGCGACGACGAAGACCGAGACGAGCAGCGCGACTTCGGCCGGGCGGATCGGGGCCGGGGCCAGGGGTTCGATGTACTCGGCCATGTTGGCCGACTACGCGATCAGGGGGTTGCGGACCTTCAGCTTCGGAAAGCGATTGAAATCGCGATCGGCCGACCAGAGTTCCGATACATCGTGGTCCAGGCAGATCGCGGCAACGCGGGCCTCGTGGACAAGGCCGCCTGCGACCCGCGCGTCGAGCAGCAGTCGGCGCAGGGTCGTCCAGTGCTGCGCGCTTTCGTGAAGGAGAACCAGCGACGGCGAGGCGAACCAGGCTTCCAGCTGCGCCGACGCGTCATCGGCCGTCGAAGCCGGCTTGTACCCTCGCACGTTGGTCGCTGCGCTGTGGAACTCGTGGACGCAGGGCCAGGGAATGGCCCACGGCGTGCTCGATTCGGCCAGCGAAGACACGGCTTGCCGAGCCCGGGAATGGAACTGCGCATCGCGGCGATGCGCATACACGAGCACATTGGTATCGACGGCGATCACCCGCTACGGCGCTCGTAGATGGCATCGCGAATCTGCTCCCACGAGGCCCCGGCGAACTCCGGCTGCAGGCCTTCGCCGTGAACGCTGGCATCACGCAACTTGAACCGCTCGGTGCGGACGCTACGTTCGAGCACGACCTTTCGCAAGCCCTGCTCGACCAGCGAACGAAGCGACTCGCCGTCTCGTGCGGCGATTCGCCGCGCCTCGTCCAGCAGCGGGTCCGCGATCTCTGGCACCCACTCACCCATGAACCGCTGCCGCCACGATCATGCCGATCGCAATCGCGATGGCGCCGACGACGATCGCCAGCGCCGTGTTCTTCTTCTCGACGATCTCGTTCCACAGGTGGTACGGCGTGAGCTTGTCGACGATGACGAAGCACACGCCGAAGATCAGCACGCCGATGAGCGCGTAGAGGATCGATCCGAGGACGATCGCCGGTTTCAGCCACTCGTATGCCATGTTGCCTGCTCCTGGTTCTTTGGAAAATGAGGCGGCCTACTTGTGGCCGCCGCCGCTGGAAAAGCCGCCGAAGGCGCCGCCGCCGCCGCCGCGGTAGCCGCTGCCGCTGCGCTGGCTGTTGCGGCAATTCTGATACTCGGTCGAAGCCTGCCCGAAGGTATTGAGCGTTTGCGTGCAGTCGACCTTGCCGCCGTCATCGCCGCAGCGAAACAGCATCAGCACGACGATGACGATCACAGCCCAGACGGCGATCTTGGCGAGCAGCGACGACTTGCCCAGTGCCGTCGGCAGGGCATCTCGATGCAGGGCGGCAAGCTGGTCGGCGCCGAGGCCGAAGGCCTTCATCACCGCCTCGGCCGACAGCGTCTCGCCGGCTGACCAGACGATCTCCTGACTGCCGGCGGCCACGGTCTGCTCGCGGTTGAGGCGCTTCGCGGCGGCGGCGCCGGTGCCCTGGTAATCGGTGTTGGCCGTGCGCTGCTGGCGCGTCAGCTGCCAATAGAACTCGCCGAGCACGTAGGTGATCTGGCCGCTGTAGTCGTAGAGCTTGCGGTAGAGCACGCCGTCGAGCTTGACGGCGTCGCCGGCCCGCTCCGGTGCGCCGGTGATCGGCACCGACCCGCTCCAGCCGTCGTTGGCATCGACGACGAAGGCGAATCCGGCCATGCGGTTGTAGAGCAGGTACTCGCGCCAGACGCTCTGATCGTCGTCAGCGTCCTGCTCGACCTCGCAGCGCTCGACGTAGCCGACCACTTGCCACGGCAACGCCTCCTTGCCGCCGAATGCGAGCGTGCCGACGCTGCCGAGCGGGATCTGCGGTGCGCTGCCGTTGTCCTGCGCATAGTGGGCGAGATCGCCGCCGACGCCCTTCGAGACATCGACCACCGACTTGCACTGGTGGCAGACGATCGACTGCGTCGTCGCCAGCTTGACCTCGAGCGCGGCGCCGCAGTTCGGGCACTGCAGCGTCTTGCCGGTCAACCCCTTCTCGCTCGCCTCGCGCAGGCCGGTGAGGGCGAGCTCCAGGAGCGCCACCGAGCGGCCGACCGACCACGCCGGCCGCGCCGGGTCGGTGTAGTCGACGGTGCCGACCTCGCCACGACTGGAGCGGACATCGGCGACGACAAATCCAGGATTTCCGCCCCCCGGTCGCTCCGCTCCCG
>JAYVNL010000227.1:0-3857 GCA_043758495.1 Rhizobacter sp.
AACAAGAGGAACCGAACGCATGGCCGCGTACAAGCGCATCCTGCTGAAGCTTTCCGGTGAAGCCTTGATGGGTGACGATGCGTACGGCATCAACCGCGCAACCATCGTCCGCATCGTCCGCGAGGTTCAGGAAGTCACGCAGCTCGGCTGCGAGGTCGCGGTCGTCATCGGCGGCGGCAACATCTTTCGCGGCGTCGCCGGCGGCTCGGTTGGCATGGACCGCGCCACCGCCGACTACATGGGCATGCTGGCGACGGTGATGAATGCGCTGGCCCTGGCCGACACCATGCGCCAGGAAGGCATCACGGCGCGGGTCATGTCGGCCATCGGCATCGAGCAGGTCGTCGAGCCCTACGTGCGGCCGAAGGCGCTGCAGTACCTGGAAGAGGGCAAGGTCGTGGTCTTCGCGGCCGGCACCGGCAACCCCTTCTTCACGACCGACACCGCCGCCGCACTGCGCGGCGCCGAGATCGGCGCCCAGATCGTCCTGAAGGCGACCAAGGTCGACGGCGTCTACAGCGCCGACCCGAAGAAGGACCCGACGGCGACACGCTACTCGCGCATCACCTTCGACGAGGCGATCATCAAGAATCTGCAGGTGCTCGACGCGACCGCGTTCGCGCTCTGCCGCGACCAGAAACTGCCGATCCGCGTCTTCTCCATCTTCAAGCCCGGAGCGCTCAAGAGGGTGGTGATGGGCGAGGACGAAGGCACGCTCGTGCATGTATAGGACAAGCGCTGAGGACCACGCGACATGACCATCGCTGAGATCAAGACGACGGCCGAGCAGAAGATGGCTCGCTCGATCGAATCGTTCAGGAACGAGCTGCAGAAGATCCGAACCGGGCGCGCTCACCCGGGCATCCTCGATCAGGTTCAGGTCGAGTACTACGGCTCGCAGGTGCCGATCAGCCAGGTCGCCAACGTCACTTTGCTCGACGCCCGCACCATCAGCGTCCAGCCCTGGGAAAAGGGCATGGGCCCGAAGCTCGAGAAAGCGATCCGCGAATCGGGGCTCGGACTCAATCCTTCGTCGCAGGGTGATCTCCTGCGCATTCCGATGCCGGCGTTGACCGAGGAGCGTCGCCGCGAGCTCACGAAGGTCGTGCATCGTGTCAGCGAAGAGGCCAAGATCGTCGTCCGCAATCTTCGTCGCGACGCCAACGACCACGCCAAGCGGCTGAGCAAGGCCAAGGAGATCACCGAGGACGACGAGCGCCGCTCGCTCGACGATCTGCAGAAGCTCACCGACCGCTCGATCGCCGAGATCGATCGACTCAACACGGCCAAGGAAGCCGAGATCATGGCGGTGTGATGGACGAGCCGTCCGACCTGCCATCGCCGGTTCCTCGCCACGTGGCCATCGTCATGGATGGCAACGGTCGCTGGGCCAAGAAGCGGCGGATGCCGCGCCTGTTCGGGCACAAGCAGGGCGTCGATGCGCTGGTGCGCACGGTCGATGCATGCGCCGACCGCGGCATCGAATACCTCACTGTCTTCGCGTTCTCGTCGGAGAACTGGAAGCGGCCCAGCGAGGAAGTCTCGAGCCTGATGGGGCTGGTGCTCGTCGCCGTCTCGAAGTACCTCGCCAAGCTCGCCGGCGATGGCGTTCGCGTGCGCATCGTCGGCGACCGCACCCAGGTCTCGGAGAAGCTGCGCCAGGCTTGGCAGGATGCTGAAGACAGCACCTGCCACAACACCCGCATCCAGCTATCGGTGGCCTTCAACTACGGCGGCCGCTGGGACATCGTGCAGGCCTGCCGCCAGGCCATGATGGCCGGCGTCGCGGCTGACGAGCTCGACGAACGCACGCTCAACAGTTACATGGCGCTCAGCTACGCGCCCGATCCCGATCTCTTCATCCGCACCGGCGGCGAGCTGCGCATCAGCAACTTCCTGCTCTGGCAGGCGGCCTATTCGGAGCTCGTCTTCACCGAATGCCTGTGGCCCGAGTTCGGCACCGAGGAGCTCGACGCCGCCCTGGCGCAATATGCTCGCCGCGAGCGCCGCTTCGGCGCTGTCGCTCCTCCCGCCGAGCTCGTCTCGAGCGGGCACTGAGGCGCCGCGGTGTGCTGAGGCAGCGAATCGCAACCGCGCTGGTGCTGCTGGCCCTGCTCCTTCCCGCTCTCGTCGTCAGTGCCGAATGGCCGTTCGCCGTTCTCACCCTGCTTGCCATGGCCGCGGCTGGCTGGGAGTGGGCTCGCCTGAATCAGGCCGGGGCGCTCGCCATCCCGCTCGGGGCGCTGCTCGGCTTTGCCTGCGCGCTGGCGCTGCTCGCAGGCTGGACCACCGCAGCGCCGCCGCTGGCCTGGTGGGTGGCGATGGCCGCGTGGGTGCTCGGCGGCACCTGGGCGCTGCGCGGCGGCGTCGCCGGCTGGCCACGGCTGCCGCGGGCGCTGCGCTGGGTCATCGGCCTGGTGGCGCTCTGGACCGCCTGGCTGGCGCTCGCCAATGCGAAGTCGGTCGGCCTCAACTTCATTCTCTCGATCTTCGTGCTCGTCTGGGCTGCCGACGTGTTCGCCTATTTCGGCGGCCGCGCTTTCGGCAAGCGCAAGCTCGCGCTGGCGATCAGCCCGGGCAAGAGCTGGGAGGGCGTGTGGAGCGGCATGTCCGGGGCCGTGCTCGTCGCCGCCGCCTGGCTCGCCATCGACGCCCGATTCGCGACCGGCTCGGCCAGCATCTACACGACGATCGCCGGCCGCTTCGGCTTCGCCGGTCTGGCCCTCGTCGTCGTTTTCCTGGTCGCGATGAGCGTGGTCGGTGACCTCTTCGAGTCGCTGGTCAAGCGCAGCGCCGGCGCCAAGGACAGCAGCGCGCTGCTGCCCGGCCATGGCGGCATTCTCGACCGCGTCGACGCCTTGTTGCCGGTCTTCCCGATCGCACTGGCGCTGGCGTCGCGATGAGCCCGGCGGTGTCTCCGCACCAACGCGACGTGCAGCGCCTCTGCATCCTCGGCGCCACCGGCTCGGTCGGCGCTGCGACGCTCGACGTCGCCCTTCGCCATCCCGACCGCTTCGAGATCTTCGCCTTGACGGCGCAGCGCCGCCTCGACGAGCTGTACGCGCAATGCCTGCGCACGTCGCCGCGTTTCGCTGTCGTCGGCGACGAAGCCGGTGCCCGCCACCTCGCCGCCCGCCTGCGCGACGCCGGCGCCCGCACCGAGGTTGTCGCCGGGGCGAAGGCGCTGTGCGAGCTGGCGTGCCATCCCGAGGTCGATGTCGTGATGGCGGCGATCGTCGGCGCTGCCGGGCTGGCGCCGTGCATTGCCGCGGCCGAGGCCGGCAAGCGCGTGCTGCTCGCCAACAAGGAAGCGCTCGTCGTCGGCGGCCGTCTCTTCACCGGCGCCATCGCCCGCGGCGGCGCAACGCTGCTACCGATCGACAGCGAGCACTCGGCGATCTTCCAGTGCCTGCCGCACGACCGCGCGACGTGGCCCGAGCGCATCGACCACATCGTGCTCACGGCCTCGGGTGGGCCCTTTCGCGGCCGCGACCAGGCATCGCTCGCCGACGTCACGCCCGACCAGGCCTGCGCGCATCCGAACTGGGTCATGGGTCGCAAAATCTCGGTCGACTCGGCGACGATGATGAACAAGGCGCTCGAGGTCATCGAGGCCCACTTCCTGTTCGACCTCGCCCCCGAGCAGATCGAGGTCGTGATCCATCCGCAAAGCATCATCCACTCGATGGTCGTGTACCGCGACCAGTCGGTGCTGGCGCAACTCGGTACCCCCGACATGCGGGTGCCGATCGCGTTCGGCCTGGCATGGCCCGACCGCATCGCCTCGGGCACGGCACCGCTCGACTGGCGCAACATTTCTTCACTCACCTTCGAAGCCGCCGACCACGCCGACTATC